>DAIQBL010000097.1:0-1919 GCA_036781185.1 Thermoplasmatota archaeon | reverse complement strand
TGTCTCACCCATCCCAGGGGACGGCGACGGTCCGCCGGGGGCTCCGCCACCGGGCGGCCCGACTAGGGAGGTCCGGGGGCCGGACGGGAGCGATCCGGCGGGGGGCACGATCAGCACCGTCCACCCACCGGAGATCCCGACCAATTTAGCCCCGAACTCCCGCTCCAGGTAACTGACTTCGTCGGGGAGGAGATTCGCGAGCGTCCCCTCGTTCGTCGACGAGTTCGAGTAGAGGACGAACCGGACCGTCCAGTTCGCCCACACGGAATCGGTCGTCAGGAGGGGCGGCAGCCCGGAGACGAGATTCGAGGCGGTCGGGGTGACGAACGCGAAGCTCACGGCGAGCGCCGAAGCGCCGGTGGGCGCCTGGACCGCAAACGCGGCGTGCGCCGGATTGTTCGGGTGGTTGAAGTGGGCGACGGCGCCGAGGGCGCTCTTCGGAGTGACCTGGACGCCGGTCGCGAGTGCCGTGCCGAACTTCCCGGGCGTGATGTCGAGCGATCCGGGCGAGTTGCCCGTGTCGAACCTCGCCGTACCGGCGGACGGCCCCGTGAGGTTGCCCGACAGCCCGAGGAGCCGGTACCCCGGCGAAGGCGCCGCCGAGACCACGATCGTGGCGACGGGGGTGGAGGCGCTCGTCGCCACCGTGACGGTCAGGACGAACCCGGTCCCCGTGTACGAGATCGAGAACGACGATGGGCCCGCGGGGGCGAGCACGACCGTCCCTCCCGACGTGACCGGTTGGATGGTCTCCGAGGAGACGGGCGCGCCGTTCCGGACGACGGTCGCGTTGACCTCTGCCACGGGGAGGGCCGCGACCGGGGTGAACACCCCGAAGTACGCGGGCTGGTACTCGAACGTCCGGTTCCCCGAGGCGAGGTTCGTCCCGAGCGCGGTGACGGCGACCTCGCCGTTCGTCGCCGTGTATCGGGAGGTCAGGGCGAAGTACGCCGTCTCTTCGTCGACGAGGTGGGTCGGGTCGAACGTGTACCGGGCGGCCAGGTTCGGGAAGTACGCATCCCGCACGAGCAGCGCGCGCGACCATTTCGCCACCCCCGGCACCGTCAGCAGGCTCCCTTGGACCCCCGTCGCCCGGATCAGGTCGAGGGCGTGCAGGAACGTCGCATCGTGGCCGACCTTTGTCGTCGCCGCTTCGTCCCCGGGGAGCGACCGGACCGAGACGACGTCGGCCAGGACGAGGACGGTGACTGCCACGACCGCGAGGCCGAACAGGGCGGCCGGTGAGTCGGCATGAGGCCCACCCGGCCGCCACCGGGGACTCGGGTTCTTCGGGGCGGGGAGCCAGGCCGGGGCGCGGACGCGGCGCCGGTTGGCCTCCGTCATGAACCGGTCGAGGAGGAGGCCGATCGCGAGGGCGAGCGGCGTGACGAGGAAGTAGCTGAACCGTCCGTAGTCGGTCACGACGGAGAGCTCCCATCCGAGGCCGGCGAGCACCACGGGGCTCAGGGCGAGCGCGAGCGCCGCCATCGTCCCGAGGGTCATCCGGTGCTTCCAGAACACGCGGAGCCCGACCGCGTAGAGCGCTAGGCCCACCCCGAGGATGGCGAGGAGCGCGAGCGCGTCGGGCGGCGCCAGCTTCAGCCCATGGAACCACGGACGGGTCAGGAGGTTGAAGATCGCCGAAACGCCGTTGCGGACATACGCGAACGCTCCGCTCTGCAGGTAGTTCGGGTGGGGGATTCGCAGAAGGGCGGTCGACGCGTAGAACCCCCCGACCGAGACGAGGAAGATCGCGATTCCCGCGAGGCTCGCCCTCGACCGGTAGATCTCCCGAGGGACCGCCTTGATCGACAGGGCGAGGACGAAGAACACCCCGAGAGCGGCGACCAGGATGACGCCGACGAGGCTGTGGGAGAGCACGGTCGCCGCCGCGCACGTCCAGAACAGCAGGACGTGGA
>DAIQBL010000096.1:0-3086 GCA_036781185.1 Thermoplasmatota archaeon | reverse complement strand
TCAAGGACGGCGACGGGATCGACGCCGCCGGCGGGCTCGTCGCCTACCATACGCCGGGCCACACCCCCGGGCACACCGCCTACTACCACCCCGAGCGGAAGATCCTGTTCTCGGGCGACCTCTTCTTTGGATTGGGCGGGAAGCTCTCGCTCACGCCGAAGGAGTACACCCACGACGGTTCGTGCGCGATCATCTCCGCGCGCCACGTCGCCCGCCTGCCGCTCGAGAGCCTCCTCACCTACCACGGCGGACCGTTCCCGAAGGGCGCCGGGGCGGCCGTCCGGGCGCTCGCGTCGAGCCTCTAGCCCCCGGACGAGCGGTCGCATGGACCCGGAGCGCGTCGCGGCCGAGGTCCGGGAGTCGAACTACGTGACGTGGCGCCGGCAGGGCGGGTGGGCGCCGCTCGTCGTGACCCGCGCGGAGGACTCCACGTTCTGGACGGCCGACGGTCGGGCGATCCTCGACTTCTCGAGCCAGCTCGTGGCGACGAACCTCGGCCACTCGAATCGCGCGGTCCAAGAGGCGATCGCCCGCCAGGCCCGCGAGCTCCCGTACGCGGCCCCCGGGTTCGCCACCCCGGCGCGCGCTGAACTGTCGGTCGCGCTCGGGGAGATCCTGCCCGTCGGGGTCGACCGACTGTTCTTCTCGACGTCGGGAACCGAGGCGAACGAGGCCGCGCTCAAGATCGCCCGGGTCGCGTCCGGCCGGACGAAGGTCGTCGCCCGGTACCGCTCCTACCACGGCTCGACGGCGGCGTCCATCTCCGTGACCGGGGACCTCCGCCGCCGCGCCTCGGAGCCCCATCAGAAGGTCCCGGGGACGGTGTTCGCCCCGGACTGCTACTGCTACCGGTGCCCGTTCGGGCTCACCTACCCGTCCTGCGGAGTCGCCTGCGCGGAGTACGTCGACTACCAGCTCGAGCACGAGGGGGACGTCGCGGCGATGATCGTCGAACCCGTGGTCGGGACGAACGGCGTCCTCGTGCCGGTCCCGGAGTACCTTCCGAGGATCCGCGCGATCACGAAGGCGCACGACGTCCTCCTGATCGCCGACGAGGTGATGACCGCCTGGGGGCGCACGGGCCGATGGTTCGGCATCGACCACTGGGGGGTCGTGCCGGACATCCTCACGACCGCGAAGGGGGTCACGGCAGCGTACGTGCCCCTCGGGGTCACGGCAACTACTGGCGCGCTTCAGGACGCGTTCCGGGACCGGTACTTCCCGCATGGCCACACGTACGAGGCCCACCCGCTCACGCTCGCCCCGGCCGTGGCCGCGATCGGCGAGTACAGGCGCCTCGGCCTGCTCGAGAAATCCGCGAAGGACGGGGCGTACCTATTGGAGCGGCTCCGGGAGCTCGCGACCCGTCACCCGTCGGTCGGGGACGTCCGGGGTCTCGGACTGTTCGCGGCGGTCGAGCTCGTCCGGAACCGGACGACCAAGGCCCCGTTCAACACCCCGGACGACAAGCTCGCGGGGCGGCCCCTGATGGCGGAGCAGGTCGCGCAAGCGATGCTCGCCGACGGCGTCTACGTGATGGCCTGGGTCTCGCACCTCGTGGTGGCCCCACCCCTGATCATCACCCGGCCCGAGATCGACCGCGGGGTCGAGGCGCTCGACAAGGCCCTCGCGGTCTCGGACCGGGCGGTTGATGTATAACTCGCGCCGGTCGCATCGCCGAGGAGTAATGTAGGACGGGCGGGTCCGCCGACCGATTCCATGCACGCGTCGCTGAGCCATCCGTCGGAGTCCCCGACGGTCGACCCGAAGCTCGCCGCCGCGATGAAGGAGTACGAGCGTCGGACCCCGAAGTCCGCCGCCATCTGGAACCACGCGAAGGTGTGGACCCCGCTCGGCGTGCACTCCAACTATCGGTTCCTCGACCCGTACCCGTTCTACGTGCACCGGGCGAACCGGGTCTCCCTCTGGGACGCCGACGGGTCCGAGTACCTCGACTTCAACATGGGGTTCGGGGGCCTCGCGAGCGGCCACGCCCACCCGAAGATCGTCGAGGCGCTCAGCCAGCAGCTCGAGCGCGGGAGCCTCTATGGCTACGAATGGGAGAAGACGCCCGACGTCGCCGAGCGGATCTGTCGGCGCTTCGGGATGGGCCAGGTTCGGTTCAGTTCGACCGGCCTCGAGGCGACGCACCACGGGATGCGGATCGCCCGGGCCGTCACCAACCACCGGTACATCGTGAAGTTCGAGGGGGGCTACCACGGCTCCCACGACACGCTCCTCGTCGGCGTGAAACCGCGGCCCGAGGCCGCGGGGCCGGCCGACCGTCCCCGCTCCGCCCCGGCCGGGCCGGGGATCCTCCCCGAGGTCGCCGAGCGCACCCGCGTCGCCCCGTTCAACGACCTCGAGTCGACCCGGGCGATCTGCCGCGAGCACGCCGAGGACGTCGCGGCGATCCTCGTCGAGCCGATCCCGATGAACATGGGGTTCGTCATGCCCGAGGACGGGTTCCTGAACGGGCTCCGGGAGCTCGCCGACGAGCTCGGGGCGCTCCTCGTCTTCGACGAGATCAAGACCGGCGCGAAGTACCCCCACGGGGGCGCCGGCCGGATGGGCGTCCGTCCCGACATGATGCTGCTCGGCAAGTCGATCGCCTGCGGCGCGCCGCTCTCCGCCATCGCGACCCGGACGGGCCTCCTCGACCAGGTCGGGCCGCGGAAGATCGCCCACGCGGGCACGTTCAACTCCAACCCGATCTCGATGGCGTGCTGCCTCGCGACCCTCGACCACGTGATCACCGAGGACAACCTCGCCCACGCCGCGCGGTTGAACGCTCGGCTCGCGAAGGGGTACGAGGAGACGTTCCACGACCACAAGGTCCCCGGCTACATCGCGGCCGACGGCGTGTCCGGGACGGTGTTCTTCTCCGACCACAAGGTGAGGGACTGGCGCTCGTTCCTGACGGTCGACGGCGAGCGCTCGATGCTGTACTACTACCTCTGCCTCAACAAGGGCGTCATCCCGAGCGGGACCGGCCCCGACGAGCAGTGGACCGTCAGCGTCGTCCACTCCGACCGGGACGTCGACCTCCACCTCGAGACCCTCGGCGAGGTCGCCGACCAGCTCGC
>DAIQBL010000095.1:0-3186 GCA_036781185.1 Thermoplasmatota archaeon | reverse complement strand
GCCTTTCGGACGATCCCGTCGAGGGCGACGAACTGATTGAGGTCGCTCTCGCGGATCATGCGGATGAGCCGCTTGGCGGTGGACGGGAGTCCGGTCACGCGGATCCGCAGGTCGTCGGCCTGGGAGCCCGCCGCGGGGATCAGCTCCTTCATCGCCCGGATCCCGGCGGCGATCGCCTCCTCCGGCCGTTCGAGCAGGAGGTCGGCGAGGCCGAGGTCGGCCGATTCGATCGCGGAGAACGCCACGTCGAGCGAACGCTCCTCCGGGAACCGGTCCGCGAGCTCGAGGATCCTCGGGCGGAGCTCCGCCTCCTCGAGCACGGCGGCCCACCGGCCGACGAGGTCGATGCGGTCGGTAAGCGTGCGTCCTGCGGTGACCATGGGACTCCTACGGCTCGAGCCGATAGCGGTCGCGGGGGAACAAGCGGGTCTCACGGATATTGGGGACCCCTGCGAGAGCCCAGGTGAACCGGTCGATGCCGAACCCCCAGCCGCCGTGCGGCGGCATCCCGAACCGGAACGCCTCGAGGTAGCCGGAGAACTGGGCCGGGTCGACCCCGGCCGCGGCCATGTTCGCGAGCAAGCGGTCGAGGCGGTGCTCTCGAGGTCCTCCGCTCGCGATCTCGAGGCCGGAGAACTCGAGGTCGAAGTACTCCGTCAGTTCTGGGTGGGCGTCCTGCCGGCGGGCGTAGAACGTCGAGGTCTTCACCGACGTCGGGAAGTCGGTGATGTAGTAGAGCGGGACGCCGAGCTTCTGCCGGACGATCTCGCCGAGCCGCTTCTCGTCCTCGGTGCCGAGGTCCTGCTCGACGCCGGGCCGGCCGAGCCACTCCATGACGGTCGGGAACGGGATCCGTGGAAACGGCCGCGGCGGGTCGGTCAGTCGGGCCGCGAGCGGGTTCGAGGTCGCTGTGAGCGCGGCGCGGGCGTGGGCGATCGTCGACGCGACCGCCTCCTCGAGCGTGACCCGGAGGTCCTCCGCGGAGTCGATGAACGCCATCTCCCCGTCGAGGCTCGCGAACTCCGTGATGTGGCGGACCGTGTCCGACGGCTCGGCCCGGAAGGCGGGCGCGATCTCGAACACCCGCTCGAAGTCGGCGGCCATCAGCATCTGCTTGTACAGTTGCGGGCTTTGCGCGAGGTAGGCGCGGGTGCCGAAGTAGTCGACCGGGAACAGGGTCGCCCCGCCCTCGGCGCCCTGCCGGAGCAGCTTCGGCGTCTCGACCTCGATGAACCCGGCCGCCTGGAACGCCGTCCGGAACCCGTCGAGGACGGCCGCGCGCAGCTCGAAGATGGCCCGGACGGCGGGCTTGCGGAGGTCGAGGACGCGGTGGTTGAGCCGCGTGTCGAGGTCCGCCCCGACCTTGTCGACGACGCCGAGCGGGAGCGGGACCTCCGCGGCCGAGAGTACTCGGGCCGAGGTCGGGAACAGCTCGACCCCCCGGTTCGACTTCTCCGAGCGCTTCGCGACCCCTTCGACCTCGACGACCGACTCGCGCGGCGCCGCCTCGAACAGGGCGAACAGCGCGGGGTCGGCGACCCCCTTCTTGAGCGTCACCTGGGTCGTGCCGGAGCCGTCGCGGACGAGCGCGAACGCGACACCGCCGAGCGCGCGGTAGTCCTCGAGATGGCCGCCGATCCGGACGGACTCGCCGTCCCGGTCCTTCAGCTCACGCGCGAGCCGGCGTGGGAGCGACATCGGCCGCCACCCCCTTCCGCGCGAGCGCGGCCTGGACGAGCCCGAGGTAGAGCGGGTGCGGGGCCTCGGGGCGCGAGAGGAACTCCGGGTGGTACTGGACGCCGAAGAAGAACGGATGGTCCACGAGCTCGAGGACCTCGACCCGCCCGTCCGGCGACCTCCCGGTCGCCCGGAGCCCGTGCTCGCGGAGCCGGTCGAGGTAGGCGGGATTGATCTCGTACCGGTGGCGGTGGCGCTCGAACACCTCGGTTCGGCCGTAGAGCTGGGCGATGTGGGAGTCTTCCGCGAGCGTGACCTTCAGGGCGCCAAGGCGCATCGTGCCGCCCATCGTGGCGAGCGTCTTCTGGTCATCGAGGAGGCAGACGACAGGGTCCGGCGTGTGGGGCTCGACCTCCGTCGTGTTCGCCATGGGCAGGGCGAGTACGTGCCGCGCGAACTCGATCGCGGCCATCTGGAATCCGTAGCAGACGCCGAGGAACGGGATGCCCCCCTCGCGCGCCGCGGAGATCGCGAGCATCTTCCCCTCCACGCCGCGGGCCCCGAACCCCCCCGGGACGAGCAGGGCGTCCGAGCGGGCCACCCGGGCGAGCGCCGCGGGGTCCCTCGGGAGGTCCTCGGCGTCGTACCACTTGAGATTGATCGTGACGCCGAGCCGGCCCTGGACGTGGTGGAACGCCTCGATGTGCGAGAGGTAGGCGTCCCGAAGTTCCGTGTACTTGCCGACGACGGAGACCTCGACCTCGCTGTCCCCCCGACGGTACGTCTCGAGGAACTCCTTCCACGCGGTGTAGTCGGGTTCCCGGTCCGGAAGGTCGAGGAGCTTCGTGAGCTGGCGTCCGACCCCCTGGGCTTCGAGCACCAACGGGACCTCGTAGATCGTCGACTGGTCCGGGACCGAGATCACCGCCTCGGGGGGGACGTCGCAAAACAGGGAGATCTTCGCCTTGATGTCGGGCGCCAGCGGCGCCGGTCCCCGGGCGACGATCATCGTCGGCCGGATCCCGATCGCCCGGAGCTCCCGTACCGAGTGCTGGGTCGGCTTCGTCTTCGCCTCGCCCACCGGCCCGACCACGGGTACGAGCGTCGTGTGGACGAACGCGCACCGCCCCTCGCCGAGCTCGTAGGAGAGCTCGCGAAGCGCCTCGAGGAACGGCATCGACTCGATGTCGCCGACGGTGCCGCCGACTTCGACGAGCACGACCTCGGCGCCGGACGCCTGCGCGACCTCGCGGATCGTCCGCTTGATCTCGCCGGTGATGTGGGGGATGATCTGGACGGTGTTCCCGAGGTAGTCGCCGCGCCGTTCCTTCTCGATGACGGCCCGGTACACCTTCCCCGTGGTCAGGTTGTGGGAGCCGACGAGGCTCTGGCCGAGGAACCGCTCGTAGTTCCCGAGGTCGAGGTCGGCCTCGGTGCCGTCGTCGAGGACGAACACCTCGCCGTGCTGGTACGGGTTCATCGTCCCGGCGTCGACGTTGAGGTACGGGT
>DAIQBL010000094.1:0-3255 GCA_036781185.1 Thermoplasmatota archaeon | reverse complement strand
CCCACGGGCGATGCACGTACTGTCCGGGGGGCCTCGAGCGGGGGACCCCGCAGAGCTACACCGGGGAGGAGCCGAGCGCGCTTCGGGGAGCCCAGTTCCAGTGGGACGCCCGGGCGATCACCGAACACCGCCTCGCGGCGCTGGAAGCCACCGGACACTCGACCTCGAAGGTCGAGGTGATCGTCATGGGCGGAACGTTCCCGGCTCGGCCGCGGGCGTACCAGGAGACCGTGATCCGGGGCGTGTTCGACGGACTGAATGGAACCCCGTCGGCGTCGCTCACGGAGGCGCAGATCCAGAACGAGGTCGGCGCGCACCGATGCGTCAGCCTGACGGTCGAGACCCGCCCGGATTGGTGCGGCCCGGAGGTCCTCCCCTGGCTGCTCGACGCGGGCGTGACGCGAGTGGAACTCGGCGTCGAATGCCTGACCGATCCGGTCCTCGAGGCCGTGAACCGGGCGCACCGGTCGACGGACGTCGTCGACGCCACCCGCGATGCGCGCAACGCGGGTCTGAAGGTCGCCTACCACTGGATGCTCGGACTTCCGGGAATGGATCCCGAGCGGGACGCCGCCGACTTCGCGCGTCTGTTCGACGACCCGTCGTATCGTCCGGACATGCTGAAGATCTACCCAACTCTCGTGATCCCGGGAACGGCGCTGTACGACGACTGGAAGGCCGGTCGGTACGAGCCCTACGACACCGAGACCGCCGTGAAGCTGCTGGCCCGGCTCAAGGCGCGGCTCCCTCGATGGGTCCGGATCCAGCGGATCCAACGCGACATCCCGGCGCGGCTGATCGCCGCGGGCGTGCGCGCTGGGAACGTCCGCGAGCTCGCCCTGGCTCGCCTCCGCGAGCAAGGGCTCCGGTGCCCGTGCCTCCGGTGCCGGGAACCCGGCCGGCGGGCGACGCCGGAGCCGTCGCGATTCATACCCTGGGAGACGAGCTACGAAGCGTCGGGCGGGGTCGAGTGGTTCCTGTCGTTGGAGGACCCGGAGACCGAAACCGTCGGGGGATTCCTCCGGTTGCGCCTTCCGCCGGAACACGGCGGGTTCGGGCCGGACGGTCCCATCATCCGGGAATTGAAGGTCCTCGGCCCGGAGACTCCCGTCGGGAGCCCGGCGCCCGAGGGTGGCTACCAGCATCGGGGATTCGGTCGAGCGCTGCTCGCGCGGGCCGAGGAGATCGCGCGCGAGTCGGGAGCCCGCCGACTGTTCGTCACGAGCGCGGTCGGCACCCGCGAGTACTACCGGGCGCTCGGGTTTGGGCGGGACGGTCCGTACTATGCGAAACCGCTTTTCTCCTGATGCAACGGCCGCGCCGTCCGGCGGGGGCGCCGCCCGTTCTCGGACGTAAGGGTTATCCCCCCGACCTTCTCCGCCGGCCCCGAGTGACCCCCATGGGCCGGAACATCCAGGTCGAACCGCTCCGCACCGTCCCGATCGAGGACCAAGAGGTCGAGCTGGTCGAGCGGAAGGGACTCGGACACCCGGACTCGATGGCCGACGGCATCTCCGAGAGCGTCAGCCGCGCCCTCTCGCGCCTCTACCTCGACGAGTTCGGGCGGATCCTCCATCACAACACCGACGAGACCCAGGTCGTCGGCGGGGCGAGCGAGCCGAAGTTCGGCGGCGGCAAGGTCACGAGCCCGATCTACGTCCTGCTCGTCGGTCGTGCGACGACCGAGGTCGACGGCGAGAAGCTCGCCTACCGGCAGGTCGCGATCGACGCCGCGAAGACGTACATGAAGTCGATCTGCTCCCACCTCGACGTCGACAAGCACGTCGATTTCGACTGCCGGATCGGGCAGGGGTCGGTCGACCTCCGCGGCGTCTTCGACGACAAGGAGAAGGCGGTCCTCTCGAACGACACGTCGTTCGGCGTCGGCTTCGCCCCGTACTCGGACACCGAGCGGCTCGTGCTCGAGAGCGAGCGGTTCCTGACGACCCGGCTGAAGAAGAAGCTCTCCGCGCTCGGCGAGGACGTCAAAGTGATGGGGTACCGCCAGAAGGACGCGATCCGCCTCACGGTCGCCGCGGCGCTGGTCGACTCCGAGATCGCGAACCCGAAGGAGTACCAGAGCGTCTGCGACGAGATCCGCGACAAGCTCGCGGACCAGGCGTCCAAGCTGACGAACCGGGAGGTCCACATCGACGTCAACACCGCCGACGACCCCGAGCTCGGCCGCTACTACCTCACCGTCACGGGGCTCTCGATGGAGGCCGGCGACGACGGCTCGGTCGGACGCGGGAACCGGGCGAACGGCCTCATCACGCCGTGCCGGCCGATGAGCCTCGAGGCGTCCGCCGGGAAGAACCCGGTGAACCACGTCGGGAAGATCTACAACATCCTCGGCATCCAGATCGCGCAGGACATCGTCAAGGAGGCGGGCGGGAACGTCAAGGAAGCCCACGTCCGGATCCTCTCCCAGATCGGGAAGCCGGTCGACCAGCCGCAGGTCGCGAGCCTGCAGCTGCTCCCCGCGAGCGGCGTCAAGCTCGCGAAGATCCAGAAGGACGCCGAGGCGGTCGCCAACCGGTGGTTCGACGACATCGGGTCGATCCCCCAGAAGCTGCTCACCGACAAGCTGAGCGTGTTCTGAGCCGCCGCGTCCGTCGCACCCGGCGCCGCCTTCGGTCCCCGTCGGCGGTGGCGGCTAAATAGCGGGAGTTCGCGTACATTCCGTCGGGGGCCCGACGGCCCCGGCACCGTGACGTCGTCCCTCCTGTTCGGTCAGCTGATCCTCGTCGCCGTTCTCCTGCTCGGCGTCGGGTTCGGGCTCTACTACATCCTGAGCCGTCGGCTCAAGGCGCGCCTCGCCCAGATCCGCGAATCCATCGGCGAGTCGCCGAACTTCGCCGACGACCGGGCGCACAACCTCGTCGTCCTCGCGCGCTCTGAGGCGGCGGCGCTGAAGCGCGGCGGCGCGGACGTCCACGTGGCGGAGACCGCCCTCGACGACGCCGAAGGGGCGCTGAAGCGCGGGGAGTACGACGACGCCACCCGGTCCGCCCGGAGGGCGCACGAGCTCCTGCTCGCGCAGAAGGCGGCCGGGTCGCCCCTCCTCCTCGCGCCCGCCCCCTCCCGGTCCATGCCGAAATCCTCCCCCGCCTCCGGCCCGACCCCCCGGACTAACCGTTCGCCCGACCCGATCGCCCCCGGCGAGGGCCCGGCCGATACGGGCTCGCCCCCCCGACTCGCCAAGAACCGGGCGGAGTCCCGGTTCCAGATCGGCCTTCTGAACGAGGAGATCGG
>DAIQBL010000093.1:0-3268 GCA_036781185.1 Thermoplasmatota archaeon | reverse complement strand
GACCGGGCCAGCGTCGGTATCGCCATAAATCAGGCCCCTCCCAGTGGCGGCCGCCCCAAGTTCCCCGCCCCCATTCAATCCGGGCCCGAGACGCGGCTCACTTCGAACCGGGAGATCGGGCCCCCGCCTCATCGGAGGCGGGTGGGCTAAGGTCTCGCGTGCGGAGCCAGATGTCACGGTAGACCGACTCCCCGCGGGCCGTGAACCGGTAGACGCGCAGCCTCCGGGGTTGTCCGGACACATGGCGGAGGTCTTGCTCCAACAATTCGGCGGCCACGAGCCGACGGAGCACGTTCGTCACCGAGTTTTGGCTGATGCCCAGGGACGACGAAATCCCTGCCTGCGTCAACTCCAGCTTCCCGACGTCGTCCGGGGCGAGACGGCCCTGGGCGCCGATGTGGAGGATCACCCGCTGGGTGAGCTTCAGCCGCTCGAGCGCCGGCCCGTGGCCCGACGGGCGGGAAGCGCGCTCGGTCGGTGTTGCGGCGGAGATCGTCGGAGGCGAAGTTCCGACTCCCGGCGACTCGGAATTCGTGGTACGCGATAGTTGAGGAGCCCAACCGGCCGCGGCCTCGGAGGAGTCCCGCCCGGGAGCAGAAGGTCCCGCCTGCTCGGCGTCCTTGGTTCGGAGCCGGAACGCGAGCCCCACCGCGGCCAACGCGACGATGGCGCCGGTCCCGGCCGCCAGCGCGATCGAGGCCGGCCCGCTCAGGGAGGACGGAGCGCCGACCGAGGTTCCGCGCAGGGTCAACGGAACTTCCGCGACGGCCCAATGGCCCGAGGAGTCGGTCACGTTCACCGACGCCGTGTACGTCCCCGTGTGCGAGTACGTGTAGTTCACCGGGTCCCCGGACCCGACGCCGCCGTCGCCGAACGACCAGAACACGCTCACGTACGTCCCACTTCCCCCGGTGATCGTCGCCGAGAATCCGATGGTCAGGGGAGAGGTCCCCGACGAGGGCGTCGCCGTCGCGACTACGTCGAGAGGTCCCGGGGCCGCGACGAACGTCGTCTCGCCGACCGCGACGCACGTCGCCTCGACGACCGAAACCTGTACCGAGTAGCTGCCGGGGGTACCATACCGATGCAACGGGTCCGAGGCGCCGTTTCCCGAGCCGTTCCAGTAGCTGCCGTCCCCGAACGACCAGTCGTACGTCGTCGGTGACCCGCTCGAGACGGTCGCGTTCAGCCGGACCTCCTCGGGAGCAATTCCCGTCGTCGGCGTCACCTGGACTATCGCAGGGAACGGGCAGGCGGGGAGAGCCGATACCGAGGCACTCACGGCGGCGTCCGCGATGAGGAAGAGGATCAGGACCAGGACGACCGCCTGCGACACCCGCCCCACGGCGGACGCCACGAGGCGAGCGGGGATGCCCGGTCGCACGTTCGACCGGATCACGGGGGCCGGCGCGGAGGGGAGCGGTCCGCAAGGTCATGTTCGAGCTCGTCGACGAGCGCGTTGCCTTCGCGGCGCCACCGGCGGCGCTGCAGCAGCGGCACCAGCACCCCGAGGGCGAGCGCGGTGGCGACGAATGCGCCGCCCAGCTCCAGCGGGGACGGCATGCCGACCGAACCCGGGAACGGTGTTCCGGGGGCGGCGGTCACGGTGACAGGCCCGGCCGACCGCACCGTCCGGTGGCCGGCGCCATCGGCGACCGTCAGGATCGGGGTGAACGTCCCCACGGTCCGGTAGACGTGTATGACGGGCACCCCCGGGAGTTCGGAGCCGGACGCGCCGTCGCCGAACGCCCATTGGAGCGTGATCGGGAGAGTTCCCCCCGCGACGCTCTCGTTGAAGGTCACGGCCAAAGGCGCGTTGCCGGCCGTGGTCCGTTCGCCGACGGTGGCGTTCAGCACCGACGGCGGAGTGACGACGATGAGCGCGGTCGACCCGACCCCGTCGCCGGCCCCATCGGTCGCGATTCCCGTGACGCTGAAGTTTCCCGGCGAGGAGTAGAGGTGGGCAAAATGGAGGTCCGACGTGCCGGACCAACCGGTCGCTCCCGTCCCGCAATTCGCCGTCGGGCTCTGGTGATCCGCGACGCCGAAGCAGAGGGACACGTTGAACGGGGCATGACCCCCGCTGACGGTGACGCTCACGTTCGCCAACAGCGGCGCGCTGCCGGCCGCGGGAGACGGAATGAGGGTCAGCACCAGCTCGGACGCGAGGTGCGCCACGCTGGTGGCGATGCGCTCGGCCGGCCGGGACGAGAATCCGGCCAGGGGGAGGCTCGCGCCCAGCAGAAGGCCAACGAGTCCGATGACGAGGATGGGCGGGAAGGCGGATGGCCGGCCGCACTGGGTCCGGCGCCTCCCGTCGCGGCCGGGCGCGACGCCACGGACGGGCGCGAGGCCTCCCGGCGGTCCGACCATCGAAGCCACCCTAGCGGGGGGGGCCCCGGTCCGTGGCCCCCCGCTCGGCCCGCCGCTGGGGGTGTCGCCGGCGTCCGAGGGCGAAGCCTCCGAGCGCGCCGACGACGGCTCCCGCCGCCGCCGCCGCGCCGATCAGTCCCTCGGCCACCAGCGCCGCCGTGAGCCCCGACCCGGCGAGATGACCGGTGATCGGGGTCAGTCCCGAACGATGGTCCGACCCGTTCCCGGAGCCGTTCCCCGGACCGTTGCCACTGCTGCCGTTGCCGCCCGAGACGTACAGCCAGACGCCCCCGTACCCGACGAGGACCTGACCGAACGAAGAGGTCGTGTTGTAGACAAAGGCGGTCGCGGGGTACCAGCCCGACGAGGAGTACGAGACCGCCACCATCAGCCCGGTCAGGTTCGTGGTCGCGTTGCTCCCCGGTAGGCTCCAGGTCACCACGAACGGTGCCGACCCTCCATCGATGTACGCGGAGAGGGTGGTGTTCAGCGGCGCTCCCCCGGTCACGAGGCTTGCTCCGACCGTCACCGAAACGGGGGCCGGATGCGCGCCGGAGGAGTTGTTCGACCCGCCGCCAGTCTGAATGTTGACCCAAAGCGTGTACGAGACCGCGGCCAGTTCGCCGGGGGCCACGGCGCCGACGGTGACTTGGAACGGCCCTTGGATCAGGTAGGTCTCCGACCCGTAGAACGTAGCATTGGTCATGTTCGTCGACGCCGTGGCGTTCCAACCGGTGCCGTCTCCGAAGGACCCAAAGTAGTACTGGAGCGGGAGCGCGCTCGTGACGGTTCCACTCAGAATGGCCGTGGTGCTACTCGGGGTCGAATTGACCTAAGCGTTGAGTTGACCCGCAGGGTGCCGTTCCAGGCCAACATCTCGACCAGAGAGCCATTG
>DAIQBL010000092.1:0-4213 GCA_036781185.1 Thermoplasmatota archaeon | reverse complement strand
CCGGACTGGGTCGCCCAGGTCCCGGTCCGCGACCTCGCGCCGTCCGGGTCGTGCGACCCGCTCTGCCAGAACGCGAGCGCCGCGGGAGCGGTCGGCAGCGTGCCCGTCTGCGAAGACAACATCGTCCTCGGAGGGGGGTGGGCGTCGTCGCCGGCGGTCGGACGATTCGCGCCCGGCGACCAGCTCGCCGTGACGGTGTGGGGGTCGGTCGGGTCCGTCTCCCCGCTGAGGGTGTGGGTGAACGATACGAGCAACGCCTCGGCCTCGGCCGGCTGGTCGTACGGAGCCGCCTCCACGGTGACGGGGGATGCCGTCGGCCCCCGATTCGATTCCTCGAACGCTTCCGACGGAGGGTGGGCGACGCCGTACGACGTGGCGTTCGGCTGGACGGACTGCCCCACGGTCCCTGGCCCGACATCCTGCAACAGCTACGACGGTCCTGCCCTCGCGGCGACCGCGGTTCCGCTGGTCACCGGCGCATCGTACTGGAACTCGTCGACCGCGGCGGTCGAGTCGTTCCCCTGGATCGCGACCGCGTCATCGAGCGGCGCTTGCGGGGGGCCGCAGACGCTCGCGAATTGCCCGGACGCCCTCACGGACGGCGGCACGAGGGCCTATCCGACACTCGCTATCGTCCCGAACGGCGCGAACGCCTCGGCGTGGCAGATCGGCTCGGCGACCGGGGCCCTCGCCACCTACGGGGGCGTTGGCCAGTACAATCCCACCGGCGCCGGGACCTGGCAGGCCCCGGCCGAGGTCACGATCGATTCGGCGTCCGGCGTCGCGGGCAACGCCACGGTCAACCTGACGGTCGCCGACCCCCGCGGGGCGTCCGCGGTCCAGGTCGAGGCGCTCTGGTGCGCCGCCGGCGGTCCGAGGCTCGCGGAGGTCGAAGTGGCCCTGACCGGTACACTCGCGCGCGTCACCGTCCCGTTGAATGTCGCCAGCGAGAACGGCACGCTCCGCTACTGGGTCGCGGAGCGGGCCCGTGGGAACGTCTGGGGCCCGTCCGTCGCCCACGCCCTCGCGATGACGGGTGGGACGAGCTCGTGCGCCGTCCCGTCTCCCGCGGCGCCCGGTTTCAGCGCGACCAACATCGCGTCGGTCGCGGCCGGTTATCACCTGACCTGGACGGAGAGCTCCGCCGACGTCCGCGGCTACCTCGTCACGGTGAACGCGACGACCTCGGGCTTCTCGGGCACCTACTCCGTCGGCAACGTCACCGCGACCACGGTCACGGGCCTCCCGACGCCGGGGTCGTATCGGATCACGGTCACCGCCGAAACGTTCGCGAACACGACCGCGGCGACGACCGCCTCGGCGGGCACCTCGCCGAACTCCCCCCTCGCCGTGGTCGCTTCGGCCGTGGCGGGGACGTTCTGGCACGGGGCCCCTCCCACGCCCGTGAACGTCACAGTCCGCGGCGGGGCCGCCCCGTACCAGGTCGTCCTTGTCCTCGGCAACGGCAGCACGACGAACGTCACGGCTCCCACGAACTCGACCACGGTCCCCGTCGCGCTCGGCGGGGGGATCGGCCTCGCGGACGTCCGGGTGACCGTCACGGATGCCAACGGCGTCGCCGCGACCGGCACGCCCCTCCTCCGAGACGTCTGGTCGGGTCCGCTCGCGCCCCTCGCGAACATCTCGGCCGGGGGCTCGCTCCTCGGGGTGAACTGGACCGCCTCGAGTTCCCCCGCGGGACCGGTGCTCCGGTACGCCGTGTTCCTCACGGGGAACCAGAGCCGCGCCGCCACGCCGTTCCGCGCGGGGTTCTCGAACACCACGCAGAACCTCTCCGACGGCGGCGTGGAGATCTGGAACACGACGGCGCTGTCGCTCGGCCTTCCCTTTGTGGACAACGTCACGGCGTACGCGACCGTGGTGCCCGAGGACGCGTTCGGGTCCGGCTTCGCGACGCCCGTCCCGCTCACGGCGACACCCGCTCCGCTCGCCCCCGGCCCGATCGAGGGGGGTCCAGGCGGACCCGCCCCCTACGATGCGACGTTCTCGACGCGCATCGCCACCGGCACGAACGACACGATCGACGAGGCGATCTACTCGTTCCCCGGCTTCGCCTTCACGCTCGCGAACGTCACGCGGACCAGCCCGACCGAGGCGTACGCCAACACGACGGCCCGGATCGCGACGGTCGGGCTCATCGGGGTGCTGCTCCACGTCGCCGACGTGTACGGCGGGACGGCGATCGTCCGGACGAGCGTCCTGATCAGCGCGGGCGCCCCCCCGATCGTCTCGGCCTCGGCCAACCCATCTCCCGCCTACGAGGGGACCCTCGTGAACTTCACCGCCTCCGCGACCGGCACCGGCCCGTTCGTGTACCATTGGCAGTTCGGGGACGGGACGAACGGGTCCGGCGCGAGCGTGGGCCACTCGTACGGTTCGGCGGGCACGTTCACGGCGCTCGTCACCGTCGTCGACAACGGGACGGGCGGGTCGGCGATCGGGTCGGTCCC
The DNA here is from genome assembly GCA_036781185.1 of Thermoplasmatota archaeon. GTDB lineage: Archaea > Thermoplasmatota > Thermoplasmata > Lutacidiplasmatales > UBA184 > Lutacidiplasma. The sequence goes on along the minus strand of DAIQBL010000092.1, from coordinate 1,742 downwards.
CGAGACCGTCTACGCCCCGCCCGCCGTCGTCATCGTGACGAGCGCGGGCCCGAACGGCTCCGACAGCCTCGCCTTCCATGCCCGCCTCATCGGGGGCTCGGGCGCCGGGTCGTACGTCTGGGCCTTCGGCGACGGCGCCGTGGCCCACGGCGAAAACGTCACCCACGACTACCACGCGACCGGGACGTTCGTTGTGAACGTCACAGCGACCGACGCGTCGCTCCGCACGGCCTACGCCAACACGACCGTCGACATCGGCGGGCTCTCCGGCACGACGAGCTCGGGGCCGTCCCTCGGGTCGTTCGGCCCGCTCTCGGCGGGCTTGCTTGCCGCGGCGGTCGTCGGGTGGGCGGTGGCGGTGATCGCGGTGCTGCGGCTCCGGAGCGTTCCGGAACCGTCCGACGACGACGACGATGACTGAGGCGAGCGGCTACTCCGGCTCCTCGCCGGGCTTCGCCTCGGCCGCCGGGGGTTCGGTCGACTCCGGGGCCGTCTTCCGTCGCCACAAGTAGATCGCGAGGCCGGCCACCGCCACGACCCCGACGATGGTGGCCACCAACCCGACCGTGAACGAGGACAGCTTCAGCCCCGAGCCCCCCGAGGACGGCGGCGCCGACACGAGGTGGACCGTGAGGTACTCCGTCTGCGCCGTAGAGACCGTGACATTGCCCGTGAACTCCGCGTAGCCGACGGCGCTGACGGTCACGAAGTAGGTTCCCGCGGGCAGGGTAACGCTCGCGGTGCCGGACGCGCCGGTCGCCACCGGCGTGCCATTGACGAGGACGGTCGACGTCGCCGGCGTGACGACGACGACGAGGGTGCCGTTGTTCGACCCGCCGGAACCCGTGGGCGGCGTCGTCGCCGGGCCCAGGGACGTCGCCCCGGCGACCGGTAGGGCGAGGAGGACGGCCAGGAGGAGAACGGCGAGGCGGGCGTGCATGGCGGAACCGCCGCGGGACCAACCATCCGGTGCCATAACGGAGCGGATGCGGGGCCGAGCGGCTCGTCGGGGCCCCGGTGGGCCGGACGAGAGGTCGACGGCACTTTTCCGGCACAAGATAGATATGCGATACCACCCTCCGCGACTCCGCCCGAGGCCATCCGGGGGCGTGAAGGCGCTCCCGGATCGGGTACCGCGCGGAGAGCACACGATGGGGTCCGAACCGCTCGCCGCGGCGAACGAAGCCGCGACGGGACGGGGGGGACCGACGGTGGTTCCCGTCGTGACCGCCCCGCCGGCCCTGCCCCGCAACTCGGCGAGCGAGGTGTTCGATTCCGTCCTCCGGCAAGGGCCGGAGCTGTTCAAGGGGGACCGCGAGATCCTTCGGGAGACGTACGTCCCGAACCGGCTGCCCCACCGGGAGCACCAGATCCGGCAGGTCGCGGAGATCCTCGCGCCCGCCCTCAAGGGCAACGTGCCGTCGAACCTCCTCATCTACGGGAAGATCGGGACCGGGAAGACCGCCGTCGTGGCGCAGGTGCGGGCGGACGTCCAGCGCCGGGGAGAGTTCAGCCGCAAGCTGACGTTCATCGCCGTGAACTGCGGGAACGTCGAGACGCCGTACAGCCTGATGCAGACGATCGGCAACACGTTCGCCCCGAAGGAGTCCGACCGGATCCCGACGGGATGGTCGCTCGACCGCGTCCAGGCGGCGATGCGCGACCTGATGGACGCGAAGGGCGGTATCGTGCTGCTGATCCTCGACGAGATTGACCGGCTCGTCGCGCGGAGCGGCGACGGG
>DAIQBL010000091.1:0-4324 GCA_036781185.1 Thermoplasmatota archaeon | reverse complement strand
AGCCGGCCGACCAGATCAACCTCGGGTTTACGGGGGACCTTCACGCCGCCGCGGCGGCGCACAACCTCCTCTCCGCCCTGCTCGACAACCACCTCTACCACGGGAACGAGCTCGCGATCGACCCGGCCCGGATCCGCTGGCCGTGGACCGTCGACATGGAGGACCGGGCGCTCCGCCACGTCGTCGCCGAGAGCGGCGGGGTTCGGAAGAGCGTCCGTCGGGACAGCCGCTTCGTTATCACGGCGGCCTCCGAGGTGACGGCCATCCTTGGCCTGGCTCGGGACTATCCCGATCTCCGGGACCGGCTGGGGCGGATCATCGTCGCCTGGGACGCGGCGGGAAACCCCGTGCGGGCCCACGACCTCCACGCGGAGGGAGCGATGGCCGCGCTCCTGCGGGACGCGCTCGAGCCGAACCTGGTCCAGTGCGCCGACGGAACTCCGGCTCTGGTGCACGGGGGCCCCTTCGGGAACATCGCGCACGGCACCGCGAGCCGGCTCGCGATTGAATTCGCCCTGACCTCGGCCGACTACGCCGTCGTCGAGGCCGGGTTCGCGACCGAACTCGGCGCCGAGAAGTTCGTCGATATCGTCGCCCGGCAGGCCGGCCTCTCCGTGGACGCCGGCCTCCTCGTCACCACGGTTCGGGGGCTCCGCCGCCAGGGCGGCCTCGACGAGGAGCATCTCGGGACGCCGGACATCGCGGCCGTCGAACGAGGCGTCGTCAACCTCCGCGCCCACCTCGCGAACTTGGCCGCCCTCGGCGTTCCCCCGGTCGTCGTGCTCAACCGGTTCCCGGATGATGCCCCCGACGAAGTGGCCCTCGTTCGGACGACGGCCACCGCCGAGGGGGCGGCCTTCGCGGAATCGACGGGATTCTCGGACGGCGCGGCCGGGGCGGCGGCCGTGGCCGAGCGCGCGGTGGAGGTCGCGGGCGCGGGGGGCCGGAGCGCCCCGTTGTACCCGGCGGAGGCGACGGTTCCCGAAGCGCTCGACGTCCTGGTGCGACGGGTCTACGGCGGGGACGGGGCGGACTGGTCGGACGCTGCCCGGGCCCAACTCGACGAACTCGTTCGCGCCGGAGAGGGCACCGTGCCGATCTGCGTCGCAAAGACGGCGCTCTCGATCTCCGACGACCCCCGGCGCCTCGGGCGGCCGAGCGGCTATCGGGTCGCCGTGCCGCGCATCGACCGCTCGGCCGGCGCCGGATTCACGGTCGTGTACCTCGGCGAGATCGAGACGATGCCGGGTCTCCCGAAACGGCCGCTCGCCGAGCGGATCGACGTCTTCCCGGACGGCCGGATCGTCGGGATGGGCTAGGGTTCGGCCCGACTCGCGCCGTTTCGAGGGGCGCTAAGTACCCCCGGGAGGTCCGGGGGTCGGATGGACTCCCCCTTTCGCCGCGTTCTCGCCGGACTGGCCGTCCTCGGACTGGTGGCCCTCGTTGTCGTCGGGGGTTGGCCCACCCCGGGGGGCGCCCCGAGCGATCGCTCGCCGCCGCGCAGCGGTCCGAGCTCGCTCTCCCGGAGCGCATCCTCGATCTCGCTGAGCCCGCGCCCAACCGCCTCGACTCCCGTGTGGACCAACATCACCGGCAATTCCTCGACGTCGCCGCCACCGCGGGTGAGCGCCGGCATGGTGTACGATTCCACGGACGGCTATGTCCTCCTGTTCGGCGGGGAATGGACCGGAGGCGGACCGTACCAGTTCTACAACGACACCTGGTCGTTCCTCGCCGGTCACTGGACGAACCGGACCACCGCGCACGCCCCGGCGGCCCGATTCGGATTCTTCCTCGCCGACGACGTGGCCGACCACGAGGTGGTGCTGTTCGGCGGCATCGAGGCGCACAGCAGCTTCGAGACCGACACCTGGGCGTACTCCGGCGGGAACTGGACAAACATCACCTCCGGTGTGGCCCCCCCGGGCGCGTTCTGGGGGTCGATGTCGTACGACACATCGACCGGCACCGTGATCCTGTTCGGTGGGAACCAGGGCGGAGCCCCCTCGACCGAGTACACGAACGACACCTGGTCGTTCCACGCCGGAAGTTGGACGGCCCTCGCCCCGTCGGTTTCCCCGTCCGGCCGAGACGACCAGAACCAGGTCGACGATGTGGCCGACGGTCGTGTCCTGATGTTCGGCGGGCTGAACTCGAGCAACTACCTCAACGACACGTGGGCGTACTCCGGCGGCACCTGGTCACTGGTCACGACGGCCGTCGGCCCGGACGTTCGGGGCGGCCCCGGGCTGGCGTATGACGCCGCGGCGAGCGCGGTCGTGATGTATGGCGGGTTCCCCGCGAACACCTACTACTACGCGACCTGGGTTCTCCAGGGAGGAACCTGGACCCGGTACGACCTGACCCCGACGCCGTCCTCCGGGACGATCTGGGGCCAGATGACCTACGACGCCGCGGACCGCTACGTCGTGATGCTCCAGGGGGACGGAGCGTACAACGGGACGTGGGAACTCAGCTTTGTGGGCGCGGGACCGCCGCCGGCGCTCTCGGTGACGGCGACCGCGACGCCGAGCTCCGGCGTGGCGGCGCTCCCGGTGGCGTTCATCGCCACCGCGACGGGCGGCACCGCGCCGTACGCGTACGCGTGGAGCTTCGGCGACGGGACGAGCAGCTCGAACCAGAACCCGAGCCACACCTACACCCGCGCTGGGAGCTACACGGCGAGGCTGAACGTCACGGATGCGGCGTCGGCGAAGGTCTCGAAGAACTTCACGATCGCCGTATCGTCCTCGCCGCTCCAGGCGACCATTTCCGCTCAGCCGCTCACGACGCCGGTCGACCAGACCGTCACGTTCACCTCCACCATCTCCGGCGGAACGGGCCCGGACACATTCCTGTGGGAGTTCGATGACCACTCATCGGCGACGACGGCAAACGCGACGCACCAGTTCGTGGCCGCCGGGACCTACATCGTCACGTTCGTCGTCAACGATTCGCGGGGGGCGTCGGTGCTCCGCAACGTGACCGTGACGGTGACCGCCGCGACGAACCCGAACAAGCCCGGCGCGTCGTCCGGTCCGAACGTTATCCCGATCGTGGTCGGGGTCCTGCTAATCCTCGTCCTGGTGTTCGTCGCCTTCCTTTGGTATCGGCGGCGACGGAAACCCGCGGAGGTCCCCGCCCCCGTGGGCGCGCCGCCCCCGCCTCCGCCACCGCCGACGTAGGCGGCTGGATCGGGCCTAGGGCCGGAACTCGAACACTCGGTTGAACGGGGTCTTCGCCGCGATCCGGGACCGGGTGAACCCGCCGGCCTTGGCGACTTCCGTGAGTTGGGCCGCGGACGCCTGGGCTCCCAGGCCCGCCCCGCCGGCCTGGGAGAGCGAGGCCGGCGTGCAGATCATCGACGAGGCGCTGTAATAGACGCGGCCGACCGGGTTCATGTTCTCCGCGAGGCTCTCGCCGGCCGCCGGCTCGACGACCATCCAGGTGCCATCGGACGTGAGGGTCGCCCGGACCCGCTTCGCCGCCCCCACCGGGTCGGACATGTCGTGAAGGCAGTCGAAGAACGTCACGAGGTCGTAGTTCTCGCCGGGGAACGCCTGGGCGGTCGCGACGTCGAAGTGGACCCGCTCGACGGCGCGCTCCTCGGCCGCGAGGTACCGGGCCGCCTCGACCGACCCCTTGTGGTAGTCGAAGCCGAAGAACTCCGAGCGCGGGAACGCCTGCGCCATCAGGAGCGTCGAGGAGCCGTACCCGCATCCCACGTCGGCGACCTTCGCGCCCTTCTCGAGCTTGGTGACGATCCCGTCGAGGGCGGGCAGCCACGAGCCGATCAGGTTCCCGACGTAGTTGGGCCGGAAGAACTTGCTCGTCCCGACGAACAGGTTCGCGTCGCGCTCGTGCCAGCCGACGCCATGCCCGGACCGGAACGCGTCGAGGACCCGCGCCTCGTCGCGGTAGTTGGCGGACGCCAGGATGAACGCGCCCGGGAAGTACGCCGGTCCCTTCTCGTCGGTCAGGACGAACGCCTGCTCCGGGGAGAGGAAGAACCGGCCCGTCTTCGCGTCGTGGCTGACGTATCCGGAGGCGAGCTGGGCCGCCAGCCATTCCCGAATGAACCGCTCGGAGGTCTCGGTCGCCTTCGCGAGTTCCGCCGACGTCCGGCCCCCGGGTACTTTGAGGCCGGTGTACAGACCGAGCTTCTCCCCGATGACCACGGTCGAGCCGTGCATCACGGCTCCGAGGTCCTTCACGAACTGCTCGACGAGCTGGTTGATCTTCTCCGGGTTCGGTTCCGCGGTCGCCTGCATCGGTTCGGTCCTCCGGTCTGGGCCGAACCGCGGACCGTTGTGCCCGTATAGAA
>DAIQBL010000090.1:0-4370 GCA_036781185.1 Thermoplasmatota archaeon | reverse complement strand
GTATCTGATCAATCTCATCGACACGCCCGGCCACGTCGACTTCGGCGGCGACGTGACGCGCGCGATGCGAGCGGTCGACGGCGCGGTCGTCGTCGTGTGCGCCGTCGAGGGCGTCATGGCCCAGACGGAGACCGTGCTGCGCCAGGCGCTGCGCGAGAAGGTGAAGCCGGTCCTGTTCATCAACAAGGTCGACCGGGCGATCAAGGAGCTCAAGCTCACCGCCGACTCGATGCAGAAGCGGTTCACCACGATCATCACCGAGGTCAACGAGCTGATCCGGCGGATGGCGCCGGAGGAGTTCGTCGACGAGTGGTCCGTGGACCCACGCGACGGATCGGTCGCCTTCGGGTCCGGCTACGAGAACTGGGCGATCAGCATCCCGTACATGCTGAAGACCGGCGTGAAGTTCCCCGACATCTTCGACTTCGTCTCCACGGGGCGGTCCCGCGAGATCGCCCAGAGGGCGCGGATCAACAACGTCGTCTTCGACATGGTCGTCAAGCACCTCCCCACGCCGAAGGTCGCGCAGCGCTACCGGATCCCGAACATCTGGCGGGGGGACCCGAAGTCGACCGTCGGCCTGGCGATGTCCGACACCTCCGCCGAAGGTCCGACCACGTTCATGGTCACCGACATCACGATGGACCCGAACGCCGGCGAGATCGCCACGGGCCGCGTGTTCTCCGGGCGGCTCGTCAAGGGGATGGAGCTGAACGTCGTCGGGACGAAGATCAAGAACCGCGTCCAGCACGTTTCCCTGTTCATGGGCCCGGAGCGCCTCATGGTCGAGGAGGTCCAGGCCGGCAACATCGCCGCCGTCATCGGCCTCTCCGACGCGTTCGCCGGGACCACCATGTCGAACTCGCCCGAGATGGTTCCGTTCGAGGAGATCCGCCACGTCTCCGAACCCGTCGTCACCGTCGCGATCGAGCCGAAGCACATGGGCGACCTCCCGAAGCTCATCGAGACGATGCGGAAGGTCGGCAAGGAGGACGCGAGCCTCAAGGTCGAGATCAACCAGGAGACCGGCGAGCACCTCCTGTCGGGGATGGGCGAGCTCCACCTGGAGATCACCCAGTACCGGATCATCAACGATTACAAGGTCGAGATCACCTCGTCGAAGCCGATCGTCGTCTACCGGGAGACGGTCAAGGCCCCTGGCGGACCGTTCGAGGGAAAGTCCCCGAACAAGCACAACAAGTTCTACTTCGAGGTCGAGGCGCTGCCGAAAGCGGTCGTCGACGCGATCCGCGAGGGCGAGATCCCGCAGGGGAAGTCGTTCAAGGACACGAAGACGCTCGTCACCAAGATGGAGGCGCTCGGCATCTCGCGCGATGAGGGCCGCGGGATCGTCGCCGTCGACGGCACGAACATCCTGTTCGACGTCACGAAAGGCATCCAGAACCTCAACGAGACGATGGACCTCGTCGTCGACGCCTTCAAGGAGGCGATGAACCGGGGCCCGCTCGCGAACGAGAAGGTCTACGGCCTGAAGGTCCGCCTCGTCGACGCGAAGCTGCACGAGGACTCGATCCACCGCGGCCCGGCCCAGACGATCCCCGCCGCCCGGTCGGGGATGTACGGCGCGATGGTGCTCGGCGGCCGCGTGCTCCTCGAGCCGCTCCAGAAGGTCACCGTCAACGTTCCCCAGGAGATCCTCAGCGGGGCGACCCGCGAACTCCAGCGGCGGCGGGGCGAGATCCTCGACATGACCAACGTCGGCGACCTCCAGACGGTCGTCGCGAAGGTGCCCGTCGCCGAGATGTTCGGCTTCGCTTCCGACATCCGCAGCGCGACGGCCGGGAAGGTCCTTTGGTCGACCGAGTCCCTCGGTTTCGAGGTGATCCCGACCGAGCTTCAGTCGCCGGTCGTCTCCGAGATCCGCCAGCGGCGCGGGCTCAAGCCCGAGCCGTACGACGCCGCCTACTACTCGGGCTGAGAGGGCCGGGCGCTGGGCGCCCGGTCGAGCGTCCTCTGGCCTTTCGGCCTCGGGCCGTCCGACGATTTCGACTTGAGGGGCCAGGCGCCCTCGCGGTCGAGGAGCCAGCGCTTCCGCCAGAGTCCGAGTCCGAAGCCGGTCAGGTCCCCTTCGTTCCCGACGACCCGATGGCACGGGATGATGATCGGGACCGGGTTGCGGTGCATGGCGCCGCCGACCGCGCGGGCGGCTCCGGCGTGTCCGGCGCGTCTCGCGAGCTCGCCGTACGTCACGGTCTCCCCCGCGGGCACGCGCATCAGCTGGCGCCAGACGCTCCGGTCGAACTCCGAGCCCATCTCGGGGTCGGCGTCGAGCTCGAACGCGGCGCGGGCCCCTCGGAAGTACTCCGCGAGCTGCGACGGGGGGGACCCCTTCGGGAACGGCGCCTTGCGGCGGTGCGCGCCGTCCGGGACGGTCTTCTGCTCGTGCCCGTGCTCCAACAGGTCGACGAACCGCACCTTCTCGCCCTCGTACATGACGCGGAAAGTGCCGATCGGGGTCGCGACGTCGGCGAACTCGACGTGGGCCTCCATGAGCGGGGCGACGTCGACCCGCCATATCTCGGTTCGCTCGGGGGCGGCGAAACGCCCGCCGGACCGGGTCCGACGGTCAGGCGAGGCCGGTGGGCGTGATCCGGAACTCGGCCGACCCCTCCGGAAGCGAGCGGTGCTTCACGAGCACCGCCCGTCGGCGGGCCCCGGGGAGCCGGTCGATCCGAAGGATCGTTTTTGCGGCATGGTTGACGAACGAGCCGCCGAGCGGCTCAAGATCCCCCGTCCGCTGGTTCCGCCAGACCTGGTTCGTGAAGAGGACGGGGAGGTGGCTCCCGATCGCGGTCGCCACGAGCTCGGCGAGCTCGCGCCCGAGCGCCTGCCGACCCGCGTCCTCGTCGTCGCCGGAGAGCGTCAGCCGGTAGTAGAAGGTGGCCGAATCGAGGACGATCAGGCCGACGGGGCGCTTCCCGTCGCGCGCGAGCGCGCACGCCGAACTCACCGCGGTCGTTTGTTCCGCGAGGCTCTTCGGCGTCGCGAGCAGCAGCCGCTGGAGCACCTGCTCGACGTGGCCGTGCGCGATCGCCTCGAGGCGGTCGACGCTCACGCCCTCGGTGTCGATGTAGCAGACCCACCGGTCGGCGAGCGCGAGGCGCGTCGCCGCCTCCAGGCAGATGAGCGTCTTGCCCGAGCCCCCCTCTCCATAGAGCTCGGTGAGGCCGTCGGTTTCGAGGCCCCCACCGAGGAGGCCATCGAGCGGCCCGACCCCGGTCGGGCAGCGGTCGGCGGGCATCCCACGCGGGACGCGCGAGCCCGCCTAAAAGCGCCGCCTCGTCGGTGGACGGTCAGCCGATCGGATACCGGACGCCGAGCTCCGGCGATTCGGTCCGCTTGCCCCATCCGACGAACGCCTCCGGGTGCTCGGTGTGCACGGGGTAGACGGTCCCGGGGGCGATCTCCCCGACGATCCGTTCGAGCTCCTTCCCCGAGGCGTGGCCGGAAGCGTGGTACTGGTGGAGGTCGAGGCCGAAGTGGTCGAGCCATCGGCGGAACATCTTCTCGTCGAGGTCGTCCTCGCTGAACGGCTCGGACATCGACCGGATGTACGGGCTCCCCGAGTCCGGCCGCAGGTCGATCAGCTCGGCGAAGTGGCTCATCTCCAGGGAGAGGAGGAGCTGGGAGCCATGCTCCCGCACCCACGGGGCGTCGACGGCGTCGTCGAGAAACGGCCGCTCCCAGGGAAAGTACCGGGACTTCGGCCGGCGGTACACCCGGAGCCCGTCGGACTCGCCCGGGACCGGGATCGGGATCGACGGGAACGTCGCGTGCGTCGCGCTCAGCAGGTACGCGGTCCGAAGGGACACGACGAGCGAGCGGCCGGCCGCCTGGGCGGCGGCGTACAATGTCGCGAACCGGTCGAGGTCCCTCGGGTAGCAGCTGACGAGCGCGAGCCGGTCCGTCTTCCCGAGGAGCGTATCGACGCCGGTGCGGACCCCCTCTTCCGAGAATTGGCGCCGCGGGTCGGGCCCGGCCCGGGTCCCCTCCGTGACGAGCGCGACGGGGCGCTCGGCGGCCGCCGCGGCGACGAACGTCCGGGTCTCGGAGGCCCTCGGGCCGTGCTGACGGAAGTCGCCGGTGTACGCCACCGTCCCCTCCGAGGTGCGGATCAGGAATCCGCTCGCGCCGGGGATCGAGTGGTCGACCGGCAGCGGCACGACCTCGATCCGGCCGACCTTCACGGGGTCGCCGTACGGCATCGTGCGCCAGTCGTGCTCCCCGTACCGGGTGAACGTGCTCTCCTCGATCGCATCGAGCAGGCTCCGGGTCCCCTCGCTGGCATAGATCGGGATCCGGGGGTCGACGAGCTTCAGGTGGCCAGCGTGGTCGAGGTGGGCGTGGCT
>DAIQBL010000089.1:0-4419 GCA_036781185.1 Thermoplasmatota archaeon | reverse complement strand
CGATAAACGGCCGGCCATCGATCCCGGATTCAAGCTGGAGCGCTGATCATGCATCGCCGTTCGAGGGCCGCCATGCGCGTCGGCGCGCTGGCGGCCGCTCCGTGTTTCCTATCCGCGCAATCGGTGACGCCGGCGGTTCGCGCATGGCGCCAGCAGCATGAGGCCGAGATCGTGCGCGAGCTCGCGGATCTCGTGGCGATTCCCGACGTCGCGCGCGATCACGCGAACATCCTCAAGAACGCGGAGGCCATTCGCGCGATGCTCGAGCGGCGCGGGATCACCGCGCGTGTTCTCGACAACGGCGCCGCGCCTCCCGCGGTGTACGGCGAGATCCGGGCGCGCGGCGATGCCACGACCACCTCGATCGAGTGCGACGCGCTCGTCCTGGCGCATCGTCGACTCCCGAACGCCCAGCTGTTCTTCCAGGTCGGGGCCCGGATGGGTTGGCGCGCAGGAACGGGGGCGTACTACCCGGTCGTTGGAGACGATGGCGCCACCAGCGTTCCGGACGTCTGGGCGATCGGCTCCGCCTCCGGAACGATCGGCCCGGCGTCGGTCGGCAGCGGCGAGCGGGCCGCCGCGGCCCTCACGGGAGGTACGCCCCCTTCGACGTCGCTCGAACGGGTCCGCGCGGAGGGCCCGAACGAACTCGAAGGATACTACCGCGAGCTCTTGCGAACCCCGCGGAACGGCCGATGGATCGCCTGCCCCTGCGAGGACGTGCTGCTGGACGAGGTGGAGGCCGCGACCCGGCGGGGTTATCGGGGGATCGAGGTCGTGAAGCGGTACACGGGGCTCGGAACCGGACTCTGCCAGGGCCGCTACTGCACGCCCGACGCGCTCCTGCTGCTCTCGATCACCGAGGGTCGCCCACCACCCGAGGTCGGGTACACGACGCAGCGACCTCCGGTCCACCCGACCCCCATGGCGGCCCTCGCCGCGCTAGACGGGGCGATGCTCCCCCCGGAGGCCCCGTGAGCGGCCCGAAACGGTCCGACTACGCGGTCGCGATCCTCGGTGCCGGGATCATCGGACTCTACACCGCCTGGCACCTCGCGCGCGCCGGGGTGGGGCCGATCCTCGTCGTCGACCGCGGGTTCCTCTCTTCGGGCGCGAGCGGCCGGAACGGCGGCGGGGTCCGGCAGCAATGGGAAACTCGCGACACGGTCCGGCTCGCCCGGGAGTCGGTGGACGCGTACCGCCACTTCGGGCGGGACTTCGGGTACAACATCTGGTTCCGCCAGTCCGGCTACCTCTTCCTTGCCGAGACCGAGGCGGAGCTCGCCCGGCTGCGGCCGGTCCACGACCTCGTTCGCTCCGAGGGGCTGCCCTCCCGGGTGCTCGACGCGGAGGGGGTCGGCCGGCTCGTCGACGGGATCGCGCCGGGCGCGGTGGTCGGCGGCACCTATCTCGCCACGGATGGGACGCTCTACCCCTTCCCGGCGGTGTGGGGCCTGTACGAGGCCGTCCGGACCCTCGGTGTAGAAGTGGTGCTCGGCGTCGAAGCACTCGGAGTCGAGACCCGGGACGGACGGGTCCGGGGCCTGGCGACGTCCCGCGGCCCCGTGAATGCGCCGAAAGTGGTCAACGCGGCCGGAGGCTGGTCCGGAGATTTCTCCCGCGCCGCCGGCTTGGACGTGCCCAACCATGCGAGCCGGCACGAGATCCTCGCGAGCGAGCCGATGAAGCCGTTCCTCGACCCGATGGTGGTCCGGCCGTCCGACGGGCTCTATTTCAGCCAAACGATGCGGGGCGAGATCGTGGGAGGGCTCACGCTCCCGCACCGACCCGGCACCGGGCAGGGCATGTCGAACTCCTCCGTGTTCCTCCCGCGGATGGCGGCGGCCCTCTCCCGCCTCATCCCGCGACTCGGCGCGCTGGGCGTGCTGCGGGCCTGGTCGGGGTTCTATGACGACACGCCCGATGGGTTCCCGGTGATCGGAGAGGACGCGCGACTTCCGGGCTTTTTCCACGCCAACGGGTTCGGCGGCCACGGGTTCATGCTCGCCCCCTCCGCGACGCGACGCGTCGCGCGCGCCGTGCTGGGCGAACCGCCGGACCTCGACCCGTCGCTCTTCGGGCCGGGCCGATTCCTGGGACCGGCACGCCCGGCGACCGTGGAACGACTGCAGCTCGGTTGACCGGCGGGCCGCCTCGTCCCGCTAGCCTATTGTCCCCGGCGTCAGGTAAGCGTGTCGTGATCGGCCAGTTCCCCTGGGACCCCTTCCCACCGGAAACTCCCGAACCGAAGGGACCGGACCCGATCCACCGGACCGCGTACCAGGCGGCCGTCACGGCCGCCGACGCCTACCGCTCGGTGCGCCTGGCCCTGCGCCGGGAGGAAGGCGTGCTCCGCGTCGGGAACCGGTTCGTCGCGGACGACCGCTACCGTCAGGTCGCGTTCCTGGCGCTCGGGAACGCCGCCGGCTCGATGGCGCTCGCCGCGCTCCATGTGTTCGGGGACCGGCTGACCCAGGGCTTCCTCGCCGGGCCCGAGCCGGTCCCGGACGAGCTCCCGTTCCGGGGCGTGATCGTGCCGCCGGGATTACCGGGCTACGGGGGAGCCGCCGACGTGGTCACCGCGGCGACCGAGATCGCCGAGGAGCTCGGAGATCGGGACCTCCTGTTGCTGTTCGTCTCGCCCGGCGCGGTTCGCGCCATCTGCCGTCCACCCACGGGCGTTACGGAGGAGGAGTTCGCCCGGCTGCTCGGGACCGCCTCCTCGGCCGGGGCCAGCGGCCGTGAGGTGGCCCTCCTCGCGCGAACCCTCGGGGAGGGCGGGGTCGGGGGTCGGCTCGCCGCAGCCGCGCGAGAGGTCGACCTGGCCACGTTCCTCGTCGACCGGGGCGACGGCCCGGCCCTCGTCGGCGGCGGCCCGGTGGACGCCACCTCGTCCGCGGAGCGGGCCGAGGCGCGCCAGGTGCTCGAGCGATGCGGGCTCGCCGCGTCGCTTCCCCGACCCGTCCTCGACCGGCTCGTTCCGGGCGCCGACGGACCCGCCCTCCCTCCACGGGTCGCGCGGCCGGTCGTCGTGGCGGCCCCGTCCGACGGGCTTCGTGCGGCCGCGGACGCGGTGTTCGACCGGGGGTGGACGAGCCGCCTCGGATTCCTCGAGATCCGCGACCCGCCGGAGACGGCGGCCGAGACGTTCATGGCCCGGGCCGAGGAACTGATCGCGGCCGAGCAGCTCACCGGCGAGAGCCGGACCAAGGGCGTCGCGGTCTTCGCGATGACGACGCTCGGCCTCCTTGAAGGCGTCGACGAAGGACCCGCGCTCGGCGCCTTCCTCGGACGCGCCTCGACGCTTCTCCGCCGCCGCGAGATGAGCGTCGGCCTCTACCGCACGGCCGGAGCGATCGGCTCGCGCGCGTTCCCGCCTGCTGCGGTCTTCGGTCCGTCGACCGACCCGAAGGCGACGGTCCGCCCGAACCGGGCCCGCGCGCTGCCGATGCGCGGGGGGATCACCGACGTCGGCCTCGTGGCGGTGGCGGTGTGCGGTCTGCCGGGGTCTCTCGGGACTTTGACCTAGGGAGTTGACGGGCGCTCCGGCGCGCGGCCGGCCGAAGCGTCGGTCCCGGTCTCGAAATGGCGCTTCAATGCCATGTACTCCTCGAAGGAGATCTGGCGACGGGCACGAACGGCTCCCGCCTGTCGGAGCGATTCGATCTGGAACGTGCGCAGCAGTTCCGCCACGGGACGAGCCCGGTCGGGAAGACGTTCCGCGACGATCGGCGCGGCGGCCAAGGGGGCATCCAGGACGGCCGGCGCGGGGGTCGGTGGGGCCGACGCGGTGCGCGCCACCGCGAGGTACTCGACCAATCGGTCGTGTTCGCCGCTCGTCAGTTCCCCTTCCTCTCGAAGGAGGTCGATGAGGGTGCGCTGACGGGGATGGTACGTGTCGACCAGCTCGGGCAATTCGCGGTCCGGCCGCAGCGCCGGCGCGGCCGCGAGGGGAGCGCCGACGAGCACGTCGAGGTCCGCCCGCATTCGGTCGAGAGCTTGGGAAAGGTCCTGCGGGGACGGACCGTCGGCTCCGGCGGCCACCTCGAACCGGGCCACGAGGCGCACGCACTCGCCGCCGTCGCCCGACGTCGGTCGCTCGACGACCAGCTCCACCTCGCGAGGTCGCAACGTCACGCGGTCGGACGGTCGGGCTCAGAGAAAACGTACTCGCGCATTCGGCGGGAGACGGAGGGTGCCGGGGCCCACGGAAGTTACCATTTTTCACTTACTATCATACAGTAACTATAAAAGGACCCGCGGCCTTAGAACCCTCGAGGAAGCATGGACGCGACTCGAGCACACCACCCCGCAGCTCATTACGGGGCGAACTCGGACGACTGCGATACCTCGGAGAGCCGCGGGTTGTGCCCGGTCCTGGCCGCGATCGGGGTCATCGGCACCGAATGGCGCCTAGCA
>DAIQBL010000088.1:0-4579 GCA_036781185.1 Thermoplasmatota archaeon | reverse complement strand
CTCCTCTAATTTTGCCGAGCGCCGATGGAAGATGCATCGCTCCGTGGAGACGGCCGTCACCTCCACCTGGAAGGGATTCGACGAAAGCCTCGACGACTTCGAGAGCCGGGCGTTCGCCTACCAGTACGAGCTGATTGGTCAGATGGTCGCCTCGGGCACGCTCGATTACCAGCTGATCCGGGACTTCCTGCAGTTCAGCGTCGTCTCGGATTGGAACGCGTTCGAGCCGTTGGATACTCATCTGAGGGAGCGGTATCCCGGCCGGCCGAGCCCGTGGACGCGCTTCCGAGGGCTCGCCCAGCGGGTCACCTCGGATCTCAACGGTCCGGCGGTTCGGTAACCGGCCCGTTGTCACCCAGCGGATCCGGGGCGAGACGACTCTAGCTCCCGTCGTGGGTTCGTCGGCCGGGTAGGCCGCGCTCCGAGACCACTCCCCCCCGGGGTTCGGCTACCAGATCCGGGAACGATCGTCGTCCTTCGAGGAGACTCGATCGGAGTCCGGTGCGCCGAACGCCGCCGCGAACTCCGGCAAGCTCGTGAGCGGCGTCACGGCCCGGAACTCCGCGGGGGCGTGCGGGTCGATCGTCACGAGGCGGCGCTTTTCCGCCTCGCGGCAGTTCTGCCGCCAGACTTGCGCCCACGAAATGAAGAACCGCTGCTCGGCCGTCAACCCGTCGACCGTCTTGCGCCGGGACGGGTCGGCCGCGAGACGTCGCTGCAGCGCTTCGTAGGCCAATCGAACCCCGCCGGCGTCCGCGATGTTCTCCCCCAGTGTGAGCTCGCCGTTGACGCGTACTCCGGGGAGCGTCTCGAGCTGGCCGTATTCCACGACGACGCGCTTCGCGCGAGCGTCGAACTCACGAGCGTCGGTCTCGCTCCACCAATCCTTCAAGTTGCCCTCGGCGTCGAACCGGCGCCCCTGGTCGTCGTACCCGTGGGTGATCTCGTGCCCGATCACGGCCCCGATGCCGCCGTAGTTCACGGCGTCGTCCATCGTCACGTCAAAGAACGGCGGTTGGAGTATCCCGGCCGGGAAGACGATCTCGTTCTGCGTCGGACTGAAGTACGCGTTGACGGTCGGCGGGCTCATCCCCCACTCGGTGCGGTCGACGGGCCCGCCGATCCGGGCCATCTCCCGGCGGACCTCGAACGCGTCGGCGCGCATCCGGTTGCCGGCGTACTCCCCGCGGCGGATCGCGACGGTCGAGTAATCGCGGAACCGATCGGGGTGCCCGATCTTCGCTGTGAACCGGTCGAACTTCGCCAGCGCCTTCTGGCGAGTCGCTTCCGTCATCCACTCCAGGTGGCGCAACCGATCCTGGAAAACAACGCGCAGGTCACTGACGAGCTCGACCATCCGGGACCGGGCCTCCGGCGGAAAGTGCTGCTCCACGTACAGCTGACCGAGCGCCTCGCCGAGCCCCTGGTCGACGGTCCGGATCGCCCGCTTCCACGTCGGTTCGGGCTCGGGTTGGCCGAGCAAGGTACGGTGGAAGAACTCGAAATCCTCGCGCTCGACCTCGGCGTGGAGGAACGGCGCATACTCGTGGAGTAGGTGCCAGCGAAGGTACGTCCTCCACTCCGAACCGGGCCGGCCTCGGAGCATCGATTGGACGGTCTCGAAGAACTCCGGCTGCCCGACGATGACGTACCCGGCCAGGCCGGCCTCCCGGTCGCCGAGGTACTCGGCCCACGGGAGCGAAGGATACTTCGAGGAGAGTTGGGCGAGGGTCATCGGGTTGTAGTTTCGCAGCTCGTCCCGGAGGTCGGCGCGGCTCCGGCCCGCACGCGCCAGCTCCGTCTCGAGCGACAAGATGGTGGTCGCCGACGCCTCGGCCTCGGACGGAGAGTCGCCGAGCAACCGAAGCATTCGGACGATGTGCGCCCGGAACTCCTCCCGCGTTTTCGCGAAACTCTCGGCGAGATAGTACTCGCGATCCGGGAGGGAAAGGCCGCCCTGGTAGAGGTAGAACGCGTACACCGAGCTGCGGCCGACGTCGGCGTGCACGAACGTGCGGAACAACCCGGGGACCCCCGCTTCGTGGAGCACAGAGAGAACTTGCGCCAGCTCCGTCGGGGAGTTGGCGCGGGCGATGGACTCGAGAAGCGGCTCGATGGGACCAAACCGAAGTGCGTCGCGCCGGCTCTGATCGAGGGCTGATGCGTAGAACTCGCCCACCTGCTGACGCGGAGTTCCGGACTTCGCCCCTCCGTCGGTGGCCGCCGACTCGAGAATCTCTCGAAGTAGGACGAAGTTTCGCTCGACGAGTTCCGAGAACGCCCCCCAGATCGATTTGTCGACCGGCACCGGGTTGTCCCGCCGCCACTGACCGGTCGCGTACCCGTAGAAGTCGCGCAGCGGGTCGACAGCCCGGTCCATGTAGTCGGCGGAGAATCTGGGCACTCGAAGCGGTCCGGAACTTTCTGACGACATGCGATCGCGCCCTCCAGGAACTCGGCCCGGGATAGGCAGGGGACTATCAACTGATGGGCCGGCTTCCCACGTGCCCCGAAGACGACGCTCGTTGCTTCGTGACCCCGTTGCGATAAGTCCCGGGCGCTTGGCGCCCGTTCCGGGGACGTCGGACGACGGGGCGCGAAGGAAACCCTTTTTAACGCCCCCCACTCTCACACGTGTAGATGCGCCGTTCCGTCGCCGGGGAGTAACCCCTCGGACCGTTTTCGCTCGAGATTTTTTCTCTCCCGGACGCTGTCATGGACCTCAACGAGGCGATTCGCTCCTACCGGCCATGCCGGCAGTTCCAGTCTCGCCCAATCCCGACCGAAAAGGTCCGGGCGATCCTCGCCGCCGCTCGCCTGGCGCCCTCCCAGGGCAATCTCCAGCCTTGGCGGTTCGTCGTCGTCCAGGACGACGAGCGAAAGCGGCTGCTCGCGCAGGCCTGCGTGAAGGGCAAGCCGGTCGCCGAGGCGCCGATCGCGGTTGTCGCGTTCTCCGTCGAGGAGGACGTCCCCGTGATGATCGGGAGCTACATCTCCGCCTATCCGCTCGACGTGGCCGTCGCCATCGGGCACCTCCAGCTCGCGGCGACCTCGGAAGGACTCGGGACCTGCTGGATCGTCGACTTCCACGAGGACAAGGTCCGGGCGGTCCTCGGCGTCCCGGAAGGGATCCATCCGCTCGCCATCATTCCCGTCGGCTACCCGGCCGAGAACGGGGGTCCCGCCCCCGCCGAGGGCCGCAAGAGCCCGGACGAGATCATCGCCTACAATCAGTTCGACTGGTGAGCATGGACGTCACGTTCGTGACGTCGAACCCGGGCAAGGTCGTCGAAGCCCGGCGGATCTTCGGGGAGTTCGGCCTCAGCGTGCGATGGTGCCGCCGGGAGTTGCCCGAACCGCAGTCCGATCGGCTGGAGGACGTCGTCCGCGCGAAGCTGCGCGCCGCCTCGCGACCCGGCCGGTCGACGGTCGTCGAGGATTCCGGACTGTTCGTGCCGTCCCTGACCGGCTTTCCCGGAGTGTACTCCCGGTACGTCTACGACACCATCGGCCTGAGGGGTGTGCTCCGACTCGTCGCGGGTCGACCCCGACAGGCCGAGTTCCGCGCCGTCGCCGGATATCAGCGAAGCCGGAACGTTCTAGTTTCGGTCGGCCGGGTCGAGGGAACCCTCGCGGCCCGCCCTCGTGGGAACGGCGGGTTCGGCTACGATCCGGTGTTCATCCCCGTCGGGGAGAGTCGGACGTTCGCCGAGATGTCCCCCGTTGAGAAGGATGCGCTATCCCACCGGGGGCGGGCGATGCGGGCGCTCGCCCGACGAGTAGCAGGAATCGAACGCGGCTGAGGCCGCCCCCGGGGGAATCGCCCCGGGAGCGGTGGAACGGGTTCGGTCCGACGGGAGACGGAGCGTCTAGTCCTCGCCGAAGTCGCCGCCGCCCATGCCGCCCATACCGCCCATGCCACCCATGCCGCCGCCGGGACCCCCGGCGCCGCCGGGCGGGGCGGGGCTGCCCTTGGAGGCGATGACGTCGTCGATCCGGAGGATCATGACCGCGGCGTCCGTCGCGGACTCGATCGCCTGCCGGCCGACACGGATCGGCTCGATGACGTAGAGCGCCTTCATGTCGTCGACCTTGCCGGACTGGACGTTGACGCCGGAGGTCTTGTGGCCCGACTTGTGGCTCTTGCGGAGCTCGATCAGGATGTCGATCGGGTCGAGGCCCGCGTTCTCGGCGAGGGTCCGCGGGACCGCCTCGAGCGCCTCGGCGAAGCTCTCGAAGGCGAGTTGCTCGCGGCCACCGACCTTGGCAGCCTCGTCGCGCAGATGCATGGCCAGCTCCTCGGCGGAGGCGCCGCCCCCGTAGACGATGCGGCCGTCCTCGACGGCCACCGCGACCACGTTGAGCGCGTCGTCGAGCGAGCGCTCGATCTCATCGAGCACGTGCTCGGTTCCGCCGCGCATCAGGATCGAGACCGCCTTCGCCTTCGCGCAGCCCGTCACGAACGTCAGGGAGTCCTCCCCGATCTTCCGCTCCTCGACGAGCCCCGCGACGCCGACGTCTTCCGGGGTGAGCTCGCTGACCTTCGAGACGATGTTCGCCCCGGTCGCCTTCGCGAGCT
>DAIQBL010000087.1:0-4626 GCA_036781185.1 Thermoplasmatota archaeon | reverse complement strand
CCGCAATCGGCAGATCACGATGGAGGAGGCGACGGAGCTGTTCGCGATCCAGCAGACGCTCATCGCCCGGGCGAGCGTGACGACCCAGCCGCCCCCCCCGCCCGCTCCCGAGGTCACGAAATCCGATGACTCCACCCCGGCCGCCCCGCCGCCGTCCTCCGGCTCCCCGTTCTCCGACGAGAACCTGGCGATGACGCTGCTCGCGATGGGGGTCGGCGCCGGTCTCCTCGCCGCGGTCGTCAAACGCGCCCGGGACGGACCGAAACCGGCCCCGTAGAGGCTCCCATGTCCGGGAGGCCGTTCCGGTTCGCCCACCTCGCCGACGCCCACGTCGGCGCGTGGTCGCGCGACGCCGCCGTGCGAGGGGCCCTCCGCGAGAGCGTGCTCCGGGCGATCCGGACGGTCGGCGAGCGCGACTGCGAGTTCCTGCTGATCTCGGGCGACCTGTTCCACACGCCGGTCCCGGATCCCGCCGAGGTCGCCCCGGTGGCGGCGGCCCTGAAGGGGCTCGTCGATGCCGGCCGACGGATCTACACGATCTACGGCTCGCACGATTACGTGGCCCACCGGACGAGCTGGCTCGACGTGCTGGCGGAGACCGGTCTCTTCCTCCGAGCCGCCCCGGAAGCGGTCCGGGCGGAGGGCGACCGGTGGACGTTGCCGTTCCTCACCGACGAGCCGACCGGAGTACGCATCGCGGGGATCTCGGGCCGCTCCCACGGGCTTGACCGGAGCTATTTCCTGGCCGTCGACTCCGAGGAGTTCCGGGCGGCGTCCGGCTTCAAGGTGTTCCTGTTCCACGCCGCCGTCGAGGAGTACCTCCCCGACCACCTCCGTGAGCACATCCGGGGCGTCTCGCTCGACGACCTTCCCGGCGGCTGCGACTACTACGCGGGGGGGCACATCCATCGGACCTACACCGGGAAAGGCCCGGGGGGCATGGGACTCCTCGTCAACCCCGGGGCCGTCTTCGGTACCTCGGTCACCGACATCGAGGACGGTGTCGCGGGCCGATCGCACCGCGGGCTCGCGATCGTCGATGTTCGGGAGGGTCGCCCGTCGGTGGAGTGGGTCGAGACCACGCCGAGATCGACGATGAAGGTGTTCGACATCGACGTGGCCGGGCGCACGGCCGAGGCGGCGCACGAGGAGATCGCCCGCGCGGTAGCGCGCGAGAACGGCCCGGGAGCGCTCTTGTTCCCGCGGGTCCACGGCACGCTCGCCGACGGTTCGATCGGCTCCCTCGGCCTCGGCCAGGTCCGTCACTCCCTCGAGCCGGGGACCGCCAGCGTGCACTGGGACCTCGCGGACGCTCAGTCCGCCCTGGCGGGAGACCTCGCCCAGGACGGCGACGAGCTCCGCCTGGAGTCCGAGGCATTCCACCGGCTCGCGGTCGACCCGTCGCTGGGATTGCCGTTCCTCGAGGGCGAGGACGGGGAGCGGCGGCTCCGGCTCCTGCTCGAATCGCTCGGCGCGGCCCGGTCGGAGGGCGAGGCGAAGGCCGACTACGAGCGGTTGCGGCTGATCGGCGCGCTCCGGGCCCTCGGACTCGACGAGACGGAGCCGACGTGACGCTGCAGCTCGGGACGCTGACGCTCCGGAACGTCCGGAGCTACGAGTCCGCTACGCTCGCGTTCGGGCCGGGCGTCACGGTCCTGACCGGGGACGTGGGGTCGGGGAAGACGAGCCTCCTGCACGCCATCGAGATGGCCCTCTTCGGGTTCGCCGAGGTCGACGCCCCGTACCTCGTCCGACATCGGACCGGTGACGCGTCGGTTTCCCTCACCCTGTCGGACGGCGAGCATGCGTACGAGCTCGCGCGGACCTTCCGTCGCAAGACCCGCCGCGGCCGGGAAGTGTTCGACGCCGAGGAGCCATCGTTCCGGGTCGACGGCGAGCTCCGGACCTACTCGCTCACCGAATTCCGGCAGCGGGTGATCGAGCTACTCGGGTTCCCGGACAACCCGAACCCCCGGTCGCGCTCCGACCTCTGGCGGTGGGCCGTCTACACGCCCCAAGAGCGGATGCGGGAGATCCTCGACGACTCGGAGGCCGACGCGCGCCTCGCGACGATCCGCAAGGCGCTCGGCCTCGAGCGGTACCGCCTCGCGGCCGACAACGCCGAGGTTGTCGCGTCGGCGATCCGGGCCCGCGGCCGTTCGCACTCCGACGTCGCCATCGGCATGCGCCACTTCGAGGAGGAGCTCGCGAAGGCCGAGGAGGACCGGACGTCCGCCCGGGCCGCCCTATCGGAGGCCGAGGCGGCCGCTGCCGATGCCCGCCGGCTCGCGGCCGAGACGGAGGAGCTGCTCGCCCACTCGGAGTCCGACCGCCGGCGGCGGGAGGGGGACCGGCGACATCTCGAACAGCTCGAACGGGACTCCCATCGTCTCGGCGAAGCCTTGCAAGCCGCGGAGCGGCGCGTCGAAACCGCCCGCGGCGAAGCGCGGGCCCAGGAAGCGGCGGCGAACGCGTCCGAGGTGAGCGAGGAGCGCCGAGCGGGGGCCGAGCGAATCGTAGCGGCCGCCGAGCTCGAGCTTCGGTCGGCTCGCGCGGCGGCCGAGGACGCCGACCGGCGCGCCCATGAGCTCATCGTGTCCCAGACCGCCGAGGACGGCGTCGCCCGAACCGTCCGCCAACTCGAGACGGCGCTCGCCGCCGAGCTCGAAGAGCGCCAACGGGCGGCCTCCGCCCTGGCCGACGCGGAGAGCCGGGGACCGGTCCGGGAGCCGGTGGCGCCAACGAACCGCACCCCGGAGGAGATCGTGTCGGAGCTTCGGTCGACCCGGGTGAAGGAGCGGGCGGCCGCGGAGCTCGCCGCCGTTCGGAAGTCCGAGGCGAGAGAGCTCTCGGAGCTCCTGCAGGCGGGCCGGTGTCCGCGTTGCCACCAGACCGTACGGCCCGAGGAGTTCGCCGACCACCGGGCGGAGGCCGAGCGGGGTGCCAACGCGGCCGAGGACGCCGTCCGCGCGCTGGGCGAACGCCTCGGCTCGCTCGAGTCGGAACGGGGCTCGCGGGAACGGTACGACCGGGCGCGGCAGGCTTGGGTCTCCCGGGAGGAATTGTGCGCCGCGACCCGGGAGGCGCTCGGCCGCGCCAGCGCGCGACTCGAGGAGCGGGAGCGACTTCTCGCCACGGCCCGAGCGGAGCTCGAGGCGGCCGCTCAGGCTCGGGACGAGGCCGCGGCCCGAGCGGCGGCCACGTCGGGCGCCCTCGAGCGGCGCGCTCGGGCGGACGGCGAGCTCGACCGAGCCCGGTCCGCTCGGACCGAGTTGGAGAAAGCGTCGGTGGCGAGCGAGCGGGCGCGCGCGTCGGCCGTCGCCGCCCTAGGGATGATGAAGGCGGAAACGGACCGGCTCACCGAGCTCCAGGAGCAGGAGTCCGAATCGCGCGCCGCGATCGCGGCGCTCTCGACCGGGCTCGAAGGCGCCGCCGAGGCGGACCGGACCCATGCCGAACTCCTCGGACGCCGGGACCAGGCGCGACGCGGCGAGCTCGGGAGCACCGGCGTCCGGACCGCCGCCGCGGAACGGCTCGGATTTGCGGAACAGCGGCGCGCCGCCGCCGAGCGGGGCGTCGCGGAACGCCGCCGGCACGTGGACGAGGCGGACCGACTGACCCGGACCGCGGCGTTCGTCGCCGGTCCGTTCCGGGACGCGCTCCTCGACCTCGAGCGGCGGCTGCTCGGACGGGCGCAAGCGGCGTTCGAGCGCGACTTCGCCCGCGCGTTCTCCGTCCTCGTCGAGGACCCCGGGCTCGTCGCCCGGTGCTCGCCGACGTTCGTCCCGTACGTCGAGATCGACGGGGAGATGACGCCGGCCGCGGCGCTCAGCGGCGGGGAGAGGACCGCGCTCGCGCTGGCGTTCCGGCTCGCCCTCGGCGACGTGGTTCGGGCGGCCGGTCGTCTCCGGCTCGACGTGATCGTCCTCGACGAACCGACCGACGGATTCTCCCCCGAGCAGGTCGTACGGATGGGGGAGCTGCTCCGTACGCTCCCCTGGGGTCAGGTGATCGTCGTCACCCACGAGGCCGGGTTGGCCGGGATCGCCGACGCCTCGGTGCGGGTCCGCAAGGACGGCGGGATCTCCCACCTCGAAGGGACCGGCGCGGGCCCGGTCGCGGTGGAGCCGGCACCCCGCCGGGCGCGCCGCCGAGCGAGCCGGCTCGACGCCGCCGCCCCGCCCGCTACGTGATCCAGCCGCGGAACGTCGGTTCGTCCCACGGCTCGACCGTCGAGAGCTGGAGATTCTCGGCGAGGTGCTCCGGCGTCTTCTGCCCGACCAGCGCGGCGAGCGAGCCCGGAGCGGACCGGGCGAACTGGATCGCCGTCTGGGCGGTCGTGAGGGGAGACGCGGCCGGGCCCTCGCGGCTCAGCTGGCCCTGGTAAAGCGGGACGCTCGTGAACGCGCCGAGGCCGAGTTTCTCGACCGCCCCGAAGGCGGTCACGCGGGCCCCATCGATCGACTGGGTCCGGAGCACCGCGGCCTCGGTCATCGCGAAGTTGAACGGGAACTGAACGAAGCGGAAGCCGTGCGATTCGCCGCCGACCTTCCGGGCGACGCGGATGACGTCCTCGAGGGCCAGGTGCCCGGGTTCGCTCTTCGGGACTCGGAGGCAGTCCCAGGT
>DAIQBL010000086.1:0-4958 GCA_036781185.1 Thermoplasmatota archaeon | reverse complement strand
GTCCTCGAGGGCCAGGTGCCCGGGTTCGCTCTTCGGGACTCGGAGGCAGTCCCATGTCGCGAGCCCGTACGCGCCGAGATGCCCGGCGTCCCGCAGGGATTCGTAGAGGCGGAACGCCTCGGCCAGTCGCGTGAGGAACTCGTCATGGCCGACGACGGGCAGCTGCGCGTCCGCCGCGTTGTGGAGGTACATCAGGTCGATCGCGTCGAGCCCGAGGTTCGTCCTCGACCGCTCGAACTGGTCGGTGAGGAAACTGGGGCTCATCGCATGGCTGCCGTCCACGATATCGGCCGGCCGGAGCACGTTCGACCGGACGAGCTCGCGCTCGATCCACGCCTCGGCGCCGAGCGCCGATTCCCCGTCGGGAGCGAGGTATCCGTTCTTGGAGGCGACGAAAACCTCCTCTCTCGGAACCCCCCCGTCCGAGAAGGCGCGGGTCAGCGCGCGTCCGACCGACCTCTCGGCGCGTTGGTGCCGATAGTTGATCGCGGTGTCGAGCACGTTGATCCGCCCGGAGGCGAGACACAGCGCGACTGCCTGCTCGACGGCGAGGTCGGTCGCGCCGTCCGGGCGCCCGATGTAGGTGCCGAGCCCCAGCGAGGAGACGGCCAGTCCACCGGGCGCGGTTCGAAAGTGGGGGGAGGGGAGTTTTCGGGACTCGACGGCGCGTCGGCGGAATTCGGCGGTCCCCGCCTTCGTGGCGAGACCCGGAGCGCGCGGCACGGCCCGCGTTGGCGCGGCCGCAGAAAAGGACGGTGGAGCGGAGGAAGTTCAACTATCCGCAGGGAATGGAGCGGCCCGAGGGCACCGGGGGCATGCCACGCCGGAAATACGGCCGGTTGCGGAAGCCGATTCCGCCGGTCCCGCCGGAGAAATGCCGCTTCTGCCGACTCCGGCGACCGTGCCCGACCCATCCGCGTCGGGCCGACTAGGCCCGCGTCCGCCCCGCACGTCCTCCCCGACGGAACGCTTATGCCCCATTCCTCCAAAGGCCGGCCGATGTCTCGGGGGTCGACCGACGTTCGACTCGGTTCCGCGACGGTCGGCTTCGTTCTCCTCCTCGCGCTCCTCCTCGCCGTCCCGCTCGCTCCGCTCGGCACGGGATCGCTGGCGCATCCCGCGCGCGCGGCGCCCCCGACTCCGGCTCAATCCGGCCCGACCTCGTCCGTATTCGGGGCGCGCGCCCACGCCGCCCCGGCGTCCGAGGTCGGCTGGAATGCTTCCCTCCCGCTCTGGAATCAGCTCGCGCCGTCGTCATCCCCGCCCCCTCGGTCGGACGACGGGATGGCTTACGACCCGCAGCTGAACCTCACCGTCCTGTTCGGCGGGTCGTACACCGGCGGCGCTTGCTTCGTCTTCACGACCTGCGCGCTCAACGATACCTGGGAGTTCGACGGGGCGCGCTGGTCGAACGTGACGCCCACGCATCCGACCCCGACGACAAACCCGTCGCCTCGCTGGGGCGCCGGCCTCGTGTACGACCCCGCCGTCGGGGGCCTGCTCCTCTTCGGCGGGACCACGGCGTCGCCGTCGGGACTGAACAATCCGGCCGTCAACGACACCTGGGAGTTCACGGCCTCCGGGTGGTCCGAGGTCTGCCGAAATCTCTGCGAGGCGCCGCCCCCCCGGTGGGACGCCTCGTTCGCATACAGCCCCGAGGCGGGCGCGGCGATCCTCTTTGGAGGGGAAACGACCGTATCGGGGACCACGTCGAACCTCGGCGACACGTGGTCGTTCGCACCGGCGACCAACTGGACACTCCTGACGCCGGCCGCCGCCCCGAGCGCTCGCACGGCCGCTTCGGCGGCCTGGGATGCTCAGCTCGGTGGGGTTGCCGTGTTCGGCGGGACGCCGAGCACCAGCGAGACCTGGGTCTACCGGAACTTGAGCTGGCACGTGCTTTCCCCGTCAAGCATTTCCGGGATACCCTCGGCGCGCGCGGGCGCCGCGCTGTCCAGCGACCCGTTGAACGGTTCCGTCGTGCTGTTCGGAGGTTGCGCCGCCGTCCCCTGCGGGGCCACCGCCGATTCGGACACCTGGGTGTTGGCCGGCGGGAACTGGTTCAACGTGACGTCGCGGATCGGGGTCGCGCCGTCGAACCGGGGCCAGGCGGCCCTCGCACTCGGGGGCCTTCGTGGCTCACTGATCTTGTTCGGCGGGGCCGCCGGCGCTCCGTTCAACGACACGTGGCGGCTCGCCCATCTTCAGCTCTCGGCCGTCACCGCGACGCCGAGCGCCGTCGACGTCGGGAACATCACGAATCTCTCCGTGACGGTGAGCGGGGGGATCGGGACCCCTTCGTTCGCGTGGTCGGGGCTTCCCGTCGGGTGCCCCAGCGCGAACGCGAGCCTCCTCAGTTGCGTCCCCACCGGGCCAGGGGGCACCAACGCGACGGTCCGTGTCACCGTGACGGACCCCGCGGGCCTCCTCGTCGAGTCATCCCCGACCGTGATCGCGATCAACGCGCGCCCGACCGTGACGATGAGCGCGTCGCCGAGCCGCGGGGTCGCTTCGCTGCAAGTTTCCTTCCTCGCCACCGGCCACGGCGGGACCGGGACCTTCTCGTTCGATTGGGGGTTCGGCGACGGGACAATCGGCTCGGGGGCGGTCGTCTCGCACGCGTACGGCACCCCGGGCACCTACCCTGTCGAGGTTCGAGTGACCGATGCGGACGGGCAGAACGGATCGGCGTGGACGAATGTGACGGCCATCGGCCGGCTCTCCGCGTCGGCGGCCTTCACTCCGGGCGAGATCGTCCTCGGCTCCTCTTCGACGCTCAAAGTCACGATCTCCGGCGGGGAGCCGCCGTTCACCGTACGCACCCTCAACGCCACGCCCGGATGCGGCGCGACGCCGACCGGTCCGGCGGAGGCGCCGTCGTACAACTGCACCCCGCGGGACGTCGGGACCTTCCGGTTGACGCTCGAGGTCAACGACAGTTTCGGCCAGGTCGTCAACGTCACGACGAATCTGACCGTCTCCCCGGTGGCGTGCGCGGGATGCGGGGGACCGCAGCTGGCGGACAAGAGCGGACTGACGACCCTCGAGGAGCTCGGCCTCGCGATCGCCGCCGTGGCGATCGCCGCTCTCGCCCTCGCGCTCTACTTCCGGCGTCGCGGCCGCCAGCCAGTAGTTCCCCCCGCCGGGCCGGCGGGCCCGATGTCCCCGGCGAACCTCTACGTCCCTCCCGAGGACGCGCGGCGGTAGCCGGCTCGCTCGGCCCTACGCGGTCGGCGGGTCGGCCTTCCGGCCGAGAAGGATCGGAGCGACGACCCGTTGGTGCAGGGCGTCGGCGGCGTCCGAGATCCCCTGCAGGACCGGCGGGGCGATCTTCCCCCGGGCCTTCGAGAGTCCCGCCTCGAGCTCGAACCGCGCCTGGGACCACCGGTAGAGCGATTCCGGATACACGGCTTCGTAGAGGAGCGCGCGACCCCCGCTCGTGGCCTTGGCGGAGCGAACCGTTCGCTTCAGGCGGTCCTTGACGGCCTCGTAGAACCGGGTGCCGGGCACCGGAACGGCGATCGACACCGAGTACTCCTCCGGACTGAACCGGCGGAACAGCCGGAGCGTTGCTTCGATGTCCTCCATCGTCTCGCCCGGGTAGCCGAGCATGAGGAACCAGTACTGGCGGATCCCTTCGTGACGGAGCGCCGCGGCCGCGCGCTCCACCTGGGAGAGCTTGGTGCCCCGGTTCATCGTGTCGAGCATCCGCTGGCTCCCGGACTCCACGCCGACGTACACGCGTTCGAGCCCCGCGGACCGCATCCGCTTCAGAAGGTCGGGCTTGAGCAGGTCGACCCGCGCGAGGCACTCGAATCGGACCCTGAGGCGCTCGCCGTCCATCCGGTCGAGAAGTTCCTCCAGCCAGGAGCGCTGGATCCCGAAGACGTCGTCGCAGAACCGAACGTAATCGACGCGGTACCGGTCGCGCAGCGCACGGAGTTCCTCGACGACTCGTCCGACCGACTGCTGGCGGAAGGAGCGGCCGAACGTCGGCTTCGAGCACCAGGCGCAGTCGTACGGACAGCCCCGGGAGGTGAGGACCGCCATCCGCCGGTCCCCGGTCGACCGCTCCCAGGCCGAGAGGTAGCGCTCCATGTCGACGAGGTCCCAAGCCGGGAGAGGGAGCGCATCGAGGTCCCGGAGGAACCGCCGAGCTGGGCCCCGGACCATCCGACCCTCCGGCCGAGTGGCGAGGCCCGGGATCTCGCGCACGTCGGCGCCATTCGCGACCCGAACGGCGAGCTCCGTGAGCGTCTCCTCGCCTTCCCCGAGGGCGGCCGCATCGAACGCCTCGGTGAGGTAGCTCTCCGGACGGGTCGCGGCATCCGGTCCGCCGGCCACGGAGAACACGCCGGCACGCCGCGCGGTCCGGGCGATCGCGAGCGACCGGCCGATCGTCAGGGTCTTCGTGTGGACGCCGACGACATCCGGCCGGAACTCTCCGATCGCCTTCGCCACCGGTCGCGCGTCCCGGGCGAACGTCAGGTCGACTACGGCGACGTCCACCGACTGGGTCCGCAAGTACGCGGCGAGGGTGAGGACGCTGAGCGAAGGGTAGAGCTCGACGAACTTTCGTTCCATCGGGTCGTCGCGGGCGAGGTACGGGTCCACGAGGAGCACCCGCGGGGGGTGGGAGGCCTTCCTAACGGCCACGGACTCCTCCGGCGCGGGGGAGCTTCCCCGACGGCATCGAGAGGGCCCCGACCGGGCAGTACGGGATGCACCAACCGCAATCGGTGCAATGATCGAGCACGGCGAGCCGGGTGGGCTCGAGCTCGAGCGCGTTCGGCGGGCAGACGCCGGTGCAGAGGCCGCAGAGGACGCAACAGTCGGGGTCGACGACGATCACGCGGGGGCGCCTCCCGCCTCCCAGGTCGCCTCGGAGGCGGCGGCCGTCCCCGAGAGCGCGCGCCCGAGCGCGGCGAAGCCGGTCAGCGCGCACTTGACCCGCACGG
>DAIQBL010000085.1:0-5059 GCA_036781185.1 Thermoplasmatota archaeon | reverse complement strand
AAGCGCCCGCTGGTCATCGAGAAGTACAAAGAGTTCCCCCAGCTCGGCCGCTTCGCGGTCCGCGACATGGGCCAGACCGTCGCGGCCGGCGTCGTCGTCGACGTCAAGAAGCGCGAGGCGGCGTAGGCCGCCGACCGAGCGCGGAGCCACTGAGGGTCGCATGCCGCAGAAAGCGAGGATCTCGTTGAGCGGCGTGGATTCCGGGAAGGTCGACTCGGTGTGCCGGCAGATCCGGGACATCTCGCAGAAGACCGGCGTCCGCATCGCCGGGCCGATTCCGCTCCCCACGAAGCGCCTGAAGGTCCCGGTCCGCAAGGGCCCGGACGGAGGCGGCTCGAGCACGATCGACCACTGGGAGATGCGGATCCACAAGCGGCTCATCGACATCGACGCCGACGAGCGGGCCCTCCGCCAGGTGATGCGGATCCAGGTCCCCGACGGCGTGAACATCGAGATCGTCCTGAAGAGCTGAGTCGGTCGACGTGTTCGCCCCGGCCACCGGCCGGTACCTCGGGGTCGCCGTTCTCCTGCTCGCTGTCATCACCGGGGCGGTCGCCCTCGGCCAGGTCCCGCGGGGGGGCGTGACCCTCGATGCGGCGCTCGTACTCGGCTGGGCGTTCCTCGGGTTCTTCCTCTGGTTCTTCCGGGACCCCGACCGCGCTCCCGGCGAGGGGATGGTGTCCGCGGCCGACGGCCGCGTCCTCGCCGTCGGACCGGACGGGGAAAAGACCCGCATCGCCGTGTTCATGAACGTCACGGACGTCCACGTCAACCGGTTCCCGCTCGCGGCGACCGTGACGAGCGTCGAGGACGGCGGGGAGGGGTTCCGGCCGGCGTTCCACCCCGACGCGGTGCACAATGTCTGGCGGAAGACGACGCTCTCGACGTCGGCGGGCGACGTCGAGGTCGTCCAGATGACCGGCATCCTCGCCCGACGGATCGTCCCCCTCGTCGCGGTCGGCGACCGGCGGGAGAAGGGCGACCGCCTCGGCATGATCGTCCTCGGCTCCCGGGTCGACGTGCTCTTCGACCGGAGCCAGGCCCGCCCGACCGTGCGCGTCGGGGACCGCGTGCGCGCTGGGGTCACGCAGATCGCCCAGGAGACCGGCCTGTGAGAGGCGGACGGTGGCCGGCGAACCTGGCTACGCTCGCGAACGGGCTCGTCGGCGTCGGGGCGATCGCTTACGTGCTCGCGGGCAACCCGCTGTGGGCGATGCTCCTGATCATCTCGGGCGTCGGGTTCGACGGCCTCGACGGTTTCCTATCGCGACGGAGCGGTCTCCCTCCGAACGCGTTCGGCCGCGCGGCCGACTCCGTCTCCGACGCCGTGACGTTCGGCCTCGCCCCCGGCGCGCTCCTCGTCGTCCACACCCGGGACGTTTCGACCTGGAGCCCGTACGCGCCCTGGGCGCTCCTCGTCGGGGTCGCGTTCGCCGCCCTCGCGATCGCGCGGCTCGTCTACTTCACCTACCGGGGGTTCCGGCGCTCGGACTTCCTCGGGGCTCCGACCCCGCAGGCCGCGCTTGCGCTCCTCGTCCTCCTGCTCTTCGTGGATGCACCGGCGTTCCGCGGACCGTCACCGGCCCTCGCCCTCATCGGCGGGGCCGCGATCGCGGCGACGATGGTCCTCCCGGTCCCGTTCCCCAAGATCCGGCGCGGCTCGACACTCCGGCCCGCGATGATCGCGACCGCGGTCGCTCTGGTCGTGGCGGTTCTCGTCCTGCAGTTTGTTCCCGCGGTCGGCTACGCATTCTACCGCCTCGCCGAAGCTGCGGGCGTGTTCGCGGCGGCCGGGTTCGCGCTCTACTACTTCGTCGGCCCCTTCACGGTGGCGCGGCCGAAGGCCTCCGGGGAGACGAACGGAAGCGCATGAGCTCGGGGCCGGCGGACCTTCACGGAACCCCGCTCACGCGGCGCGAGGCACTCCTGTTCGAGGCCGGCATCAAGCTCGGCGGCGTGTTCCACCAATACCTCGGGACGCCGGTGGGGGACCGGACCGCGCGCGGGCTCGCCCGGACGATCGAGGACGCCGTCCGGCTCCAGCCGTACGTCCGGTCGGTCCGCGTGCGGATCGACCCGTCGAAGGCCGGGCCGGAAGGGACGGGGAAGTTCGCCTACCGGTACCTCGTCGCGGAGATGCTCCAGGTCGAGGTCACGCTCGGCGACGGTCGGGAGACCGTCCGGGCCGAGCTCGTCCACCGGCCGAAGCTCCGGTACCCGCTGATGCGGGTCGTCGCCGTCGGACCTAGTGTTCGCGGCGCGAGCCGATCGGGGAGTAGGCGAGGTCGACCGGCCCGACGTAGCGGGCGGTCGGCCGGATCAGCCGGAGGTCCTGGTACTCCTCGAGGACGTGCGCGGTCCAGCCGGCGACGCGGCTCGCGGCGAACACCGGCGTGAACAGGTCCTTCGGGATGCCGAGCAGGGTGTACACCGACCCCGAGTAGAGGTCGACGTTCGGGTAGAGGCCTTTCTCGCGGTGGACCACCCCCTCGACGGCGCGGAGGAGGTCGTAGTACCGGAGGTTGCCCTGCGACTCGCCCACCCGCTTCGACCACTCGCGGAGGATCGTGGCGCGCGGGTCCTCGACCTTGTACACCCGGTGGCCGAACCCCATGATCCGCTCGTGGCGCGCGAGCTTCCCCCGCACGACCTCTTCGGCGCGGTCGGGGGTGCCGATCTCCTCGAGCAGCTCCATGACCCGCTCGTTCGCCCCGCCGTGCAAGGGACCCTTCAGCGTCCCGATCGCGCTCGTGACGGCCGAGTAGAGGTCGGAGAGCGTCGACGCCGTGACGCGGGCCGCGAACGTCGAGGCGTTCAGCTCGTGGTCGGCGTGGAGGATGAGCGCGACGTCGAGGGCCCGCGCCTCGAGCGCCGTCGGTTCGGTGCCGCGGATCGCGTAGAGCAGCCACGACGCGTGGTCGAGGTCGGGCCGCGGGGCGACGAGCGGAAGGCCGACGCGCGCCCGGTGGAAGGCGCCGAGGACGCCGGGAAGGACCGCGGTCAGCCGCTGCGCACCCCCGATCGATGCCTGGCCGGGTTTCGTCTCGCCCGGCTCGTAGACGGCGAGCGCGCTCACGACCGTCCGGAGGACGTCCATCGGGAGCGCGTCCTTCGGGATCTCCAGGAGGAGCTTGAGGACCGGCGGGGGAAGTTCGCGGAGGCTGGCGAGGCGCGACTTCAGCTCGGCGAGCTGGGTCGCCGTCGGGAGACGACCGTACCAGAGCAGGTAGGCGACCTCCTCGAAGTTCGAGTTCGCGGCGAGGTCGCGGATGTCGTACCCGTCGTAGATCAGCCGGCCGCCCTTGCCGTCGATGTAGCAGATGCGCGATTCGAGGGCGACGACGTCCTCGAGCCCCTTCTGGACGTCCGCCGGTTCCACCATGCCGAACCCTACCGAACGTCGGGGACCGCGGGCGGGGTTAATCGGTTTCGGCCACCCGGACGGGGTTCGACGCCGCCGTCGGTCCCGTCGGCGGGCTCGGCGCCTCGTGGGGATGCCGACGGGCGTAGGCGACGGTCGCGGCGGACCAGATCGGCAGGGAGACGAGGAGCGCGCCGGCCGAGACGAGGAACACGAGCCGGTAGCTGCCGATGATCGAGATCACGCCCGACAGCGCGGCGCCGGCGACGGCGGCGATGCCGCCGAGGGCGCTCGAGAAGCCGAGGAGCCGACCGGCGTCCCGGCCCTCGAGGGCGCGGAACATGAGGATTGACGAGGCCGTCGAGTAGAACGCGATGGCGATCCCGAGGATCGCGAACGCCACGACGTTGGCGAGGAAGGCGGCGAGGGCGACGAGCGGGAGGAACGTGAACCCGGCGACCCCGAGGTAGCCCAGACTGCGCAGGTACGTCGCACGACTGACGAGCCGGTCCGGGCCGATCCGATTGGTCAGCGTCCCGCTGGCCGGGTAGACAAATGCTTGCGCGCCGTTGTTCGCGAGGTTGACGAGGAAGATCGACGCGGCGCCGACGCCGATGGAGTAGAGGTACGGGGTGTACGAGATGTTGAACAGGTTCGAGCTGAGGTTGAACAGCAGCGTCGCGGCGAAGATCAGAGGGAGCTCGTGGTGCACCTCTTCCTTCATCCAGGTCCGGAACCGTCGGATGCTACCGGCCGAGAGCTTCGGGTGGACCGGAAAGAACGGGAAGAACAGCCGGAACGAAACGGAGTGGCGCAGCCGGGAGGCGAGACTGTCCGCGTGCTCGCTCAATTGGCGTCGCGCCGCCGTGCGACGAGGTTCCTCGACGCCCAGGACGATCGCGACGGCGGAGATCGCGGAGAGGGCCGCGAGGACGAGGAGGAGCGGGGAGAGCGAGTGGCCCGAGACGAGCCAGAAGTACCCGACGAGGAGGCCGGCGACCGCGCCGACCATGCTCATCAGCTGGAAGGAGGCGTACGCGCTCGGCCGCTCGGTGGAGCCGAACTTCTCGAGGATCAGAAGGTTCGCCGCGTTCGACCCCGCGGGCGCGAGCACCCCGACGAGCGTGTAGAGGACGAGCAGCGTCGGCAGCGTATGGACGGCCGCGAGCGCGGCGTAGACGGCGGCGAATCCGCCGAAGTTGACCGCGAGCAGCAGTCGCCGGGAGGCGACGTGGTCCGAGACCCACCCCCAGGCAACGGAGGCGAGGATCAGCGCCCCGTTGAACAGCGTCGCGGCGAGCGCAACGTCGGTCCACGCGCCGTGGAGCGAGATCAGGATGAGCAGCGGCAGGACGACGCCGAACCCGGACGTCGCGGCGTTCACCGGAACGAACGCGAGCAGCCACGGACGAGCGAGGAGGCGCCGGGGCCACGTGGGAGCGGAACGAACCATCGACGACGCCGGAAACGTCCATCGACCGTCGTCGAGTTTATGGAGGCACGGTTCGACTGGTGGACGGCGTCGCCTCCTCGACAATGCTTATAGCCCACGCCGTTGTCCGCGGCCCGGTACCGACGAGGGATTCCCCCGTGGCAATCGGTTTCGTACTCATCAGCACGGCTCCCGCGAAGGAGCATGAGGTCTACACCGAGCTCCTCCGAGTGAAGGGAATCGTCGAGTTGCACCCCCTCTTCGGC
>DAIQBL010000084.1:0-5201 GCA_036781185.1 Thermoplasmatota archaeon | reverse complement strand
GGAGCTCGATGAAGTCGAGCTCCTTCTTGGACGCGGTGATGCCGGCCATCTTGTACGCCTCGAGGCCGGCCGCCCGGCCGGCCCGGAACGAGTGGACGCCGGGATAGTCGAGGTTCGCGTAGTCCTTCGCGCTCTCGTGCGGCATCAGGGGGACCTTGCCGAACGGCCGGTCGGCGAGCCGCATCGTGTCGGTTCCGGTCCCGACCCCGATGACCTCGACCGGGCGGTCGGTGAACTCCTTCGCCCGCTCGGCGGTGCAGACGACGGCGACAGCGGCGCCGTCGCTCATCGTGCAGATCTGCTCGCGCGTGATCGGGTAGCTGATCATCTCGGAGTTCAGGACGTCCTCGACGGTGAGCTGCTTCGGGTACTGCGCGTACGGGTTGTGGAGCGCGTTGACGTGGTTCTTCACGGAGACGAGGCTCATGATCCGGCTCCCCTCCGCCGTCGCGAGGCGCTGCGCCTCGCGCTCGTCCTTGACGTGGGCGAACCGGGTCTTCCGGAGGTACTCGTAGATGTGGCGCTGGACCATCAGCGCGTAGTACCCCGTGTAGAAGCCCCCGAGCGGGAAGTCGTAGTTCGTGTCCGAGGCGAGCGCGATGAACTCGTTCCCCTTCCACGTCTGGACCCGGCTCATCGTCTCGTAGCCAGCGGCCAGGCAGACATCCATCCGCCCCGACGCGACCGCTTCGTACGCCGCTTGGAAGCACTCGCCGCCCGTGGCGCCGCCCCATTCGATGCGGACCGAGCCCTTCGGGTTCAGTCCGAGGTAGTCCTGGACCATGCTCGCCGCCTTCAGCTGCCGGCTGAAGTGGTCGGAGAAGTACGAGACGCGCGACCCGTCGATCCGGTCCTTCGTCAGGTTCGGCGCGTCGGCGACCGCGGCGTCGTACGCCTTCTTCACCATCAGTCGGAAGTCCATCGCGGGGTGGGCCTTCGCGAACTTCGTCACACCGCCGGCGACGACGAAGACGCGGCGACCGCCGCGGGCGTGGTGGGTCGGGGTCGGCGCGGGCTCGCTCGACTTCGCGGTCGGCCGTGACGGCAATTCGGTCCCTCGGGCGGGCGCGAACGCGGTCCCGTTCTTGAGGGTATGCGTCGCGGTCCGCGGCCTCGGGGACCGCCCGGACCCGGAAGGGCTACGTACCGGGTCGTCCTCCCAGCGGCGAGGTCGCTCCGGTGCCGCGCGCCATCGTCCTCGCCGAGCCCCCGCCGCCCGCCCCCGGGTCGGCGGTCCGTGCCTCCGTCGAAGGGCACGCCGTCGCCGTCTTCAATCTCGGACCTTCGCTGCACGCGATCGATGCCGCGTGCACGCATGTGGGCGGCCCGCTCGAACGCGGGCGGGTCTCGGCGGGCGTGGTGACCTGCCCCTTGCACGGTTCGCAGTTCGACCTCGCGACCGGAGCGGTCCGACGGGGCCCGGCGTTCCAGCCGGTGAAGACGTACCCCGTGCGCATCGAATCCGGGAAGCTCGTCGTCGAGATTCCGTAACCCTCGCGCCCGCGACCGCTCGGCCCCCGGACCGCTCCTCGACGCGACAGAACGGCTAAGAGAGAGTTCGGACCGTCCGGGCCCGATGTCGAGCGCCAAGTCCGACGTGGTGTCGATCGTCGACCTCGCCCCGGCCCTCCCGTCGATCCTGGCTCGGGCCGAGGCGATGAAGGGCGCTCGGCGGCGCGGCGACCGCTCCGCGACCCGGCCCGGGACGAACCTCGCGATGATCTTCGAGAAGTCGTCGACCCGCACGCGGACGTCGTTCGAGGTTGCGATGAACGACCTCGGGGGGCACGGCCTCTACATGTCGTCGCGCGACCTCCAGCTGGGCCGGGGCGAGACCATCGCGGACACGGCCCGCGTCCTCTCCCGCTACGTCGACGCGATCTGTTACCGGGCGTTCCGGCACGAGGACATGCGGGCGCTCGCCGACGCCGCGAGCGTCCCCGTGATCAACGCGCTCGACGACCGGGAGCACCCGTGCCAGATCGCCGCGGACCTGCTCACGCTGCACGAGCGGTGGCGCGGCGCGTTCGCGGGGAAGACGCTCGCGTACATCGGCGACGGGAACAACGTGCTCAACTCGCTCCTGCTCGGCTGCGCGATCGTCGGACTCAACGTCGTCGCCGCCACGCCAACGTCGTACCGGCCCCCCGCGGACGTGGTGGCGGACGCCGAGCGGCTCGCGAAGCGCCACGGCTCGTCGGTCCGGATCGTGGAAGCCCCGAGCGACGCCGCCCGGGGGGCGGATGCGCTGTACACCGACGTTTGGGTGTCGATGGGCGACGAAGCGGAGAAGACGGCCCGCGAGACCGCCTTCCGCGGCTACCAGATCAACGCCGAGCTCGTCGGGCTCGCAAACCCGAATGTCTGGGTCCTCCACGACCTGCCGGCCCACCGGGGACAGGAGATCACGGACGACGTGATGGACGGACCCCGGTCCGTCGTCTGGGACCAGGCCGAGAACCGGCTGCACGCCCAGAAGGCGATCCTGGAGCACGTGCTCCGCGCGCCCGGCCGGTGAGCGGCGCCCTGGCCTAGGCCGCCGGCTCGGGGTCCGCCCGCAGCCGGATCCTCAGGAGCCGCTCGACCTTCCGGATGGTCGAGTCCGGGGGCCGGAACGACCCGGCCTCGAGTTTCAGGATGACGCTCTTCTTCTCGTTGAGCTTCTTTCCGAGGTCCTCGGGCGTCCAGGTGAGCGCCTCGCGGGCGACGCGGATCCGCTTCCCCCAGTCCGGCGCGAGCTCCATCTCGGGAAGCTCCGTGTAAAGGTCCCGCTCCTCGACCCTTCGACCAGCCCGGGCGAACGGCCGAGGGGCGTCGGCGGTCGGCCGGGGCGCCGAGCCGGCCGGCAGCACCGGGGGCGCCACAGGGACCCCGAACTTGGCGCAGTTCGGGCAGAGCTGGAGGGTCGAGCCCTCCACGCGAACCGAGTTCGTCGCGGGGACGTCCTGACCGCACATCTCACACAACATGGTTCCTTCCTTCCTGAGGGCTCACGACGCGGCGCCGCTGCGGGCGCGAGTTCTCTGCCGAGCCTTCGTCCTTCGCCGGCCCCGATTCGGGATCGGGACGCCGGCGACGCTCTCCTTGACGTTCGCATGCGCGGGGACCATCAACCGCCCGACGGAGAATCGGCTCTCCCCGACGGTGCGGGCCGTCTCGAATGCCACTCGGAGACCCCAGGTCGTCCGGCAGGCACCGGACGGTCGGCCCGCCAACGTCGGCCCCGCTATATCCGTTTGCGGAACACCGCGCGTCCGGGACGTCCTCCCCCGACGCGAACGAATCCGACCTTCGTATGGCGCGATTCGTCCGCCGCCCCGCGCCACCGCGGCACCGAGAGGACGGCGTACCCCCCGGGCCGGAGCACGCGCCACGCCTCGCGCGCGGCCGCGTCGGCGCCCTCATCCGTCATGCAGCAGAGCACGCCGAGGGAGAGCACGAGGTCGACCGAGGCGTCGCGGAGCGGTAGGGCGACCGCATCGCCGAGCGCGACGTCGGGTCCATTCGCCCGCGCCGCCGGACGGCCGGGCCGGCGCGCTTGCGTGAGCATCGCGAGTTGGGCATCGAGAAGCAGGCCGCGCCAGCGAACCCCGCGAGGGCGCAGCCGCTCCACCTCTCGGAATTCGAACCCGGGACCCCCGCCGACCGAAACGACCAGCCCCCCGTCGGGAACGGTCGCCGCGCCGGGGCGGATCAGTCGCCGAAGGATCCAACCGCGCGGCGGAAGCTGGAGCAGCCACGCCCACTCCGGTCGACCCGGCGGCGGCGGGGGCCAGATCATCGACCGACGGACGGGCGGTACGATGGGAAGGGGACGGGGCGCGGCCATCTACGGCTCACCAAACCGGACGCCGGCCCAGGCAAGTTCGCCCGGAATCCCTCGACACCCGCGGACCGGGGCGAATCCCGTCTCTCGGAGCGTTCGTCGGCGGCGGCGTCGGGGAACGCCTAAATAGGGGCACCTTTTCGGCGCGCCCCGAGGCACTAGATGGCACAGAAGCCCCACCTCAACATCGTCTTCATCGGCCACGTCGACCACGGCAAGTCGACCACGGTCGGTCGCTTGCTGGTCGACACGGGCGTCATCCGGAAGGAAGAGATCGAGAAGTTCCGGATCGAGGCCGAAGCGAAGGGCAAGGCGACGTTCGAATTCGCCTGGGTCATGGATGACCTGAAGGAGGAGCGGGAGCGCGGCGTCACGATCGACATCGCGCACCGGCGGTTTGACACCCAGAAGTACTACTTCACCATCATCGACGCGCCCGGCCACCGCGACTTCGTCAAGAACATGATCACCGGGACGAGCCAGGCCGATGCGGCCGTGCTCGTCGTCTCCGCCGCCGAGGGGATCCAGGAGCAGACGCGCGAACACATCTTCCTGTCCCGGACGCTCGGGGTCGCGCAGCTGATCGTCGCCGTCAACAAGATGGACCGCCAGGAGGTCAAGTACTCGGAAACGAAGTACAACGAGCTGAAGGAGGAGATCACCAAGCTCCTCAAGAACGTCGGCTTCAAGGTCGACCAGCAGGTCGTCTTCCTCCCGATCTCGGCGTTCAAGGACGACAACATCGACAAGGCGTCGCCCAACATGACGTGGTACAAGGGGCCGACGCTGCTCGCGGCGCTCGACAACCTGAAGGTCCCGGAGAAGCCGACGGACAAGCCGCTCCGGCTGCCGATCCAGGACGTCTACACGATCACGGGGATCGGCACGGTGCCGGTCGGCCGCGTCGAGACCGGCAAGCTGACGATCGGCCAGAAGATCATCTTCATGCCCGGCGGAAAGACCGGCGAAGTGAAGACGATCGAGATGCACCACGAGACCGTCCCCGAGGCGATCCCGGGGGACAACGTCGGGTTCAACGTCCGCGGCATCGACAAGAACGACATTCGCCGCGGCGAGGTCGCCGGCCCCGCTTCGAACCCCCCGACGGTCGTCGAGAGCTTCACCGCGAACATCCAGGTGCTGAACCACCCGTCGGTCATCACCGCGGGGTACACGCCGGTGTTCCACTGCCACACCGCGCAGGTCGCGTGCGAGTTCACGGAGCTCCTGAAGCGCCTCGACCCGAAGACCGGGCAGGTCGCGGAGGAGAACCCCCAGACCCTCAAGACCGGCGACGCGGCGGTCGTGAAGATCACGCCGAAGCGCCCGCTGGTCATCGAGAAGTACAAAGAGTTCCCCCAGCTCGGCCGCTTCG
>DAIQBL010000083.1:0-5361 GCA_036781185.1 Thermoplasmatota archaeon | reverse complement strand
AAGGCGACCGTGGAAACGGCCGTCCGCGCCCTGCAGCTCGGGGCGTTCGACTATCTCCGCAAGCCGGTCCGGCCAGACCAGGTCAATCGGGTCCTCGACCTCGTCTCCCAGCAGCTCGCCCTCACGCGCGCAGGGGCGAAGCCGCTCGACCCGATCCGGTATGCGAGCGCGCTCGCCGCCGAGGGGGGGTACGAGGTGCTCCTGATCTCCCCGCCGCCGGTCCCGGGGGTCATCGAGAAGGTGAGCTACCTCCCGCTCGACCCGGACAATCCGTTCCGCGTCGGAGACGCCGTCGAGGACTTCGTCATGCCCAGGGACCGGGCGGCGGTCGTGCTGGCCGCGGTCGAGGAGCTCTTGGCCCGGCACCGGGAGGAGGACATCGCCGCCCTCCTGGAGGGAATGCGGGCGGTCCTCGAGGGGAAGGGGCCGCTCGCCGTCGGCTACGACCCCAACAAGATCACCGCATCGGGCGCGCTCGCGGTGCGTTCGTCGATCGTCTCCGCCGATGCCCACACGACCCTCGAATCGCTCGGGAGCCCGATCCGCCGGCTCGTGCTCCGCCGGCTTTCGGAGGGCTCGTGCACCTTCACCCAGGCCATGGAGGCCGCCCAT
This sequence comes from Thermoplasmatota archaeon, assembly GCA_036781185.1. Classification (GTDB taxonomy): domain Archaea; phylum Thermoplasmatota; class Thermoplasmata; order Lutacidiplasmatales; family UBA184; genus Lutacidiplasma. Next base: position 4,749 of record DAIQBL010000083.1, on the reverse strand, counting down.
CTCGACGATACGTCGAAGATCGCGTTCCATCTCCGCAAGCTGACCGAGAGCGGCCTCGTGACCCACATCGCCCGGGAGCGGTACCAATTGACGCCCCGCGGGAGAGGCGCGATCACGATCCTCAGTTCGATCGACGACCTCGACTCCGCGAAGGGGAGCGGGAATCGCGTCTTCCCCTCCCGGGCCCGTCAGCGGCCCAAGTGAGCGGGTCCCGGCCCTCGCCCCCGGCGCGACGCCGTCCCGCGGATCCTCGGGGTCGGCCCGCGCGACGACGGCGCGGCCGGCCGACGTCGCGAGGCGAACCCATTTAGCGCCCGTCCACGCTCGTTCGGGACGACGATGGCCCCCGCGAGCGTGGATGCGCGGCCCGACGGTGAGTCGCGGTTCGCCGTCCTCGACCGACTCGACCCGGAGCAGCGGCGGACGCTGTCGTACGCGAGCGCGATCGGGCGAGAGTTCGACTTCGGCCTGCTCGTCGCCGCCATCGGCGCGGGGGAGGAGGCGCTCGCCGAGGAGGTCGAGCAGCTCGTCCATCTCGGCATCCTTCGAGAGCGCGCCGGCGGCGACCGGTTCGGGTTCGCCCTCGACGAGCTCCGGGCGGCGATCTACCAGTCGCTCACCGCGAGCCGTCTCCGTGTCCTCCACCGGAAGATCGCCGAGGCGATGGAGAAGCTTCACCCCGAGGTCCCCGACGAGATCGTCAGCGAGCTCGGCCGCCACTACTTCCTCGGCAAGGTCCCGGAAAAGGCGTTCCAGTTCAATCGGCGCGCCGCGGACGTCGCCGAGCTCGCCGGAGACCCCGAGGAGGCGGCCCACCATCTGGAGCGGGCCCGCATCGACCTGAAATCGCTTCCGGGAGACCACCGGGAGCTCGAGGCCGGGCTCGCGGAACGCCTCGGCAACGTCTACCTCTCGATGGGGAACACCCGGGGAGCCGATCGACTGTACCGCGAGGGCCTCGACCTCGTCGGCCCACGGCCCTCGATCGTGCGCGCCCGGCTCGTCCTCGCGAGGGCGGAGGTCGCGCGGGAGAATCGCGAGGTCGCCGTCGCGACACGCGGCGCCCGGCAGGCGCTCGAGATGTTCAGCGGCTTCGGGGACCTCGCCGGCGTCGCGTCGGTCCATCGGATCCTCGGCCGGATTGCGTTCCACTCCGGCGACTACCGCGGCGCCCTCGAGGAGGAGATGCAGGCGCTCGACCTCCTCCAACAGGCCCGCGACCCGAAGGTGCTCGGCCGGCTCTGCACCGACATCGGCAACTCGTTCAGCATGCTCGGCGACGACCTCCGCCCCGAGGCGATCGAGTGGTACGAGCGGGCGATCGAGTACCTGGTCGAGGTGGGCGACTGGGTCGAGGTCGCGCGCGCCCACCTGAACCTGGGCATCACGCTCGGCGAGACCGACCCCGTCGCGGGCCTCGAGCAAGTCGGACGGGCTCGAGAGTACGCCGAGCGCTCCCACGAACTCGCGCTCGCGGGATGGGCGCTCTTTTCGGGCGTCGAGATGCGGCTCGCCCTCGGCCAGATCGAGGCGGCCGACTGGGAGAACCAGCAGGCGAGCCGCCTCCTCGAGCGGGCGGACGACCCGCTCGGCACCCAGCAGGTGATGATGAACGCCGGTCTGATCCACGAGCGTCGGGGCCAGTGGGAGGAGGCGGAGACGTCGTTCGCGAAGGCGATCGAGCAGGCGGTCGGCATGCAGCTCCGACCGGAGATCGCCGAGAGCCAGTTCCACCTCGCCCGCCTCAAGTTCAAGACCCGCGACCTCACCGCCGCCCGGATCGCGCACGACCGGGCCCGCGCGGAAGGGCTCACGACCCTCAAGCCGCACCTCGCCCAGCCGTTCGAGGAGCTCGGCCACCAGATCGAGGCGGCGCGCCGCGAATCGGGGGACTCCGCCGCCTCCGCCGAGAGCGCTAATAACCCCCGGACCGCCTAGACGAAGGTCGTGGCGTCCGCCCCAGCCTCCGCGGGCGAGCCCGCCCCGATCTTTGGGCGCACCGACACGGTGGAGACGCTCGTCCGCCGCGTGCACGATGCGCGCGACGGCGAGGGCGGATTCGTCGTTCTCGTCGGCGAAAGCGGGGTCGGCAAGTCCGTCCTCCTCCGTCACATCGAGCGATTGGCGCGCGGACTCGGCTACGGGGTCGTGCATGGGCGGGCGCTCCCCAAGGACCCGCCGCAGCCGTTCGCCCTGCTCGGCGACGTCGTGAGGTCGGCCCGGGAGGCCGCTCCCCCGCCCGAGGACGACGACGTCGCGGGCGGCTCCATCCTCCCGATGTTCCTCGCCCCGTTCCAGACCCAGGAATCTGGCCCTCCGACCGGCGCCGCCGCGCCCGACGTCGAGACCAAGGAGGCGGTCGAGGCGAACCGGCTGCTCGGCCGGCTCGAGAGTCCGGTCGAGCGGGTCCAGGCCGACCGGGCCGCGCTCTTCGCCCAGCTCACCGACTTCCTCCTCCAGCTCTCCACCGAACGTCCGCTGCTCGTGTCGATCGACGACCTCGCGTTCGCCGACGACTCCTCCCTCGAATTCTTCCAGCAGTTCGCCGCCGTGCTCGGGGGCACCCGCGTGATCGTCATCGGGTCGAGCATCCCGCTCGCGAACGCCCCCGCGCGCGTGCAGACAGCGCTCGAGCGCCTCGTCGATGCGCCGGAGACCGTCCGGCTCTCGCTCCGCCCGATGGCCGAGCCGGACGTGGCGTCGTACGTCCGATGGCTCCTGAACGGCCGCGACCCGGGACGCGACGCCGTGATGCGGTGGTTTACGCAGACGGAGGGAAACCCGCTGTTCATCGAGCACCTCGTACGGGCCTCGACGGGGTTCGGGCCCGCGGCCGTGTCGACCGACCGGCCGAGCGCCGACTTCGACGCGGTGCTGAAGGGCCGCATCCAGGCGCTCGCCGAGACCGAGAAGCGGGTCCTCGTCTACGCCGCCGTGCTGGGGAAGGAGTTCGACTTCGCGACGCTGATCCGCGCCTCGGGCCAGGAGGAGGAGCGGCTCAGCGAGAGCCTCGACCGCCTCGTCCACGGGGGAATCCTCCGGGAGAAGGGCGGCGAGGTGTACGAGTTCGTGAGCGAGCCGGCCCGCGCGGACGTCTACGCGGAGCTCACGGAGACCCGCCGACGGATCCTGCATCGCAAGGCGGCCGCCGCCCTCGAGGACAACGCTGGATCCTCCGGCCTCACGTTCGAGCTCGCGCGACAATCGTACCTCGGCCACGACGACTCCCGGGCGGTCGAGTACAACCGCCGCGCGGCCGACCTCGCCGCCGCGGCGTTCGCCTTCGACTCCGCGATCGTCCACCTCGAGCGCTCGCTCGAGTGCGCTCGGCGCCTCGTCCCGAGGGACTCGGCGACGGAGCTCCGTCTCCTCATCGAGCTCGGCGGGGTCCTGCAAGAGTTCGGCGACCTCCGCCGGTCGGAGGAGGTCCTGCTCGACGCGGTCGCGCGCGCGCGCTCCGAGCCGGGTCGCGAGTCCGACCTCGGCCTCGCGCTCCTCGGACTCGCCCGAACGCGGTCGGAGCTGAGCCGGTATGCGTCGTCCCGCGAGCTCGCGACGGAGGCGTTCCGGGTGATGGACCAGCTTCACAACGACCGCGGCCTGCTCGTCGCCCACCGCGTGCTCGGCGTCGACTGCTGGCGCCTCGGCGACCTCGACGAGGCCGAAGCGCACCAGCGCGAGGCGATCCGGCTCGCGGAGCGCATGGGCTCGCCCACCGAGCTCGGCCACGGGCTGATCGACCTCGCGAACACGCTCGTCGTCCGGGGCGCCGGACGGCTCGCGGAGGCCGAGAAACTGTACGACCGGGCCGCGAGCGTCTTCGCGCAGACCCACAATCACTCGGCCCGCGCGCGGGTGCTGATGAACCGGGCGCTCCTCGCGCACAACGCCGGGCGGGTCGACGATGCCGTCCGGGACATGAAGGAGGCGATCACCGCCGCCGACCGCAGTCGATCCCGGATCTGGATCGGCTACTGCGAGCTCAACATGGCCCAGTTCGAGGCCGAGCGGAAGAACGTCGTCGAGGCCCGCCGGGCGCTCGACCGGGCGGTCGCCCAACTCGCCCCGCTCGGCGACCAGCTCGCCGACCAGCAGGCGACGATGGCCCGCGGGATGATCGCCGAGGTCGAGGGGAAGTTCGACGACGCGCAGACATCCTACTCCGACGCCCTCGTGCTCGCCCGCGAGCTCGGCCTCGGGCCGGAGATCGCGGAGATGCAGCTGCGCCTCGGGGGCCTCGCCGTCGCACGGGGCGACGCCGCGACCGCGCGGACGTGGTTCGACGGCGCCCGGAAGGCCGGCATCGTCGAACTTCGGGGGGACCTCGCCGGCCAGCTGAAGGTCCTCGAGGAGCGCCTGGCGGCGCTCGGCGCGCAAGGCTAAACCCGCGCCTCCGGGTGGCGCCGCCGTGTCCAACGCGCGCGCGGCCCGGACGGCGCCGGATGGCTCGCCCTACCCGGACCGGACGGCGCCGGGCTTCGAGGCCGACGTCCGCGCGATGTTTGGCGCGATCGCGGATGGCTACGACACGTTCGACCACGTCGCCTCCCTCGGTCAAGACCTCCTGTGGCGACCGCGGGCCCTTTGGGCGCTGGACCGGTTTCGCCGCGGTCAGCCGTCCCCGCGGCGGGCGCTCGACATCGGCTGTGGGACCGGCGACCTGACGAGGCTCACCGCCCGTCACCTCCCGGGGGCTTCGGTCGTCGGGGCCGACTTCACCGGCCCGATGGTCGAGATCGCGGCGGTCCG
>DAIQBL010000082.1:0-5577 GCA_036781185.1 Thermoplasmatota archaeon | reverse complement strand
CCCGCCCCCGCTACCTCGGTCTCGAGGTGGCGGGGGACCCTTTCCCTCCGACGCCCTGGTGGGAAGGCGCGCTCGCCGACCGATTGAGATTGTTCGTTCCGCCGGGAGCTCCGGCGCGGATCCGGTGGATCCGCCGAGAAGGGGCGCGGGCGATCGTGGAGGTCGACCATCGGGTCGTCCCCGCCGCCCGCCAGGCGTGGAACGTCGGGCTCGTCACGCCCGTCGGACGCCCCGTCCAGATGATCACGGTCCGGTCCTGGGGAACGCTCCGCCTCGCGAAGGCGTGGCTGCGCGGGCCGAGGGTCACCGCCCCGCGACGTCGCACCCGTCGTCCCGAGGACGGAGTCGGGCGCGTGCCATCGGAATAGTCCCGCCGTATATGCGGCCTCGGTTTATCCGCGCCCGCACCGAAACGGGAGCACCATGCTGCCCTCCGCCGCTCCGAGCTCCGCCCCGGCCGACCGACCGGCCTGCCGGACGTCGTTGAGCCGCTCCCGGCTCCCGACCGTCGTCGGCATCGTCCTCCTCCTGACGGTTTCCGCCGGGGCGGGGCTCTTCGTCTCCTCCCACTCGACGTCGGCCCCGGCGAAGCCGTTCGCGCACGTCGTGGCCCCCGTCGGACCGTTGGCGGCGGCGCGCGAGTCGTTGGCCAGCGGCCATGGGCCGGTGCCCGGTACTCGGTGGGATTGCGCCGGAACGAACGGGGCGATGGTCCGCTGTTCGGTCCCCCCGGCGACGGCCCGGCCGCAGACGTCGGGCGCCTCGGGCTGGCTTCCGGGCGGCGCGGTCCCCGGCGGAGCGATCCAAGGGAGTCTCCTCGTCTACGATGCCCGCGACGCCTACGTCCTTCTGATGGCGATCACCCCGAGCTCGAACCTCAGCTGGCAGTACGGTTCCGTTCCGATCTATTACGAATTCTCAAACGGGCACTGGAGCCAGCCGGACGTTGTCGCCGGGCCCTCCTTCTGTGTCAACGCGGCGCTCGCCTACGACTCCACGGACCACAAGGTCGTCTATTGGGGCGGCCAGTACTGCTCCTCCGCCGGCGACACCTGGACGTACTCCGCCGGGAACTGGACGAACGTCACGGCTGGGTCCGCTCCGCCGGCGACCCCGGGGTTCAGCCTCAGCGACGACCCGTCGATCTCCGGACTGTTGCTGTTCACCGGCACCTCGACCTGGTCGTTCGTGGCCGGGAACTGGAGCCAACCCGCCGGGATCCCGACGGAGCCGACGGCCGAGTCCGGCGGCGCGATGTCGTACGATTCCGCCGACCATGGTGTGCTCCTCGTCGAGGGATCGACGGCGACGTCGTTCTGGCCGTCCTACAGTACCTGGTTCTTCAACGGGACGTGGCACTCGGAACCCACGGTCCCCTCGCCGTACGCCGGGAAGAAGCTGCTCGATTCCGTCCCCGCGATGGCCGACGATCCCACGGACGGGTACGTCGTGCTCGTCCCGGCGTGGAACAACACGAACTCCACGGGCGTCTGGTTCCAGTACGCGAACGGCACCTGGGCGAACGGCTCCGGTCGCGCGGGACTCCTCGAGGGCCGACAGCCGGCCCTCGCGTTTGACGGCGCCGTCTCCCGACAGGTCCTGCTCGAAGGGCAGCCGACCGGTCCGGCCGCGACGTGGACGTACGCGGGCGGGAGCTGGGCGAACCTTTCCGCGAACGCCTCCGGACCCGCGGCGCGCGCGGACATCGCGATGGCCTACGACGCGGCGGACGGGTACGTGGTCGCGTTCGGAGGGTGCGAGTGCGCGCCGAACCTCGCCGTCTCGGGCGTCCAGTCGGACACCTGGACGTACTCCGCCGGCAACTGGACCCGGCTCACGACTAACGCGAGCCCGCCGGCCCGGTCCCTCGCCGGCCTCGTCTACGATGCCTCCGACGGCTACGTGCTCCTGTTCGGCGGACAGGCCGCCTCGGGGGTCCTCAACGACACGTGGGAGTTCACGGCCGGCGGCTGGACGCGCGTGACCCCGCTCGTCGCCCCGCCATGGTACCAAGGCGAGACGATGGCGTACGACGCGGCGGACAACTACGTCGTCCTATTGACCGGTTGGATCCCCGCGTCGACCTGGACCTACCACGCGGGAGCCTGGACGAACCGGACGGCCCTCGGCGACCGTTCGATCGACGGTGCTCCGGCGAACCCGATCGTCTACGACTCCGCCAACCAGGAGGTCCTGCTCTTCGGCACCGCCGCCCCTCACCTCGAGTCCTCGACCTGGACGTTCCGCGGCGGGAACTGGACGAACGACACGGGGTCGGCCGGCCCGACGCCGCCGGCCCGGTCGGACGCCTCGGTCGCCGACTTCCCCCCCGGCGGATTCGTCGTCCTGTACGGCGGCTCGCAGGCGTTCGACGGTCTCGCCTCTCCGCGGAGCGACACCTGGGCGTTCAACACCACGTGGACCCAGCTCGTCCCCGCGATCTCGCCCGGAAATCGGTCCGACATGTTTGGGGCGTATGATCCCCACGACCGCACCGACGTGTTCTTCGGCGGGTGGTACGGTCAGTTCTACCCCGCCCCGGCCGCCTGCTCTCTGGACGGCCCGTGCGGGGACACCTGGCTGTGGTCGGGTGGGAGCCCCTCGGTGCCGCTGATCCAGTCGTTCTCGGCCACGCCCGCCACCGTCGATCTCGGGTCGACGACGCAGCTGACCGTCGCGGCGCTGGGCGGAACCGCGCCGTTCACCTACTCGTATTCGGGCCTGCCGACCGGGTGCGCGAGCGCCAACATCTCAACGCTGGGTTGCACGCCGACGGCCGTGGCGACGTTCCTGGTCACCGTGGACCTCACCGACTCGCTGGGTCACCGGGCGAGCGCCCGGACTTTGGTGACCGTGAACCCGGCCGTGAGCGTGACCGCGTTCTTCGCGGCCCCGTCCCCGACCTCGGTCGCGGAGCGGACGCTGCTCTCCGTCCAAACGACGCAAGGCACCGAGCCGATCTCCTACGCGTACTCCGGGCTCCCGCCGGGGTGCACGTCGCAAGACGTGCCGACCCTGCCCTGCATCCCGACGGGGTCCGGCAACTTCACCGTGCGGGTCGGCGTCTCGGATGCGGGCGGCGGGAGCGCGGGCGCGTCCCTGAACCTCTCCGTCGTCGCCTCGGGCTCGGCCGGCTCGCTCCGGATCACCGGTTTCTGGTTCGCCCCCTCGACGGTCGTCCTCGGCAATTCCTCGACGATCTCGGTGAACGCGACCTCCGCGAGCGGCCCGCTCACCTACGCCTTCGGGAACCTGCCGCCGGGGTGCACGAACGCGAACGCGTCGTCCCTCACCTGCCTCCCGACGAGCGCGGGAACGTACGGGATCACGATCACGGTCCGGGATTCGATCGGGGACGTCGCCTCCGTCTTCGGGAACCTCACCGTCGACCCCGTCGGCGGGGACGCCGGCCTGTCGATCGTCGGCTTCGGCGCCTCACCGGGGCTCGTTTACGTCGGGACGACGGTCGTCGTGTCGGTCGTGGCCTCCGGGGGAACGGGCGCCCTGACCTACCGGTACCCGTCGCTCCCGACCGGATGCGTCTCCGCGAACACCTCGGCGCTGCCGTGCGCCCCCAGTGCGTCGGGAACGTACCCGCTGTACGTCGTCGTGACCGACTCCGCCGGGCACGCTCGGGGGGCCGTTGGGGCCCTGGTCGTCCAGCCCGCGGCCGCGGTCGCGCCGGCCGTCAGCGCCTTCTTCGCAAGCCCGGCGAACGTCACCCTCGGCAACTCGACGACGCTAGTCGCCGAGGCCCGCGGGACCCTCCCGCTCGTCTACTACTACACCGGACTTCCCGCCGGATGCGCGAGCGTCGACGCGGGCGTGCTGAATTGCACGTCGGCCGAAGCCGGGACGTTCCACGTTACGGTCACGGTCACCGACCAGGAGGGCCGGCACGCGCAGGCGAACACGTCCTTCAGCGTGAGCCAGCCGACCTCCCACCCGAAACCTCCGGCGAACCCGGTCACCTCGGCGGCCTCCGGCGGGGAGCCGGTGCTGCTGTGGGCCGTGATCGGCGCCCTCGTCGGCGCGCTCCTCTCGCTCGCGACGCTCGAGTACCTCCTCGCCCGTCGCCGGGACCGGGAGGAGGGGGAGGCGATCGTGCGCGCGCTGAGCCGCCCGGACGGCGAGGAGCCTCCTTCCGGCCCGGAGCCATGACCGGATCGGCGACCTCCCCCGACGGAACCGGGGGGGGATCCGGCTGATCCTCTACGATTTCCTGGCGGGCGCCGCCCTCGGGGTCGGCGCCACCGTCGGCCTCCGACTGGCCGTCGAGCGTTGGCGGGCCCACCGACGGCCGCGATGGGAGCTCGCGCGGGAGGGGACGACCGCGACCCCGACCGCCCCGCCGGCGGCCGCGCCGCCCCGCGTGGAGGTCGTCGTCGTGCCGCCTCCTCGGACGACCCCCTCCTCCCCCGTCGCCCTGGCCAGCGCCGCCTCCGCGGAGAATCCGCTGAAGACGTCCGAGCGGGTCATCCTCCACATCCTCTCGCAGGGCCGGCTCGGCCCGAACGAGCTCGCCCCCATCGGCCTCTCCCAGGCCGGGATCGGCGAGGCGCTCGGCCTCCGGCAGAGTTCGCTCGCGAAGACGCTCGCCCGCCTGGTCGCCGCGGGCGTGCTGCGGGCGGAGCGCCGGCATGTCGAGCACCAGAACCGTCGGCTGCTCGTCTACGAGCTCACCCCGCTCGGGGAGTCCCTCGCCCGGGACCTTCGGAAGCGCGCGACGGCCGCGACCCGTCCCGATTCGACCGCCCGGGTCGGCCGGATCCAGTTCGGCCGCTAGCCCCGCCGGAGCGCCCCGCTGACGGGGCGGGTCGGTCCGGCCGGTTCACTCGAGCGTGAGGGAGACGACGGCCCACGTGAGGGTGATCGAGTTCACGTTGAACAGCGTCGATACCGTCACGAGCGTCCCGGGGGGCGGGGTGACGCAGGTCACGCTGGTCCCCGAGCACGCCGTGGTGCCCGCGACGTTGCCGGCGATCCCGCTCGTGAGGTAGGACATCCACGCCTGAGGGTAGGCGGTGACGATCGAGAGCGCGACGCCCCCGGTCGAGATCGTCGCCGTGCTCACGGACACGATGTGGGTCAGGACGGCCGCGGTCGTTCGTCCGGCCTCGGAGACACCGAGCGTGCTCGTGAACGTCAGGAACGTGAAGCTGAGCGGGGTCGCCTGCGTGCCGTTCGACGCCTGGGCCCACGGCGGCGGGGAGATCATCACCGACCCGGAGGAGCTCCCCTCGACAACGGCCCCCGAATCGAGCGCGACGACCGCCTGCGGGAGGTACAGGTTGTTCATCGCGACGGACAGCCCACCCCAGCCGTTCCCGTACGACTTCAGCTTGACGAACGCGCACGCCGAGGAGCCGGTCACGTTCTGCCAGCCGACGTGGTTGCCGGCGCCGGAGTTGCCGGTCCCCGGCCACCCGGAAGTCTTCTTGTAGGGGGTCGCGTAGCCGACCGAATTGTTCCATGTGAAGTTCTGGAGGCTCGTCGTCGCCGGCGAATTGTGGATCGACCACGTATCGGTCGAGGAGAGGTTGCCGGTCGGGCAGGCGCCCGTGCCGGCCGCCTGGC
>DAIQBL010000081.1:0-5746 GCA_036781185.1 Thermoplasmatota archaeon | reverse complement strand
CGTCGCCGTTGAACTCGGCGAACCCGTAGTCCTCGTACAGGTCGGTCTCGGTGACGGTCACCTGGTTGACCGGGTCGTAGAACACGGTGACGCCCGTGCCCGAGTTGTAGGAGAGGATCACGGAGGGACCGAGCGCCTTGTGGAGAGCGCTCAGGGTCGAGGAGGAGACGTTCGCATTGTCGTGGGTGCACGACGCCGTCGCGAGGCCGCCACCGCCGCCCCCGCTGCCGCCACCGCCCCCACCGCCGCCCCCGCCGGTCGAGCCTCCCCCGCCCCCTCCGTGCGGGGGGAGCGCCAGGTTCGTGGTCGGGGTCTGGTTCGACATGGGACCGGCGGCGAGCGCGAAGCCGATCACGACGAGGACGACGAACCCCGTGGCGGCACGCCGTCCGACGGTCCACCGCGGGACGGGGGAACTGGCGGAGCTGCGCGTTGGACGGCTCGTCCGGTCCGGGTGTCGAAGGGCGAGGACTAAGGCAGTCAACCCGCTCCCCACCCCCACGAGCACCAGGGCGACGAGGATCCCCGCGCTGGGCATCACGATGGGGAGCAGCGCCGCGCCGAGCGCGACCAGTGCCGCGTAGAGGACATGGAGCGAGGGGTCCCGAGGGGCGCTCCGGGGCTCGGCGACCATGAACAGGCCGAAGAACAGGGTCGCGGGGTCGAGGACGCCGAGCAGGAGGACCTTCGGAGAAAGCGCCGCCGCGAGGACGACCTTCACGAAGACCGAGAACGGAGCGTAGACGAGGAAGAACGTGGCCGGGAGGCGCCAGCCGGTCGGGCTCCGAACGATGAGCGTGAGCCCGAACGCGACGAGGGTGACCTCGCTGACGAGGTCGACCCCGGCCCACCAGGCGGGGGCGAGGCCGAGCAGGAACACCCCGAGGATCACCCCGGTCGCGGCGGGGTTGGCGATCGGGCGGCCCCGGCGCCGGAGCGCGTGCTTCACGCCGATGGCCGCGAACGCCACGGCCCCGCCGGCAAGGAGGGGGACCGTGGGCGGGAGGAGGAGGGCGACGAACAGCCCCGTGGCGAGTGCCGCGTCGGGGACCCTCAGGTGGGGGAACCGGACGCTCTGCAGCCCGATGTCGGCGACCGCGGCCACGAGCGGGAGCACGACGAGCGAGGTGAGCCCGAGACCTCCGAAATGGTCGACCGCGTACCCGCCTAGGACGAGAAGGAGAATCCACGTGAGGCGGGCGGGCGGCAGGAGTCGCCGGACTCGGATGAGAGGCGAATCTCGCGCCGGAACGGCCTCGACTGGCGTCGGTGGTTCGGCTTCCGTAGCCGCGTCAGCTCCTCCGCTCGGCTTCAAGCTTGCCGGACGGCCGTGAACGTGCCGTGCCGTGACGTATCAGCCGTAGCCGCCGGGGAAACTCCCGGCGTCGGGGTGCTCGTTCCAGTGGTAGTACCCCATGCTCTGACGCTGGGCCTCGGTGACGTCCTTCTGGATGCCGCCCTGGAGCGAGCCGTACGTCGCGCGGATCTGCTCCTCGATCGACCGGGCTCGCTGGAGCGCCTCCCGGACGTGGGCGGCCTCGAGGTATTGGCTTCCCGCGACGGTCGCGAGGTCGCCGGCGGTCCGGATGAGGCCGCCGAGCTCCCGGAGCCGGAGCGTGAGGGCGTTGCGGCGCCCGTCGTAGGCCTCGGCGCGGCGGCGCGCCTCCCGGATCAGCTCGAGGATCGCCTCTCGGGTCGCCGGCCGGAGACGGCCGTCGGTGGCGATCTCCTGCGCCGTGAACTGGGCGAGCTTCAGCTGATTCGATTCCGTGTCGGGCATCGTCGTCTCGAGCAGGACCTCGTAGCCGCCGCCCGCGATCCGCGACCGGAGGGGGGAGAGGATCCCGTGGATGTCCTGGATGTTCGAGGCGGCGACGAGGATGAAGTCGCACGGGACGTTGTCGACCCGGACCGAGGCCCCGCCGGACTGGGGGTTTCGGCCACTGATCGGGAACCGCTTCTCCTGCATGGCCGTGAGAAGATGCCGCTGGAGGTGGCCGAGGTGCGGCAGTTCGTCGATGAACAGCACCCCCTCGTGCGCCTCGTGGATCGCCCCGGGGATCGTCCGCTCGTACGGCAGGGTCCCGAGCTGCGGGTGGCCCCCGTACGGGTCGTGGCGGACGTCGCCGAGCAGCTCGGTCTCGCTCGCCCCCGTCGCCATCACGAACGGCGTCCGGTCGATCTTGACGAGGATCTTTCGGGGGCTCTCCTTCTGGAGCGTCCGCCGCCGCTCGAGGGCGCGCTGGTCGAGGACCGTGATCTTGTCGCCAGAACGCTCGTAGGCGACGACCTCCTCCACGCCGTTCCGTAGGCGCGTGGTCCGGACCGACTCCATCGGGTTGCCGCCCGGGCTCACCGTCAGCTCGAGGATCCCGCCGACGAGGTCGCGGAACGGGTTGCCGCTCCCCGGGGCGATGCCGGGGACAACCTGCTTGATGTTCCCGCAGCTCGGGCAGTACCGCTCGGTCGGCAACGAGTAGAAGCTGCAGCGGGGGCATCGGTAGCCGAGCCGCTCCGCGACCGACGCGGGCGCCTCGGTCGGGGAGATCAGCTCGCCCTCGATGGTCCGGCGGGCCTCGCGCTCCCGGTACACCTCCTCGCGTCCGACGACTTCGACGCTCGGCCGTTCGGGGTTCTCGGGGTTGTGGACGATCCGGATCTCGGTGCGCGGCCGTTCGAGATGGAGCGCGAGGGCCTGCGCGGTCATCGACTTCCCGATGCCGGGGGGCCCGACCAGGAGGAGGTGGCGGTGCTGGTAGGCCGCGACCCGCGCGAGCTCGACGGCCTTCTCCTGCCCAATGACCCTTCCGAGCGGGTCGGACGGGATCGGGATTCCCTCGCTCGTCTGGATGTCGTCGAGGCTCGTGAACTTCGAGCGCGACGGTTCGACGGAGGAGGACGGGGACGGTTCGCTCACGCGTTCGATGGAACGAGGCGGCGCGTTGGCTTAAAAGGGGTGGGGGGACCGGCGCCGCCGGCCCCCCCCGAAACGGTTCAGTGCGGACCGGGCGCGGCGAGCGCGTCCATCCGCGTGACGACCCGGACGTTCTCGGGGATCTTGCCGACCGCCCCGATCCGGTTCGCGACCACGAGGCCGATCCCCTTCTCGTGGGCGACGTCGAGCAGCCGCTGGCTGACGACCCCGTCGAAAACGAGCGTCTTCGCCGGCTGGCCGAGGGTCGCGAGCGCGTCGATCATCTCCTTCACGGGAACCTCGGCGACGACCGCGTCGTCGGGCCCGAGGAAGACGCTCTTCGAGGTGTTCTCGATCCCCGACAGGATCCCGAAGTACTTCTGGAGCTCCGGGGAGAGCGGCGCCGCGGCCGGGGGCGGAGGCGGCGGGGGGGCCCGGCCCATGTCGCGGGGCGGTGGGGGCGGCGGCATCCGCTCCCCCTCGGGCTCCCGCCGGGGCGGGCGGTCGTCGCGGCGCTCGTCGCGCCGTTCGTTCCGCATCTGGGGACCGCCCTCGCCACGGTCGTCCATCGGCGGGCGCGACGCGCCCGTCGATTCGAACCCGCTCATCTCGAGGAACTGGTTGATCGGGATCTTGTTCCGCAGGCACTTGACGAGCTGCTTCTGCGTGAGCTCCTCGACCTCGCTGCCGCGCGGCGCGCGGGCGACGAAATCGATGTCCATCGTCTGCAGCATCTCGCGGAGGATCAGCTCGCCCGCGCGGTCGCCGTCGGTGAACACCGTCACGGTCTTGCCGCGCGAGAGGTCCTTCACCGTCTGGGGGACGCTCGTCCCCTCGACCGCGATGCAGTTCTTGATGCCGCAGCGCAGGAGGTTCAGCACGTCGCTCCGGCCTTCGACGACGATCAACGCGTCGGCCTGGTCGATGTTCGGTCCGGCGGGGAGGTGCTCGGTCCCGTAGGTCGTGATCTCGTCGACCTGGACGGACTTGCGGACCGACTCGGTGATGTCGACGGCGACGCCCTTCGACCCTTCCTGCATCCGCTGGAGGATCTCCTTGGCGCGCTCGACGACCTTCTGACGCTTGGAGACGCGGATGTCCTCGACCGAGATCACCTCGATCTTGGCCCGGCAGGGGCCGATCCGGTCGACGGTCTCGAGGCCCGAGGCGAGGATCGCTGTCTCGACCTGGTCGAGCGAGGACGGGATGATGATCTCTCCCTCGCTCTTCCCCTTCCGAGAGTCGATGTCGACCTCGATCCGGCCGATCCGGCCGGACTTCTGCAGGTCGCGGAGGTCGAGTTCGTCTCCGAGGAGCCCCTCGGTCTGGCCGAAAACGGCGCCGACGACGTCGGGCTTGTCGATGACGCCTTCGGCCATAATTCGGGCTTTGATCTGGTACTTGGCGGCGCTGGGGTCGTTGGTCATGTTCGGTTGTTCCTCCGGTTTGCGGGTGGATTCCACGTCGCCCCTTTGGGGACGTGCGACTCTTCGGAGGACGGAACTAGGGCGAAACCTGGCGGTCGATCGCGGATGCGCGGAGCGTACGACAGAGGCAGGGGGTTAGCATGAGTCGTCAGTCCGTGAGGCGCGGCGACGCGAGGAGTTGCCTCCGTCCGTCTCCGGGAGTCCTTCCAACCGTCGAGAGAGGGGGAGGGTATTTAAGCGCTGGCTCGGCCCCGCCGGCGCCGGAACCCGGCGATCGCGCCCCCGACCGCGCCCGCGGCCACGAGGGCGATCGCGGCGACGCGGCCCGTCACGTCGCTCCCGCCCGGGGCCGTGGCCACCGTCGAGTTGGCGAAGGTCCCGACCACCACCACGAGCGTCCCGTTCGCCCTCTCGCCGGAGGCGTCCAAAACCGAGACCCGAACGGTCGTGTTGCCGGCATGGGCGAACGTGGGGGACGGTTCGGTCAGGTTCGAGCTCAGGCCGTTGCCGAACGCCCAGGTCACCACGAACGGTGAGGTCCCCCCCCAGATCCCGGCGTCGAGCAAGACGGGTCGGCCCGAGTAGGCCGGCGCCGCGACCGACTGGCTCGGATGGACGCTGAGGCTGGGATGGACGAGGACGGACACGTTGGCGTTCGCGGTCGAACCCAGCCCATCGACCACGGTGACCGTCGCCCGGTACTCGCCCGCGGCCTCGTAGGTATGATTTGACGTGAGACTGCTCCCGTTGGTCCCGTCGCCGTATCGCCACGTAGCGGCCAACGGCGGGGCCCCCGTCCCTCCAGTTCCGAGGAACTGGATCGGAATTCCGACGTCCGTTGCGAGTGGGTTGGCGGTCGCGGAGAGAGAGGCCGGGGCGACGACCGCGACGGAAAACGACGTCGACCAGGCGTTGGCCGCCGCATCGACGACCGTTAGGTTCACCGGAACCGAACCGGCCAACGGGAAAGTCGTCGTGAACGCCGGTGTCGAATGGAGCGCCTGGCCGGGGATCTGCCATTGGACGGTGTACGGGGGGGCTCCTCCCGAGACGTTCGTCGAGAACCCCACGACAGCCCCCGCGGTCACGGGGTTCGGGGTCGCGAAGGCGCTCGCGCCCAGCGCGGGGTCGACGCGGATCGTGAGAGTCGAGAGCAGGTAGAGGTCGCGGACGTCGTGGGTTTGGACCGTGAACGGAAACGCGCCCGTCCGGGTCATCACGCACGGGACCGCCGATGGGTTCGACGAGTTGACGGGGGGACCGCAGCCGGGCGGTTCGGCGAGCACGGTGGTCGAGTACGGCGAGAGGCCGCCGGAAACGGCGAAGTCGAGGGAAGCAGGCTGGCCGATGTCGCGAACGGCGATCGAGACGTTGAGCCGCAGGGTGAACGGGTCGTGGAGGATCC
>DAIQBL010000080.1:0-6335 GCA_036781185.1 Thermoplasmatota archaeon | reverse complement strand
CGAACCGGCGAGGGCCGGCAGCGGGAGCGCCATGAGAACGGCGATGGCGACGGCCGCGAAGGCGGCCGCGCGGATCGTCCGCAGAGGTCGGGAGGTCGTTCGGGTCGATTGGTGCGCGCCGTCCATCATGGGGGTTGCGTTCATCGTTGGTTCTCGGTATTTGAGCCTTGTCCTGCCATGTCTTCGGGGGGAGGGGCGGCCATCGTGTACTCGTCGGGCGCGGGCGGCTCGTCCGCGCTCCCGGATGGGCTCGTCCCTTCGGCGGCCGGAGCGGCCGGCGGTCGGCCTCGGCGCCACAGCGCCACCCCGACGAGGGCGGCGATGGCCAGGGCCGCG
The DNA here is from genome assembly GCA_036781185.1 of Thermoplasmatota archaeon. Taxonomy (GTDB): domain Archaea; phylum Thermoplasmatota; class Thermoplasmata; order Lutacidiplasmatales; family UBA184; genus Lutacidiplasma. The sequence continues at coordinate 5,999 of DAIQBL010000080.1, read as the reverse complement.
ACACCGAGGATGACGAGGGTGCTGGTCGGGATCTTCGTGGTCCCGGCGCCGTTGTTCGCCACGACGTCGATCGTCTGGCTCGCGGAGGTCGTCCGGTTGTACGGGTCGACGACGGTCACCGTCACCACGTAGTTCCCGGGCGACTGGTACGTGTGCTGGGTGAAGTTCGCGGGCGTCGTCACGGAACCCCCATCCCCAAACTTCCAGGCGTAATTGTAGGTATACGGGGGGACCGGGACCGCCACCGTCGCGGCGAGGAGCACGCTATCGCCCGCCAAGGAGCCGGTCGGGACCTGGAGGGTGAGGCTCGGGGGGATCGGCTCGTAGATGGCGACGAGCGTGCCGTTCGCCCCCACGGTCACGTTCGAGCCGACGACGGAGACCCCGCCGGTCCCGGCGAGGCTCTGCAACACGTCCCCGAGGCACGGGGCCGCGTGGGTCGGGTAGGTACCGTAGGTGATGTTGAGCGAGGTGCCGTTGGTCTCGGATACCCCGTTCAGGTAGAGGGAGCCGCAGCCCGCGGGCGAGACGAGGACCGTGACGTTGTACGGGGTCGGCACGAAGACCGCCGTCACGATCGCATCGGAGGAGAGGTACACGGTGGCCCCGACGATGATCGCGCCGACCGTGGCGCTCCACCCCGAGAACGAGTAGTGGGCGCACGGGGAGGCCGCCACGGAGTACGGGTAGTCCTCGGTGAGCTGGGCGGAGGCGTTGCTCGTGTACGCCGCCCCGTTCAGGACGACGGAGCCGCACCACGACGGCGTCGTCTGGATCCCGACGTTCGCGAGCGGCCGAAACACCGCCTCGAGCGACCCGGAGGAATTGACGTAGGCGACGCCCGAGTGGACGATGACCCCGCCGGTCCACTGCCACCGGACGAATCCGTAGCCCGGACAGGCGCTCCCCGATACCGCGCCCGAGGTGTTCGCCGCGACGTTCGTGTAGTTGGTGTCGTACCACCTGGCGCCGAGGAAGTTGATCGACCCGCAGGTGCCCGGGTCGGTCTGGAACTCGAGGAACGACGACGGCGCGGTGCCCGGGAGCCAGACGCCGAACAGCGTGCCCGAGTCGTTGACGGTGAGGACGTTCCCGAAGAGGCTCATCCCGGGCGTGACCGTCATGCTGAACGCGTAGTGGCCGGTGCACGGGTTCTGCGAGACGATGTGGGTCGTGTTGTTCCCGAGGACGAGCACCGTCCCGTTCTGCTCCCGGACCCCGTCGAAGCTGACGGTGCAGTACGACGGGCTCGTGACGATCGTCACCTCCGTCAACACCTGGTTCTGCTCGAGGACCGTCCCGGGCGAGGTGACGGTGAGGCTCCCGTTCGAGATGGACGCGCCGCCCGAGGTCACGAACTGGTAGAACCCGAAGTGGGCGCACGGGTCGGGCGCGACCGGGTATGATGTGGAGTTGACGACGAGCGTCGAGCCCTCGGTGTAGCCGACGCCGCGGTACAGGACCGCGCCGCAGATCGTCGGGTTGGTGTCGAACGTCAGGGTCACCCCGCTCGCGGTGGCGATGTAGTTCGCGGTGAGGGTGCCGTTGCCGCCGGCGGTGAGGGTGCTGCCAACGAGCGTGACGTTCCCCGTCAGAGTCCATCCGGCGAAGCTCTCCCCGCCGCACCCGCTCAGGTTCGACACCGAGCCGGAGATGCCGGCCCGCAGCGAGACGTTCTGGCCGGGCAGGTAGCTGACCGAGTTCACCTGGACGGAGCCGCATCCGAGCGGGGTCGTCAGGAACTGGACCGTGACGAGCGGCCGAACGTAGTGCCAGACCGGCGTGAGGTTCCCGGACCGGCTGAGAGAGAGGTTGCCGGCCGAACCGTTCGTGACGGTCACGCGGAGCCCGGCGGTCGTCTGCCAGTAGGAGAACTGGTACGGGAAGCACGAGGTGGAGGAGACCGGGTACGTGCCGGGCGGGAGGCTCAGGACGCTCCCGTTCGGGTACACGGTCCCGTTGATCGTGGCGTTCGTGCACGACGCGGGGACCGTGGTCACGTACACCTGGAACGTCGGGAGAGCCCCCCGGTAGACCGTGTATTTCTGGCTCGTGACGCTGAACGACGCGTTGTTCGTCACGATCACCGTGTAGTTGATCCAGCCGTTCGCCCCGATCGGGACCGTCGCGTTGTAGACGCCCCGCTGAGCGGTCCCCGAGAGCCGGGTCATCGTGAGGTTCATCGGAGTCCCGGAGTTGAGCGTGTAGAGAACGGCCACGCCGCGGACCGTGCCGAGGTCGGAGACCGAGGCGGAGATGTTGAGCGCGAGCCCGGGGCGGATGTAGCCGGCCCGGCTGTCGTTCGACACCTTATCGAGAAACGTCGGCACGAGGTCGTGCTGGATCGGCCCGTTCTGGATGTACTCGGTGTACTCGCCTCCGAGGTCGTCGACGGTGTACGGACGTCCGTCGCCGAAATTGAGCTGCGAGCCGTTCCACGAGAAGTACGGGTAGAACCCGGTGCCGCCGTTGAAGTTGAACTCCGGGCACGTCGCCACCGGGACCACCGCCGACGAGCTGCATTCGGCGCTGCCCGACATGGGCGCGAAGTACCCGTAGTCGCCGGAGTACCCGGCCGAGGGGCTCACGAAATACTGGGGGATCCCGAAGCCGGGCGTGGGGAGCCCGTCCCACGTCGTCTGGTTGTAGGAGTTGCAGCCGCCATTGAACCCCGGGGGGCAGATGCCGATCCCCACGCCGAGTCCGAACGGGAACGACCAATTGAGGAAGCACGTGTCCGGACACGAGGCGTTGTAGAACGGCTCGAAGGGAAACGTCTGGGTGTTCGTCGCGTTCAGCTGGAACGAAAGGTTGTTCGCGCTCGTCGAATTGGTCGAGTCGTTCGCCCAGATCGCGAGCCCGGCGGAGCCACCCTTCTGGCCGGCGAAGGTGACGTTGTACCACGTCCCGCCGGGAATCGGGCTCGGCCCGAGGAAGCCGGAGCCGTTGTGCACCTCGTCCGCGACGCACCACAGGCTGTCGTTCCAGATGACCGACATGTTCCTGACCGTCTTCGGGCCGCACGCCTGGTAGTTCGCGGACTCGTTCCGGATCGAGAAGACGGCGACGCCGAGCGACCAGTTCTCCGTCGCGTTCACGCCCGCGACCTGGGGGGTGAAGATCAGCTCGGCGTACGACTGGTGGAACGCGCTCCCCGGGTCGCCCCCGACGACCATGCCGACGTAGATGTCGTTGAAGGCGAACGACTGGCCGGGCGAGCCCGTCCTCGGTAGGTACACCGGTTCGGTGAACCGCTCGGCGGAGCCCGGTGCGCTCGACGAGAACGTCCCGACGACCATGTCCTGCGAGATCGGACCTGGACATGGCACCTGGAAATTGAACGACGGGTTCGGGGGGAGGAATGGCCCGACGTTCGAGTAGCCGAACGGCGGGACGGGGCAGGTGATGGCCGGTCGGGACGTCGCCGGACGGATGGCGTGCCCGATGGGAACGAGGGGGGGGTGCGTCGGCACGGCGGCGCTCGGAGCCGGTGCTCCCCCCACCAACCCGGTCGGGACGAGGAGGATCGCCACGATGGCGACGAGGGCGATGAGGGCGGCGATGCTGCTGGTCCGAGGGACGTTCACGGGGTCTCCTTCGAATAAAAGACGCCTACAATAAGCCTGTGGGGGAGATTCTCACGTCGGCCGGTCGGGGGGATCGTCCTCGCCAGGGCGGTAGATCTCGAAGCTGGGCACGGAAGTGACCGGGCCGCCGCCCCCCTCCTCGGGAGGGGCCTTCGCGCGGGGGTGCCGCTCCTCGTCCCGGAGGTCGTAGGCGAACCCGAGGCCGAGGGCGGCGACGATGCCGCCGACGATCGCGATCGGGATCGGCAGCCAGGCATGCCCGGCCACCCCGTGGGCGCCAGGGAGGTAGGGGAACGCGACGCCGATGACGAAGACGAGGAGACCGAAGAGTCCGAGGCCCACCCAGGTCGAGGCGTCCAGGCGGTCGCGGAGCCCGTCGAGGTCGGCCATGCCACGACCTCCCTACCGGGGAGCGCTCGCGCCGCCGAGGGTCCGGGCCGGACGGCACCGTCCATCGTCCGTCCGGCTCCCCCCTTCCGTGCCTAGCCGCGCGTTCCGTACGACCGGATGAAGTCCTGGGCCCACGCGAGGGTCTCGGGCGTGATCGAGGAGTGGGTCTTCTCGACGGCCTCGAGGAGGTTCTCCATGCGGACTCCGACGACCTTGCCGACGGCCTCGAGCTTCGCGCCCGGGGTCCCGGCCGCCACGCCGGCGTGCCCGCCGGGCGTCCCGGCCTGGAACAGGCCGAATCCACCGCCGCGGTCGGTCGCGTCCTTCGTCTCGTTGACGAGCTGCTCGCGGAGCGCGATCAGCTTCGCCTCGTCGACGACGCTCGCGATGTCGGCGCCGGAGAATCCCTCGGAGAGACCCGCCAGCTTCGCGTAGTCGACCGCGCCGTCCGTCGGGACGCCCTTCAGGTGGATTCGGAAGATGTCCTGGCGGGCCGCGGGGTCGGGGGGCGGGACGTAGAAGATCTTGTCGAACCGCCCCGGCCGGAGCAGCGCCGGGTCGAGGGTCTGGGGCCGGTTCGTCGTGGCAATGATGATGACCTTGTCCTTCGGACGCAGGCCGTCCATCTCCGTCAGGAACTGGCTCACCGCGCGCGAGACCTCGGGGGTCTTCATCGAGTCCTTGCTCGCGAGCGCGTCGATCTCGTCGAAGAAGACGATCGACGGGGCGTTCTCACGGGCCCGGTAGAGGACGTCCCGGACGGCCGCCTCCGACTGCCCGGCGAGGGCGCTGACGAGCTCGGGGCCGCTGACGATCTGCATCGGCACGTTGAGCTCGTTCGCGGCCGCCCGCATGATGTGGGTCTTGCCGCAGCCCGGCGGGCCGAACAGGAGGATGCCCCGGCCGGTCTTGATCTTGTAGCTCTCCATCAGCTCGGGACGGGTGAGCGGGAGCTCGACGTACTCGCGGATCGCCTGCTTGATGTCGAGCAGGCCACCGACGTCGTCCCACCGGACGACGATCTTCCGCTCCATCCGCTGGACCTGGTGCATCTTCCGCTCGTAGTCGAGCTTCATCACCTCGTAGTCCGAGATCATCCGTAGGCTGATCGACGGCTTGATCCGCGGCAGAACCTGGCGGAAGTCGTCCATCGCGATCGGGCTCCGAACGCCCGTCATCATCTCGCGCCGGACGGCGATCGTCGCCGCCTCCCGCACGAGGTTCGCGAGGTCGGCGCCGCTGTACCGCTCGGTCTTCTTCGCGATCTCCGAGAGGTCGATGTCCTGCGCGACCGGCCGGCCCACGAGGTGGACGTGGACGATCTCCATCCGCTCGTTGAAGTCGGGCGGCGGGACGTAGATGATCTTGTCGAGGCGGCCCGGGCGCATCAGCGCCGGGTCGATCAGGTCGGGCTTGTTCGTCGAGCCGACGACGATGACGCCCGCCGACTTGTCGATACCGTCCATCTCCGAGAGCAGGATGGAGAGAAGGCGCGGGGTGACGTCGTCCGCCGTGTACATGTCGCGGCGCTTCGCCACCGAGTCGATCTCATCCATGAACAGGATGCACGGGGCGCGCTCGCGCGCCGTCCGGAGGAGCTCGGCGACGCGGTTCTCCGATTCGCCGTACCACTTGCTCATCAGGTCCGAGCACTTGATCGAGATCATCTCGACGCCGAGTTCGCTCGCGAGCGCCTTCATCAACATCGTCTTCCCGCAGCCGGGGGGCCCGAACAGCAGGATCCCCTTCGGGGGCTCGAGCTTGAAGCGGGTCGTGACGTCCTTCCGCATCAGCGGGATGATCATCGATTCCTTGATGTCGGCCTTGACGTCGTGGAGTCCGCCGACCATCTCGAACGTCGTCTTCTGAAGGCCCTTCATCTCGGCGACACGGGTACCGACGTTGGTCCCGCCGAGGCGGCTCGTGAAGTACGCCTCGAACGCGTCGCGGATGACGAGCGAGCCCGCGGCCGCCGTCACCATCGCGGGGACGAACAGTAGGACGACCGCGTCCCACCAGCCG
>DAIQBL010000079.1:0-6448 GCA_036781185.1 Thermoplasmatota archaeon | reverse complement strand
CCAGGGGTCTCGCTCCTCGAGTTCCTCAAGGATACCTCGAATCACCTCGTCGTAGCTCTGTCCCCCGGACTTCAGCCGCTGCAGCTCTGTTCGGGTCGATTCGCGGACGGAGATCGTGGTTAGGGGGTCGGACGCCATGCTGCTGAAAGTTATGGTAACCAGTGCATTAATGGCTTCTATGGTGTCGGGGGGGGGATTTGAACCCCCGGCCCCAGGATCTCTCCCGGGGAGGCGTCGCCTCCCCGCTATGAGTCCCGTGCTCTACCGGGCTGAGCCACCCCGACAGGGAGAGTGTACCGGCCGCGCCGCAGGGCCATCGGCTCCGCGCTAGGCGTCCGCGGGAGCGTCCGAGGTCGCCTCGGCCATCGCCGGGGCCACGACGTCGGGTCCGGCGACGGCCTCGCTGGCCGGATCCGAGGAGGTCGTGACCTCGATCGTTCCGAGCACCTCGGAACGACGGATCTCGATCTTCTTCAGGGGGTAGAGCGACTTCAGGCCGTGCGCGAGAAGCTTGCCGAGGTCCCCCCCGAGCATCTCCCGCACGAACTCGGCGCCGGTCTTCTTCTGCGCTTCCTCGGTGAGGAGCGACCGCAGTCGGAGCCGGAGCTCGGCCTGGAGCCGCGTCTGGAGTCGCTGCTCGCCGACCGCGACGGGCTTGACGATGATCTGCACGCCGTCCTTCGTCGTGACCAAGAGCGAGGTGTCGATCTTCGACCGCTTCCGGCGGGCAAGCCGTCGCACGTAATCGCTCGTCAGCTCGTGGCCGATGAACCGGCTCTCGGCGGTCTTCTCGCCGGAGATCCGGTCGATCTGGAATCGGAGCTTGATGTGGGCCTTCCCGATGTCCGCACCGCCGGAGATCTCCTGGAGGGTCGTCTCGAGCGTCCGGCCGATGATCTGCTCCGGCTCGCTCGCCATCGTCTCGCCGATCTCGGCGTGGTTGAAGAGCGCCGGGGCGCGGACGGAGAACCAGTGCTTCGACCGCCACTTGTCCTTGACCGTCCGGGCGAGCGTCGCCTTCTTCGGTCCGGATTCCTTCTCGGCCATCGGTCGCGGGGCCGGCCCACCTGAGTCCGCTACATAATGGTGGCGACCGGCGGAGAATGGTGCGGTCTCGTTGACGTCGGCGCACCCAGGCTCCGCCCCCGGCTCGGAGTGTTTCGGGGGGGCCTACCCGACCCGCGGAGCTACTGTGCTCGACATTGTAAATATATAGCGGCTACATCATCATCGTTCCGGATGTCCGCGCGGACCGTCGCCCTCGACGACGAAGCCTACGAGTTGCTCAAGCGCTCGAAGCAAAAGGACGAGACGTTCAGTGACGCCGTCAAGCGACTGGCCCGACCTCGCCGGCCGCTCTCCGATTTTGCCGGTCGGTGGGCCGACATGGACGCGGCCGAGCGGGAGACCCTCGCGACGTCGTACCGGAGCTCTCGTCGGGCGGACGAGCGTCGCGAGGAACGGATCCGGCGGAGCTGGAGCGGGTAGTGCGCTGCCTCGAATCGACGTTCTGCATCGATCTGCTCCGAGGCGACCCGGACGCCGCCCGTCGAATCCGGGAACTCGAGGCGGCCGGCGAGCGGTTGGCCGTAGCCGCCCCGACCTTGACCGAGGTGCTCGTCGGAGCTCACCTTCAGGGAGGCCGTCGGCTCGCCGACGCGCTCGAATTCACGGCCCAGCTCGAAGTGCTCGAGGTGTCGGCCGAGATCGCCCTGGAGGCGGCCCGCTTGGGCGGAGAATGTGCCCGGAAGGGGGGACACGTCTCGAACCTCGACCTTTTGATCGGGGCGACGGCCAAACATCACCACGCGATCCTGATGACGCGAGACGCCGATTTCTCCCGGATTCCGGGCGTTCTGGTCGAGGCGTACTAGGCGGCCGCGCGTCACCGACCCGGTCTCCGGTCGATCCCTGACGGCGGGACCCTCGCTTTCGGCTCCCCAAATTACATATGGCGCTCCCCGCTCGGCCGCGCGTGTCGATGGGGACCAGCGGTACCGCGCGCTCGCCTGCCGCCGGGGTTCTCCGAGCGACCGCCCAACAGCTGAAGGAGCGCGGGGTTCCCGTCGAGAGCCCGACGGAGCGACTCCGCGGGGAGATCCTCCGGCGGATCGACGCCGCCCGGAAGCAGGGACTGAGCCGGGACGAAGCGACGGCGAGCCTGTTTCCGAAGACCGTCCTCCCCACCGAGACGTACGAGGACCTGACGACGGCCCTGGTTGCGGGTTCCCACGTCCTGTTCTTCGGCCCGTCCGGTGCCGGCAAGACCAACCTCGCGAAGGAGGTCTGGGAGTTGTTCCCCAAGGACGCGTGGGTGATCGCCGCTTGCCCTGTCCTCGATCACCCGCTCTCCGTCGTCGACCCGAAGGTCGCCGAACGGTTCCCCCCGTGCCCGATCTGCCGCCGCCGGTTCGCCCCCGACAACGACGTCTCGGCGTTCCGGCCGGAGTCGGTCGACCCGACGAAGGTACCGGCCGAACAAGTCCGGCTCCGCGAGGGGTTCGGGTTCGCGCGGCTCCAGGGGAGCAGCGAAGTGTTCCCCGACCATCTGACGGGCAACATCAACCTCCGACGTCTCGAGGAGATTGGCGACCCGATGAGCCCGCTCGTCCTCGAGCCCGGGAAGCTCCTCCAGGCGAACCGCGGGCTCCTCTTGGTCGACGAGATCGGCAAGCTCCCGCTCGGGACCCAGAACGTGCTCCTCCAGGCGCTCCAGGAGGGGACGGTCACCCCCTCGAAGTCGCGCGAGAGCTTCCCGGGGAACTTCGTCGCGGTCGGCACCTCGAACCTCTCCGACCTCGACAACATCAACGACCCGCTTTCGGACCGGCTGACGAGCCTCCACGTCACCTACAATCCGCTCCACGCGGCGAACCGGCGGATCGTCTGGCTCGCCGCCCCGGCCGAGCTCGCGAGCTTCGTCCCGGAGATCCTGGTCGACGCGGGCGTGCGGGTGATCGAAACGTGGCGCCAGAAGGCGTCGGACGACAACCCGGACATCGGCGAGGTCGGCTCCAACCGGACGCTCATCGACGTCGCCGCCCGCACCGGCGCGACCGCCGTCCTGCACGACCACCCCGTCGCGTCCGTCGAGGACGTGAAGGGAGGGCTCCTGCACGCCATGCGGGGACGGATCCGCGCCCGAAGCGGAGACTCGTTCGACCAGAACGAGAAGCGGGTCCGCGAATTCGTCGACCAGCACCTCGAACCGTCCCTGAAGCGGTCGAGCGGCGTGTACTGGTGCCGGTTCTACCGGACCGTCCTGAAGGAGAACAAGGCCGAGGGCGAGGCGGTCGTCTCCGAAGGGCGCCGCCTGAAGGACGACCCGACGCTCGTCGATTCCCTCGCGGCCCCCGGGGCCGAGTTCCCGAGGTTCCGCGCCTTCACCGCCTACGTCGGCGAGCGCGGGCGCCGACCCGCCGGCCTCCGACCGGTCGACGCGGCGGTCGCGACGTTCGCGCTCCTCGAGCGGTACTCGATGTTCACCTGCCAGGGTGAGGAAGCGGACGACGACGCCCGCCTCTGAGTCCGCGGTCGAGCTGCCCGACTGCACCCAGTACCCGGAGGACGTCGGCTCCGACGACGTTCTCGACCTCGTCGACCGCGCGGCGCTGATCCGAGCGCTGGCGGAGGGCGGCGTCGACGCCGCCAAGGCGGTCATCGCCGACCAGGCGGCTCGCGACGGGGCGCTCGCGGCCCGCCTCGCCGAACTGCGGGAGCGACTGAAGCGGCAAGCGTCCCGGCGGGTCCAGCGGATCGTCGGCGAGTACGACCGGCGGGTCGACGAGCTCGAAACGGTCCGCCGTCGCACCGAGGCGGAGCTCGCCGCGGAGCTCGCCAACGCCGAGGAGCGCCGGCGCCGGGCGCGCGGACTCGACTGGTCGAAGATCGACGACGGCCTGGTCGACGACGTCCGCTCGGCGTTGCTGCTCCCCGACGCGTCGTGGATGCAACCGGACCGGCCGTCGTTCGTCGAGCGGCTCCGGGCGCTGTTCGCCCGGCTCGTCGCCTGGTTCAAGGGTCTGTTCGGTCGAAAGTCCCTCAAGCCCGCGAAGACTCGCGGGGAGCGCTCGGTCGTGTTCGCCCGCCTCGGGGAGGGGGGCCGGTCGATCGGCTCCTCGGAGCTCGGCGAGGCGATCGCGCGGCTCACCCCCCGGGAGCGTGACGAGCTCACCGAACGGGTCGACAAGACCCTCAGCGCGCGCGAGAGGGACCTTCGGCGCGAAGCGGAGGCGAAACGTCGCGAGGCCGACGAGCAGCGCCGGGCCCTCGAAGCCGAGCGCGAGGAGGCCCGACGGCGGGCCGAGGTGGAGGCCCGCGACCGGGTCCGCGAGGCGGAATCCAAGCGGGTCGACCGGGAGCTGAAGGAGCGCGGGTTCGTCGCGGAGAAGGACGGCGGCCTGGCCGTCACCTACGGCCTCGTGGAGCGGTTCGCCCGGCTCGTCCTCGAGGAGGAGACGAAGCAGCTCCCGTCCGACGTCCGCCTCTCCCTCGCGGGCGGCGCGTCGACCGGGATGTACGAGAAGTCCCGGCTTCGGCAGTCCGACGAGATCGCCCACCTCGACCTCCCGAGCTCGATCCTTGCGGCCCGCCAGGCGGGCCTCCGGCACATCGACGAGACGACGAGCTACGTCTACCGGGAGGTGACGAGCGAGCGCGTCCACGTCGTGCTCGCCTTCGACCGGTCGGGGAGCATGGCCGAGGGCGAGAAGCTCCCGGCGGCGAAGAAGGCGCTGCTCGCGCTCTACGTCGCCGTCCGAAAGCGCCACCCGGACGCGACTATCGACGTGCTCGCGTTCGACAACCGGGTCGACCTGCTCGACCTTGTCGAACTGTGGGAATGCAAGCCGGGCGCGTTCACGAACACCGGGGAGGCGCTGCGGACCGCGTTCCTCCTGCTCCGCGCCTCCCGCGCCTCGCGCCGGGAGGTGTACCTGGTCACGGACGGCCTGCCGGAGGCGTACACCGACGAGGACGGCAACGTCCGGTCGGGGAACCTCGCCGCGGCGATGGAGTCGGCGCTCGTCCACGCCCGGGAGCTTTCGACCGTGCGGCCGCTCAAGTTCTCGCTCGTCCTGATCCGGTCCGAGCACCCCGAGTACGAGACCGCGGCGCGGGAGATCGCCCGCACGCTCGAGGGGACGATGGTCGTCACCGACCCGAACCGGCTCGGGGTCGAGCTGCTCGTCCGGTGGATCGGCCGGACCGAGACCGTCCGGCAACCTGCGACCCCGCCGGCCCCCACCGCCGCCCCGACCCCCGCTCCGACGGGGACCAAGAAGCCCGGGGCTCGTCGCCGCAAGACCGACCGTCGAATGGGCGGGTAGCCGACCGAATTTCCACTCGGCGCATAGGATTATACCCCGACTTCCGGTCGAATCCCTCGGAGGACGGCCAAATGCCCGAAACCGCCGAACAGACCCAGCTTCGCGAACACCTGAGGGAGATGCGCCGCGCCGCGGGCGGCCTCGGCCGCGACCTCACGATCGAGTTCACCACCCTCGATGAGAAGATCGACCGCCTCGGCCGGATGACCGCCAAGGAGGCGAAGTACGCCATGATGGACATCCACGACGACTTCGCGGCCCTCGGCCGCGCCGTCGACGACGAGGTCCGGCGGCTCCCCCGCCAGGTCGGCTCGGCCGTCACGCGGGCCGGAGCGGCGGTCGTCGATTCGACGGCCCGCCTCGCGAATGCGACCGGGGCCGCTTTCGAGTCCGCCGGCTCGAGGGCCGTCGAGGGAACGAAGAATGCCGCGGCCCGCGTCGCCGGGGTCCGACGGACTCCCATGAAGGAGTGGCACTCCCCCAACTCCGAGTCCGACTCTCGCTAGCGCTGCGTCCAGCGGGAGATTTCGGGTTCCTACATCCCCCGACGACACCGGCTGTTAAGTGCCGGGAGACCATCCCGGCCTGATCGGGAGGTCGTCGCGTTGTCCAGCTCGGAATCGGTTGTCGCCCGCCGGCGCGCTTGGGGACGACTCCCCACGCTCCTTGTGGTCCTCGGTGCGGCTTGGATGGTATCCGGAGGTCTGGCCAACGCGGCGCCCCCGGCCGCGACCCTGCATTGGAAGGCCCCCTACAGCGGGACCGTCGTCAGCACCAAGACGCACCACGCGTTGGGCTGCGGCACGGTCACCATCGGCGGGGATTCGTTCAACCGTACGACGGGGAACGTGAGCGGAGGGGGTAGCGTCAGGGCGCACAGTTGCTCATCGACCACGTCGCTCGGGAGCAGCGGCTACGAAAAGCTGCGAACCGGCATCTTGCTGCAAGGGTTTACCGGTCAGAACGGATCGTTCACGGTTCGCGTCAAGTGGGCGATGACCATGGACCTCGACGTGAGCCTGAGCGGTTCGACCTGCTCGGAACCGAACCAGTTCGCGGAAATGAACTTTCAATTTGCGGCCGGGGTCTTGAACGAAACGAGCAACATGGTGCTCAAGTCG
>DAIQBL010000078.1:0-6701 GCA_036781185.1 Thermoplasmatota archaeon | reverse complement strand
TTCTGGATCGCCTCGAGCTCGCAGAGGAACGCGGGCTTGTACACGGGCGAGATGTAGCGCGAGCAGCCGCGCCACCCGATCATCGGGTTCTCTTCCTTCGGCTCGAACTCCTCGCCGCCGGGCATGCCGCGGTACTCGTTCGTCTTGAAGTCGGAGGTCCGGATGATCACCGGGCGCGGGTGGAACGCCTGGCAGACGCGGGCGATCCCTTCGGTGAGGCGCGCGACGAGCTGGTCGTGCTTCCCCTGCTTGAGGAGCGCGAGCGGGTGGTCGCGGACGTGGGCCGTGAAGATGAACTCGATCCGCATCAGCCCGACGCCGTTCACCGGCAGGCGGGCGTACTCGGCGGCCTTCTCGGGGACGCCGACGTTCACGTAGATCTTGGTCGCCGTGACCGGGACGTGCGAATGGTCGGAGCTCGAGCCTCCGGAGCCGCCCGACGGCACGGCGGCCGCCGTGGCCGCTTCCTTCGCGACCCCGAGCCCCTTGTAGACCGCACCGCGCTTTCCATCGACGCTGACGGCCTCGCCGTCGGCGATCATCTTGGTGCCGGTGCGGGTTCCGACGACGCACGGCACCCCGAGCTCGCGCGAAACGATCGCGGCGTGGCAGGTCATCCCGCCCTCGTCCGTCACGATCGCCGCCGCCTGGGCCATCGCGGGGACCATGTCGGGCGTCGTCATCGTCGTCACGAGCACCTCGCCGGCCTTCAGTTTCTCCATCTCGGCGGCGGTGCGGAGCAGGCGCGCCGTCCCGCCGGCGATGCCCGGGCTCGCACCGAACCCCTTCACGATCGGCTCCGGCCCGGAGGTCTCGGCCGGGGCCGGCGCGGCCGTGGTTCGCGAGACCATCGGTCCGCCTTCCCCGCCCGCACCGGTCCCGCTCGGGCCGGGCGGGATGGTCGTGATCGGGCGCGCCTGGACGATGTAGAGCGAGCGGTCGTCGGCGCACCACTCGACGTCCATGGGGCGCCGGTAGTGGGACTCGATGACCTTCGCGAGCGAGGCGAGCCGATGGATCCGTTCGTCGGAGAGCTTCTGGCGCTTCCGGTCGACCTCGGCGAGGTCGACCTTGACGTTCCCGCCGCCCTCGGCGCGGACGAGCTGGAACGCCTGGTCGCTCAACTGCTTCGCGATGATCCGGTGCGAAGCTCCGTCGACGACGTAGTGGTCCGGCGTGACCTCTCCGCCGACGATCGCTTCCCCGAGGCCGAACCCGGCTTCGATGATCATGTGGTTCTCGCCCGTGTTCGGGTCCCGGGTGAACAGGATCCCGCTGACGACCGAGTCGACCATCTTCTGGACGAGGACGGCGAGCTTCACCGTCCGATGGTCGAACCCCTTCCGGGCCCGGTAGAGGAGGACGCGCGCGGTGAACAGCGACCCCCAGCATTGGCGGATCTTGTTGAGGACCGATTCGGTCCCCTCGATGTTCAGGTACGTCTCCTGGAGACCCGCGAACGAGGCTCCCTCGAGGTCCTCGGCGGTCGCGGAGGACCGGACCGCGACGAACCGGACGTTCTCGTCGGCGGCGAACCGCTCGTAGGCGACGACGATCGCGGCCTTCAGCTCCGGCGGGAACGGCGTCGACTCGAATGCTTCGCGGATCCGTCGCGACGCGGCGTCCACCGTGTCGCTTCTCGCCGGGTCGATCGAAGCGAGAGAATCCGAGAGCGTCTGCTTGAGCTGCGTCTGCTCCACGAACGCGTCGTACGCCTCCGTGGTCACGACGATCCCCGGCGGCACCGGGAGCCCCTGGCGGACGACGTCGCCGAGCTTGCTCGCCTTTCCCCCGACGAGCGGGAGGTCGGAGTCGGAGACGTCGGCGAGGTTCACGATCAGCGGCATGCGATTCGTCAGCTCCGGACCAGTCGGTAGGCGACGAGGTCTTCCATCGGAGAGTAGGCGTGGACGACGTGCCGGTCGGCGACGGTCCAAGCAGTTCCGGGGTGCGCGCTGAGCGCTTGCAGGAGCTCCTCCGGTCGACCGTCCGCGCGGGCGCGTTCGGTCAGTTCGTAGTAGTGGAGCGTTCCCCCCCGCGCCACCGTCGCGCCGACCGAGGCTAGATACTTAACCCCTCCGTGGGGAATGTTGAGAATCGCGCGGTCGCACTCGCCGGCCGACGGCGCGAACGACTCGATCGCGTCGAGAACCACCCGTACCCGGGTGGTCGATTCCGGAACGGCCAGGTTGCGTTCGGCGAGCGCCGTCGCCCGCGGATTCATGTCCACCGCGACGAGCTCCCGCGCACGGCCCTCGCGGACGATCAGGGCGCCGAACGGTCCCACCCCGCATCCGAAGTCGATCACCCGCTCCCCCGGTCGCACGAGCGCCGCCACCTCGGCGTGCTCGCGCGCGAGCCGGGGTGAGAAGTAGGCTCCTTCGAGGTCGACCTCGAGTCGGAGGCCGTTCTCCCGGTGAACCGTCGTCCATGGGCCGTCTCCGGCGAGCCGCTCGATCCGACGGAGCCGGGTCTCGCCGTGCACGCCGAGGTCGAGGCCGACGGCTCGCGCCCCCGGGACAAACTCGAGGAGCGCCTTCCCGACCGCCGGCCCGTGTTCCCGAAGGGAGGGCGGGATCCGGATCAGGACGACGTCGCCGACGACGTCGAAGGCGCGCGGCAGGGCGTCGACGACGTCCGCCGGCAGCGCGAGCCGGTCCCGGTACGAGCCCGATTCAGTCGCGTCGAGTACCTCGAACTCCCGCTCCTCGATCTCCGCGCCCGGCACCGGGGTGGCGGGAGGTCGTAGAAGCGCGAACACCACGAAATCGCCGTCGTGGCCGACCCGGAGGTCCCGACGGAGGAGACCCGCCTCCAAGAGCGACCGACGGGCGGCTTCGGCCGAGCCGCGGGGCACGACCGCGGCCAGCGACCTCATCGGGGCGCCGCCGCGCGGCCGAGCAGGAGGTCGACGACCTCCCTCCCCCGGTGCTCGCCGAGCGCGCCCCGAGCGGCGAGCGGCTCGCCGAACTTTCCGGACGGATCGGCGGCCATCACCCCGGCTCCGGCGAGGAGGAGCGGGACCGGGTCGTCGGCGTGGCCCTTGACGATGCACGGCGTCGCGTGGTCGGCCGTGACCGCGATCCGCGTGGTGCTCCAGTCGGCCCCGGCGAGGAACGGCCCGAAGAACGACCGGTCGAGCGCCTCGACGATGTCCCGTTTCGTCCGCGCGTCCCCGTCGTGGCCCGGCTCGTCGGGTCCCTTGAGATGGACGTAGACGAACGGCGTCGACTGGAGCGATTCGAGGGTCACCCTCGCGCGCTCGACGAGCGCGGCGTCGCGGTCCCGCCCCATCGGTCCGACGAACCGGTCCACGAGGCCGAGGCATCGGGCGATGCCGCGCTCGACCGGCATCTCGGTCACGGCCGTTCCTACGAGCCCGTGGCGCACCTCGAAGGAGGGGATCGGGTGGTCGGGAAGCGCGCCCGCGTTCCGTACGAGGAGCGAGTTCGCCACCATCTGGCCGGCCATCGCGCGCCGGGCGTTCACGGTATGACCGGCGAGCACCGGACCGGCTCGCTCGAGGAACCGGTCGATCGCCTGCGCGGTCCGAGCGGCGGATTCGCTCGGATCGAGCGGCCGCACGGGGAGCGGGCGCGGGTCGGTCACCTGGCGGGCCTGGCCCATCCCGCCGACTTTCTCGTAGAACGGGTCGGAGTTCGACACCTCCTTCGACAGGGGCCGGCCGTCGGTGGGGCGGAGCCACAGGACACCCCGGTGCCCGACCGTCGCCCGGACCTCCGCCCGGATCCCGTCGTCGTGCAGCAGGTCGGCCCGCGTGAGGCTCTCCGCAAGCGACCGGGACTGCTCGGTGGTCAGCGACCGGCCCACCCGGGAGTCGAGGATCGCGCCGGGCCCGTCGGCGGTCGCGAAGTTGAGGCGGAGCGCGACGTCGCCCGGCGCGAGGTCGAGCCCAACGCCGAGCGCCTCGAGCACACCGCGTCCGGGCGAATCCGTCACCGGGTCGTAGCCGAGCAGGGCGAAGACGCCGGCATCGGATTCGGGGGCGACGCCGGGACCGACGACGGTCACCCGGCCGATCGTCCCGCGCGCGACCAGGGCGTCCAAGTTCGGCGTCGCGGCCGCTTCGACGGGGCTGACGCCCCCGGTATCGGGGTGGGGACGGTCCCCGAGGCCGTCCAGGATCACGAGCGCGTAGCGCATCGTCGCCATCGACGTGGCGCATCGCGGTTTCCTTATATGGAGCGCCCCGCTCGGCCTCAAATCCGTGCAGCGGGCGGCCAGTCTTCGCGCGTTCGTCCAGACCCGTTGGGGGAAGTTGGCCCTCGTCGTCCTCGCGGTCCTGACGCTTTCCGCGTCGTTCTACTATCTCGGCCCGTACTTCGCGATCCCGACGCTGCTTCTCTTTGGGCTCGGGCTCCCGATCTACCTCGGCTGGAAGATCCCCCGGCAGCTGGCCGTCGTCGGCCTCGCCGCCATCCTGCTGAGCGGTCCGATCATCAACTACGGCCTGACGTCGCAGGCGATGGCGCCGAGCCCGACGTTCGGGTCCTCGACCGACCTGTCGAACACCACGAATGGGCTACCGGTCCTCGCGAACGCAACGGAGGGCCCGTACAACGGCGGCGGCGGGAGCACGTTCACCTTCTCCGTCGAGATCCATGCCGACCGCCTCCCCTCCAACTACACGCCGGATCAGATGTGGCTGTACGTCAGCACGTGCCCGGGGGCGACCGGCCCGTCCTCGCCGTTCTGCGGCAGCGGGTACCCGTTCTATCCCGTGAACCAGACGGTCGTCAACGACACCAAGGGGTCGACGACGGTCACGTTCCATCTCGCGCTTCCGGGCCCGAACATCTGGTGGTGGCAGATGGGGCTGCTCGCCGACCGGTCCATCCTGAACGTCACCACGAACAAGACCAACACCACCTACCAGTGGATCTTCCTCGAGGTGAACAACGCGTACGGGGCCGTTCAGGGCCCCATCACCGGCACCTGGCTCAGCACCTACGACCTGTTGCTCCCGCAGACGGTGATCGACGTCCTGTTCTACCCGGGGATCGTGTTCTATCTCGCCCTCCTCGTCTACCTCTGGCTGAAGCGCCGGGAGGCCAGCAAGAAGGCCGCCCGCGCGGCCGCCGGCGGCGCGTCCATCCCCCCGACTTCGGGCGCCGCGCCGACCGTGGGCGCCCCGGGCACTCCCCCGGCAGCAAGTTCGGCCGACTCGGCCGCCCGACGCCCCGAGACCTCGTGTCCGAAATGCGGCGCAGTAGTCTACCCGAAGGAGACGCAGTGCTGGAAGTGCGGCGCTCCGCTCACCGGCGGCGGAACCGCCCCGTTGCGGTCGGGTTCCAGCTGACCCGGGGTCCCGCTCGGCTCGGCTCTCTCGTCCGGACGGGCAGGCAAAGCCGCAAGTAACGGCAGGTCGTCCGTCCCGGTCCATGACGGGTCGGACCGAAGCCCTGCAGCACGCCAAACGCGCCTCGTTCCTGGTCATCCTCGTCCTGGGACTCTTCCTGATCAGCGGCCTCGTGGGCGGGCTCGCTCCCCGCGGCGTCTCGAGCCCCTCCGCCTCGGGAGCCCGGGCGTCCCTCGGCGTCGCCGGGCTGTCCCAGGCCCCGTCCCCGGCCGTCGCCCCCGCGTCGGGCACGGAGAACACGACCGTCACGGGGACCCCCGCGTGGGCCAACATCACGGACACCGCCGGGACTCCGCCGTCCGCGCGCAGCTACGGCCGGTCGTTCGCCTACGACCCGCACGATGGCTACCTCCTCCTCTTCGGGGGGTACACCGGCGGGGGCTACCTCGCCGACACTTGGACGTTCCACAACGGGACTTGGAAGCAGCTCACCCCGAGCGTGCATCCGTCCGCGCGCGACCACGGGACCCTCGCGTGGGACCCATTGGACGGCTACATGCTCTTGTTCGGAGGCTCCGGCAACGGCGGCGCGTACTCCGACACCTGGACGTTCCTGAACGGGACTTGGACGCAACTCAGCCCGACCAGCCACCCGTCCGCCCGATGGGCGTCGTCGATGACGTGGGATGCGGGCGACAACCAGATGCTCCTGTTCGGTGGCTGTGCCGGCGCCGCGGTCGGCGACACCTGGACGTACATCAGCGGGAACTGGACCCAGCTCAGCCCCACCAACCACCCGTCCGTCCGCGAGAACACCGCGCTCCGGTACGACGCCGCCCTGAACGCAACGATCCTGTTCGGCGGCGACGACTACGGCAGCACGACCTACAGCGATACTTGGGAGTTCCAGGCGGGGGCCTGGACGAAGTTCAACGGCACGCTCCACCCGAGCGGCCGGACCGAGGCGAGCATCGCCTACGACGCCGCGATCTCCGCGATGGTGCTCTTCGGCGGCAGCGGGGCCGCCGGGAACCTCGGCGACACCTGGCTGTTCGAGGCCTCGGGCTGGGTCCCGGTCTTCCCGTTCACCGCGCCTCCCGCGCGGTACTTTGGCGAGATGGCGTACGACCCGTCCGATGGCACGGTCATCCTCTACGGTGGGGTCGGTTCGACGGACTTCACGGACACCTGGGCGTTTGCGGGGATGATCCTGACGGCCAGCGCGGCCAACCCGACGGGCCCGGGTCCCCTCTCCGTCTCGTTCGCCGCCAACACGACCAACGCGACGGGCGGGGTCGCTTACGCCTGGCTGTTCGGAGACGGCAACGGCTAGAGCGGCGCCCAGACCTCGCACACGTACATCGCCCCCGGGGAGTACTAC
>DAIQBL010000077.1:0-7023 GCA_036781185.1 Thermoplasmatota archaeon | reverse complement strand
TGCCGCGGCTGGACCGCCGAGCGCTCCACCGGAACCGTCAGCCCGTGCCGGAGGGCCAGCTGGCCGGTCCACGCGATCATCGCGCCGTTGTCGAGGCAGAGGGCCTTCGGAGGGGCGAACGAGGTTCCCCCCCGTCCTTCCGCCATCGCGCGGACCATACCGCGGAGACGCTCGTTGCAGGCGACGCCGCCGCCGAGCACGACGTCGGTCCGCCGCCGGTGCGCGAGGGCGCGCTCCGTGACCTCCGTCAGCATCGCGTAGGCGGTCGATTCGACGGAGAACGCGAGGTCGGGGCGGTCCGCGCCCTTCGCGTCGAGCGCGAGCGCCGCCGTGTACATGCCGGAGAAGGCGACGTCCATCCCGTGGACCGAGTAGGGGAGGGCGAGCAGCTCCGACCCCCGCTTGGCCTCG
This sequence comes from Thermoplasmatota archaeon, assembly GCA_036781185.1. Classification (GTDB taxonomy): domain Archaea; phylum Thermoplasmatota; class Thermoplasmata; order Lutacidiplasmatales; family UBA184; genus Lutacidiplasma. The sequence continues at coordinate 6,612 of DAIQBL010000077.1, read as the reverse complement.
GCCTCGATCGCCGGGCCGCCGGGGAACGTTCCGCCGAGGGAGATCCACAGCTTGTCGAGGAAGTTCCCGATCCCGATGTCGAGCGTCTCGCCGAGGACCCGGTAGCGTCCGGATCCGTGGGCCACGACCTGCGTGTTCCCTCCGGAGGCGTACAAGAGCATCGGGTCGTCGATCCCGCTCAAGACTCGGGCGATCTCGACGTGGGCGACGCAGTGGTTCACCGGAACGAGCGGACGGTCCCAGGCGAGCGCGAGCATGCGGGCGACCGTGGCGCCGGCGCGCAGGCACGGTCCGAGTCCCGGTCCCTGGGCGAAGGCGACCGCGTCGACCTCGCTCGGCCGGACCTTCGCGTCGGCGAGCGCCTTCTCCACGAGGCCCGGGAGCAGGTCGACGTGGTGGTTCGCCGCCTCCCGGGGGTGGATCCCGCCCTTCGCCGGACGGAACATGTCGGAGGCGATGGAGAGGACCTCGGCGCGTTCGGTGACGATGCCGACGCTCGCGGTGTGCGCCGTCGATTCGATGCCGAGGATCACCACGGTCGTTCGACCTGGCCGAGACTACCGGGGCCCGCCGATCGGGTCGACGTCGTCGGACGATTCCAGGCGGAAGTAGACGCCCTTCCCTTTCAGCGTCGCCTGGACCCGGTCCGCGAGGTCGAGCGACTCGCGGACGCTCGGCGGGCGGCTCCAGTCGTAGACGAAGTCGTATCCACCCTCGTGCGGCCGGAACCCGGCGTCCTCGAGCAGCTCGGCGACCTCCGAGAACGGAGCCCCCTCGCTGTCGAGCTGGACGAGCAGGAACGTCCGCATCGTCGTCGAGAGCGGCCGGGGCGTCTTAAAGGTCGCCCGGCGGGGAACCCGTCGGGTCGTCCGGCTCCTCGGGCTCCGAGGCGCGCGCGTGCGCGACGACGCGCACGGCGACCCCTCGGGTCAGCCGACCCATCTCGCCGGGGGCGAGGACGAGGCGCCCGACTGCGAGGAGCGTGTCGGCCTCGTCGACGAGGAAGGCGCTCGCGCCGGGGACGAGCGACCCATCGCCGCCCGCGACGAACCGGGAGAACAGTGTCTTCCCCTCCCGGACGAACGGGACGGCGTCCGGGGCGACGACGATGCGGCTCTGCGGGAACGGCAGCCGCGGATGGAGGAGTTCCGCCCCTTTCCAGGTCGGCCGCGCGAGGCCGTCCGAGCCCACGTGGAAGACGATCGCTCCGTTGTGCTCCACCCGTCGGAGCCGGCCGGTCTTCGGCGACCGCTTGCCGACGAGTCTCTCGCCGGCGAGCTCGGTGACGGCGTCGGGCCCGTACCGCCAGGCGAGGAGCGCCTCGACCTGCCGGCGCGTCCAGGCCTCGAGCCAGTCCCGGTTCGGGTCGTAGGCGATCCCCTCGAGGGCGTCCGCGACCGAGCCGGTCCGGGGGGCCCCGTCGAACTCCTCGGGGGCGAGGTAGCATCCGACCGGGTAGACGTCGGTGAGCTCGAGCGGGACGGCGCCGACCGGGCGGATCACCTCCCAGTAGAGGGGGGCGCCGTCGCTCGACTCCGCGGGCAGCGTGCGGAGCGCCGGGGTCGTGAGCGGGACGAACGGGAGCGTCCGGTACGGCCCCCGACCGGTCTTGACCGCGTCGAGACGGGCGAGGAACCGGATCACGGCCGGCCGCAGCCCGCTCGTCGCCACCGTGGTTCGGAACGCCCGCCGGCTCTCCGGCTCGGTCGGCAGGAACACCCGCGTGCCGCGGATCGCCGCCCGCATCCCCGCGGCGAGCGCCGGGTGCCCGGTGGAGCGCCGTTCGGCGAGCTCCCAGATCGTGCCGTCGCGGATCGCCTGACGGACCCGGGCGATCTCCTCGGAGGACACGGAGAGGTTGTGCTCGGCGATCCGGAGCTCCCGCTCCGCGATCGGAAGCCTGGCGACCTCGCGGAGCGGCACGCGCTCGCAGAGGGCGCAGCGGCAGACGTTCTCGGCGATCCCCTCGACCGGAACGCTCCCTTCCGGGAACATCAGCATCCCGCGCCGGGCGAACTTCAGGTACGCCGACGAGTCGAACAGGTCGACGCCGAACAGCGCGGCAAAGGCGAACGTCATCGGATGGCCGGTCCCGAACAGGTGGACGACGCCCTCCGGGGCGAGCGCCGGGCGGGTGGCGAGGAGGACCCTGGCGAGGTCGGCGAATCGGTACCGCTCCATCAACGGGACGACGCCCCCGACCGCCAGCACGTCCCCGATCGCCGAGGCGGCCGCGGCCGACTCCCGTCGGAGCTCCGGGTCGAGCCCGCCCTGGACCGGGACCGCGAGCAGGCCGGTCCGGACCGCCCGCGCCCGGGTCGCGCGCTCGGCGGTTTCGCGAACCCCGGCCTCCGCCGTCGCCCGGGGGACGTCGGGTTCCACGAAGATGTCGAGGACCGTCGCGATGTCCGTGCCGATCCGATTCTGGAAGGAGAGGATCTGGCTGTCGGTGACCTCGACGTGGCCGTACGCGTGCTGCTGGAACGCCCCCGAGTCGGTCATCACGGGACCGTCGAAGTCGAGGAGCCCGTGGATGCCGCGGCTCTCGGCGATCTCGGCGAGCGGAGGCGTTCGCCACACGATGTACGACGACGTGATCACGGCGCCGAGCCCGAAGCGTCGGCGAAGCTCTCTCGGAGCGACGGGCTGACGGGCCGGGTCCGGGTGCACGACCGGGAGCAGCGCGGGCGTCTCGATCGGCCCGTGCGGTGTCGGGAGGCGTCCGAGCCGCGCGAGGCCGTCGCGACCGAGCAGCTCGAACTCGCCCATCCGCGGCGCCGACGGCCGAGGGCCGTTAACGTTGACGCGCGCCGACGGCGGTCATTCGTAGCCGGCGCGGATCCGGGCGAGCAGGTCGACGAGCATCGCGCGCGTCAGCTTCCCGGTGTTGGTGTTCTGCGGGCTGGGGTGGTACGAGGCCCAGACGATCGGTTTCCCGGGGCCGAGCGGCGCCGCGGCGCCGTGCGCGAACGCGACGCCGGGGCGGTCGACCTCGAACGCCCTCGCGGCCGCGTCGAGCGACGCCTCCCAGGCGAACCCCCCGAAGGCGAGGATCGCCCGGGCCCTCGATAGGAGGCGAAGCTCGCGCTCGAGAAACGGCCGGCACCGGTCGCGTTCGTCGGGCCGCGGTCGATTGTCCGGCGGTACGCAGCGGACGCCCGCGGTGAGGTAGAAGTCGCGGTACGAAAGCCCGTCGCCCCGACGGGTCGAGGTCGGCTGGCTCGCATACCCCGCGTCGTAGAGCGCGCGGACGAGGAACGCCGCCGACCGGTCTCCCGTGAACATTCGGCCGGTCCGGTTCGAGCCGTGCGCCGCCGGGGCAAGACCGACCCCGACGAGACGCGCGCTCGGGTCCCCGAACCCGGGGACCGGCTTCCCCCAGTACGTCTCCTCCCGGAACTCGCGCTTGCGTTCTTGGGCGACCCGTTCCCGATAGCTCACGAGCCGAGGACATCGTCGGCACGCGACGACCTCCCCGCGAAGCCGCTGGAGCGTGTCGTCCGCCATCGACGGTCGCTCCCTGCGGTCACCGGAGGTGACCTACCCTATTAGAATCGGGGCACCTCGTCCCGCTCGATGAGCGACGTCCACATCGCGAAGGGCACCCGTCAGGCGCTCGGCGCCGTCGACGGCGACCTGGTCGCCGAGGCCGGAGCCACCCTGGAGGCGGCCGCCGGGGCTACGATCCGGGTCTCCGGCGACGCGTCGTTCACCGGCGATGTCACGGTCCTGGCCCCCTTCGAGTGCCGACGGCTCCGGACCAAGCGCGGCCGCGTTCGGTTCGAGTCGTCGTTGGCGGTGCACGAGTCGATCGACGCGGATCACGGCCAGATCGAAGTGACGGGCGCCTTCAGTTGCCCGAGGACCGAGGTCGACCGGGAACTTCGGCTTCACGCCGACGCGACCGTCGGCCGTTTGGACGTCGGGGGTAGTTTCGAGGCGGACGGCGCGGTCCGGGGGGAGTCGCTCCACGTGGGGGGTTCCCTCGTGGTGCACGGACGGACCGACGCCGAGGAGGTGAGCGTCGGAGGACGCGCCGCGCTGGGAGAAGTCCACCTGCTCCGGTTCGAGGTCGGCGGTTTCGGCGCGGTCGGGGCGGGGACGATCCAGGAGAGCGTCGAGGTCGGCGGCGAGTTCTCGGCGACCGGCCCTCTCGTGTTCGGCGACCTCGAAGTCGGCGGGGCGGCGAAGTTCGCCGCGGGAGCCCAAGGCAAGTCCGTCGAGGTGGGGGGCATCTTGCGCGTGACCGGATCGTTCCAGTTCGACCGCCTCGAGGTGGGGGGCATCGCCGAATTCGACGGGGACGTCCGCGGCCGCGCCGTCGAGGTTGGCGGCCGATTCCGGGTCGGGGGATCGCTCACGCTGACCGGCCGTCTCGAGGTCGGGGGCGAGGCGAGCGTGACCTCGGACGTCACCGCCGGAGCGCTCGAGGTCGGTGGTCAGTTCGCCGCCCGGCGGGCGGTCATCTCCGAGGACGTCGAGGTCGGCGGCCGGATCCGGACCGAGGCCGGGCTCCGGGGGCGGCGCGTGACCCTCGGCCGAAAGTGCGAGGTTCGCGGGCCTCTCGTCGGCGAGCGGGTCCGGCTCGGGCGTGGGTCGAGGGCCGAGGCGGTGTTCGGGGACTCCGTGGACGTGGGCGCGAACGCCGAGGTCGACCGGGTGGCCGCGAACGACGTCGAGGTCGGTCCCGGTGCCCACGTCGGCCGGATCGAATACGTCCGGTCCGCCCGCATCTCGCCGGAGGCGACGGTCGACCAGCCGCCGGTCCAGGTCACGACCCGCCCGACGCCCCCGGTGTGAGCCGTGCCGGCGCCCGGCCCCGACGGTCGCGCTCCCACGCCGGCGAGCCGTCGGCGGGAACAATCGGACCTCTACGCGACGATTCTCGAGGTGGTGAAGCGGCACGAGGGGGTCGGGCGGATCACTCGCATCTCCTACGGGGCCGGCATGCCGGTCGACCGGCTGAGGACGGCGGTCGAACGGCTCACCGCCCTCGGGCTTCTCGAGGTCCATCCGCAGGACGGGTTCGTGACGTACGACATCACGGCCCGCGGGCAGGAGTTCCTGAACACGTACTGGAAGATGCGCAGCTTCACCGAGCTGTTCGAGCGGCGCGAAGGTCCGTCCCGCTAGTCGGTCTCAGGAGTACCGCGGCACCGACGGGTCGACCTTCCGGGACCACGCGTCGATCCCGCCGTCGAGGTTGGAGACCGAGGCGTAGCCGGCCCCCTGCAGGTAGCCGGCGACCATCATCGAGCGGCTGCCGTGGTGGCAGTAGACGATGAGCTTCTTGTCCTTCGGGATCTCCGCCAGGCGCCGCGGCACGTCGTTCATCGGCACGTGGATCGACGGCTCGATCGCGGCGACCTCCCGCTCGTCGGGTTCGCGAACGTCGAGGAGCGTGTACTCCTCCGGCCGTTCCTTGAGCTTCTGCGCGGCGTCTTCCGGGGACAGCGAGGCCACCACGGGCGCCGGAGGACCGGTCGGGATTAAACCCGTTGGTGGCGCCGCGGCCCTCTCACCCGAGCGCCACCGGGCGGTCATGTACTCGCCCGGCGTCGACCGACCGGGGCCGCTCAATGAAGGTGAAGGACCCGGTCTGCGGGATGACGATCGACTCCGAGAAGGCCGCCGCGAAGGGGACGTACGACGGCGAGACGGTGTACTTCTGCGCCACGGGATGTCAGCTCGAGTACGAGCGCCGCCGCGGCTCCAAGTCCGGTAGCCGTCGGTAGTCCCGGCTGTCGAACCGCCGACGGGGGCCCGATGGCGACCGACCCGGTCTGCGGCATGTACGTCGACCCCCGCACGGCGACCCTGTCGCTGGTGCGGGAGAACCGGACGTACTACTTCTGCGCCGAATCGTGCCGGGAATCGTTCGCCCGACCTGAGGTGCATCGGGCCCGGCTGCTCCGCGAGCTCGCGGTCGCGTGGCCCCTGGCGGCTTTCGTCGCGATAGTCACGTACGCGGCTCCGTTCCCCGACTGGCCGGTCGCGGCGCTCGCCGCCGCGGCGGTCGTGCAGGGGTACGCCGGGCGCCCGTTCTACCGGGGGACCTGGGACGCGCTCCGGAGCCGGATCGGCAACATGGACCTCCTCGTCGCCGTCGCCACGACGGCGGCGTTCGGCTACAGCGCGGCGGTCGTCCTCCTCCCGGGTCGCCTCCCGCCGGCCCTCTATTTCGACGCCTCCTCGCTCATCCTCGCCCTGATCCTGACGGGCAACTACCTCGAACAGCGGACGCGGTCGCGGGCGACGGCGGTGCTCCGGGCGCTGCGGGAGTTGCTGCCCCCCCGTGCGCTCCGACTCGCCGCCGGCCAGGAGGAGATGGTCCCCCTCGACGCGCTCTCGGCGGGCGACGTTCTGAGGGTCTCCCCGCACGACCGGTTCCCGGCCGACGGACGGGTCCGGTCGGGAAGGTCGTGGTCGGACGAGTCGGTCGTCACCGGGGAAAGTGCGCCGGTTCCGAAGGCGGCCGGGGACCGGGTCGTCGCCGGAAGCCGGAACGGCGACGGACGGCTCGACGTCGAGGTCACCGCGGTCGGCGAGTCGTCGTTCTTGGGCGAGGTCGGACGGCTCGTGACCGAAGCCGAGGCAAACCGCATGCCGCTG
>DAIQBL010000076.1:0-7110 GCA_036781185.1 Thermoplasmatota archaeon | reverse complement strand
GGCTTCGTCGAGGCCCGGTCGACGGCGATCGCGCCGAACCTCGAGCTGGCGAAGAGCCTTCGCGCCCGACGGATCTGGAGGATGGCGGCCCTGAACAACGAATCCCGGCCGCTGAACGAGTATCGGATCCAGAAGTTCGGCCTCCGGGACGTGTTCGATGTGTTCTTCAGCTCCGGATTCACCGGGCTCCGGAAACCCGACCCGGCCGCGTACCGGTACGCGCTCGAGCTGACCCAGCGCTCGCCGGAGGAGACGGTCTTCCTGGACGACCGACCCGAAAACGTCGCGGCGGCGGTGGCGCTCGGCCTCCGGACCATCCTCGTCCGGGATCCGGTTCAAGTTCGCAACGACCTGGCTGACGTCGGCGTCGCTGCGTCGTGAGGAGAGAGACGATGGAGCTGGGGATGGCGGGACTCGGGAAGATGGGCGGCAACATGACCACGCGGCTCGTCGAGGGGGGCCACCGGGTGGTCGGCTTCGCCCGGACGGCCGCCACGGTCGACGCGATCGTGCAGAACGGCGCTGTCGGCGCCCACTCCCTCGAGGAACTGGTCGCGAAGCTCGAGGCCCCTCGGGTCGTCTGGCTGATGCTCCCCTCTGGCCCGACGGTGGACGCCACGATCGACGAGCTCCACCCACTCCTCGCCGCCGGCGACCTCATCGTCGACGGCGGGAACTCGTACTACAAGGACACCCTTCGACGGGCGGCGCTCGTGGCGAGCTGGGGGCTCCGATACGTCGACGTGGGCACGAGCGGCGGGATCTGGGGGCTCCAGGAGGGGTACTCGATGATGGTCGGGGGCGCCGACGACGACGTCGAGCGGCTTCGTCCGGCGCTCGAGACCCTCGCGCCGGCGAAGGACAAGGGTTGGGGCCACGTCGGACCCGTGGGCGCCGGTCACTTCGTCAAGATGGTGCACAACGGCATCGAGTACGGCATGATGCAGGCGTACGCGGAAGGGTTCGCCGTGATGCAAGCGAAGACGGACTTCGCCGTCGATCTCCACCAGGTCTCGGAGATCTGGCGGTACGGAAGCGTCGTCCGGTCCTGGCTGCTCGAGCTGATCGAATCCGCGCTGGCCGAGAATCCGACGCTGAAGGGGATCGAGCCTTGGGTCGCCGACTCGGGCGAAGGGCGCTGGACCGTCACCGAGGCGATGGACCTCAACATCCCCGCCCCGGTCATCACCCTCGCGCTCCAGCAACGGCTCCGGTCCCGCGAGGACGACCCGTTCGCCGAGCGGCTCCTCGCGATGATGCGGAACAAGTTCGGCGGCCACGACGTGAAGCGCGAGGCGTGAAGTTGGATCCCCCCGCGGCGGCTCCGCACCTGTTCGTCGTGTTCGGCGCGACCGGCGACCTGTTCCAGCGGAAGCTCCTCCCGTCCCTCCATCGGCTCGCGACGCAGGGGAAGCTGCCGAACGGGACGAAGATCCTGGGCGTCGCGCGCCACGACCTCACCGACGAAGCGTTCCGGGAGAACGCGGTGCGCTCGCTCCTGGAGGAGAAGGCGGGGACGGAGGCCGAGGTCCGGGCGTTCTGCGACGCGGCGCTCTCCTTCCATGGTCTCCTCGACGAAAGCCCCGCCTCGTACGCCACCCTTCGGGCGCGGATCGAGTCCGTGGAACGGGACGGCGCCCTGCCCGGGAACCGGCTATTCTACCTCGCGCTCCCCTTGGAAGGGTTCACCCCGACGATCCTCGGCCTTGGCGAGGCGGGTCTCTCGAGGGCCCCGGGCTGGACGAGGATCGTCGTCGAGAAGCCGTTCGGCCGGGACCTCGGGTCCGCGCGGGCCCTGAACGCCCTGCTTCGGAAGTACTTCGATGAGTCCCAGATCTTCCGCATCGACCACTATCTCGGCAAGGAGACGGTCCAGAACCTCCTCGTCTTCCGGTTCGCGAACACGTTCGTCGAGTCGCTCTGGGACCGCGACCACGTCGAGCGGGTCGAGATCACCGTCGCCGAGCAGGTCGGCGTCGAGGCCCGCGCCCACTACTACGAGACCTCCGGGGCGCTCCGGGACATGGTCCAAAACCACGTGACGCAGGTGCTCGCGCTCGTCGCGATGGAGCCGCCGGCGATGCGCGACGCCGACACGATCCGAAACGAGAAGGTCAAGGTCCTGCAGAGCGTCGTCCGGCTCCGTCCCGACGACGTGGTCCGGGGCCAGTACGGCGCCGGCGTCCGCGACGGAGCGGCACTCCCGGCGTATCGGGAGGAGACCGGGGTCGCCGCCGATTCGGACACCGAAACGTACGTCGCCCTCCGGCTGAAGATCGCGAACTGGCGCTGGCACGATGTGCCGTTCTTCGTTCGGACGGGCAAGAACCTCCCGGCGAAGTCGACCCGGGTCGTGCTGACGTTCAAGGCCCCGCCCGTGTCGTTCTTCCAGGAGGAAGGCGCGTACGAGGCGAACCCCGACCGGATCACGATCCTGATCCAGCCCGACGAGGGGTTCGAGCTCGCGTTCGAGGTGAAGGTCCCGGGCCGCGAGATCCGGGTCCAGACCGAGCGGATGCGGTTCCACTACGCCGACGTCTTCGGCGGGCTTCCCGACGGCTACGAGACGCTCCTCGTCGATGTGATGCTCGGGGACGCGACGCTGTTCGTCCGGGCCGACGAGGTCGAGGAGTCCTGGAAGCTGTACGACCCGATCTTGGCCCACCCGCCCCCCCTCGAGTTCTACGCGGCGAACACCTGGGGCCCCGAGGGGGCCACCCGGCTCGCGGAGTCGTGGGGGCAGCGTTGGGAGCGCGCGTAGCCCGGACGGTCCGGGTCTTTCCCGACCTCGCCCGGGCGACGAGCTCGCTCGCCCTCCACCTCCTCCGGTCCGCGGAACGCGCCGTGCGGGCGCGCGGAACGTTCTCCTGGGTCGTGAGCGGTGGTTCGACCCCGCAACCGCTCTACCGCCTCTTGGCGACCCGGTACCGCAGCTCGTTCCCGTGGGGCGGAACGGAGGTGTTCTTCGCCGACGAACGATGCGTGCCGCCGGGCGACGCCCGGAGCAACTTCGGAGCCGTCCAGGAGTCCCTGTTCGGCGAGGTCGCCATCGCTCGACGACAGGTCCACCGGCTGCGCGGCGAGCTCCGGCCCGCCTCGGAGGCCGCGCGCCGGTACGCTCGGGTCCTCGGTCCTCCCGACCCGGACGGATCGGTTCCCCGGTTCGACGTGGTCCTGCTCGGTCTGGGTCCGGACGGTCACACGGCCTCACTGTTCCCGGGCTCGCCGGCGCTCCGGGAGCGTCGACGGGCGGTCGTCGCGGTCCCCCGAGCCGGTCAGCCGCCGTTCGTCCCTCGGCTGACCCTCACGCTCCCGGCGTTGGCCTCGTCCCGCGAGGTCTGTTTCCTGGTGGCCGGCGCCGAAAAGGCGGACGCAGTCGCCGGGACGTTCGGGTCGGGAACGCTCGGCTCCGACCGTTTCCCCGCGAGTCGGGTCCGCAGCGCCGGTCCGGTCCGATGGTTCCTCGACCGAGCTGCCGCGTCGGAGACCAACCTCGCTCGAGCGTGACCCGCTGGCGGACTCCGAGCGGGGCGCGGGAGTTCCGGTCGAAGTCCATCTCGAAGGCTCACTTGGGTCGATGGGTGGACCGGGCGGTCGGCGCCCAGAGGCGCAGCCCGCCGGTGATGGCGTTGAGGTTGTTTCCGGCGCGCGCGCCCGGGGGGAGGGACTTCAGCTTCCGGACGTTGCCGCCGCCGAGCACCACGTAGTCGGGCTCGAGCGCGCCGGTGAGCGCCGCCACCATCTCGAAGATCTCGCGGCGCCACTTCTTGCGGCCGAGCCGAACGCGGGCCTTCTCCCCGACGAGGTCCTCGTACGTCTTGCCCTTCTTCCACGGGAGGTGGCCGAGCTCCATCGGCTCGAGCTCCCCGTCGACGATCATCGCCGAGCCGAGGCCGGTCCCCAACCCGAGGAACAGCATGCGGCCGCCCCGATAACTCCCCAGCGCCTGCATCGCCGCGTCGTTGACGATCCGGACGGGCCGGCCGAGCGCCTTGCGGAAATTGAATCCGACCCATCCGGGTCCGAGGTTCTGCGGTTCGCGGAGGATCCGTCCGTGGACGACGACGCCCGGGTACCCGATGGCGACGGCGTCGAACGGGTGGCCCCGGGTCGCGCGCTTCACCTTCCGGACCATCGCGGCGGGCCGCATCGACGGGCCGCTCGGGATCTGCCACTCGGGTCCGCGTCGGGAGAACGCGACGTGGACGTGCGTCCCGCCGATGTCGAGCACGAGCACCCGGGGCGCGACGGCCGACCGAGGCGCCTTCGGCATCGACCGCCGGAACGCGCCGGGACGATGAAGCCTTGGCTCGGTCGTCCGTCGGCTGAACGTCCCGATGCGACCTCGGTTCGCCCGCTCCACGCGGTCAGAATCGCGCGATGCTGCCGGTGGTGAGGGCCCGGCGCTCGAACGTGTTCCAGAGCGCCATAGCGAGCCCGATGCTCACGAGCCCGCAGAGGGCAACGTACCCCCAGAGCCGCAGCATCGTTCCCATCGGGGCGCCCGCCAGCCCGGCCCGGACCGCCGCGATCCCCCAGGTCAGCGGCAGCAGGTCGCCGGCGTACTGGAGAGGCAGCGGAAGCACGCTGAGCGGAAAGTTCGCCCCCGACAGGAGGAGCCCGAGGAACAGGAAGATGTTCCCGAGGATGATCGACGTCCGGAGGTACAGGGCGACCCCCCCGAGCAGGAGGCCGAACCCGACCATCGCGAACGCCGTGAGCACGATCGACACGGTGAGGTCGCCGACGCTGCCCGTGGCGAACGGGACGTGGAACAGCACGACCGCGTAGACGATCGCGACCGCCACCGTCGCGAGCGAGCAGAGGACCGGGATCAGCCCCCGCCCGAAGTAGAGGGCGAACCGGTTCGCCGGGGAGACGAGGAGGTGCTCCATCGTCCCGGCTTCCTTCTCGTTGTCCGTGGTCTGGCAGACGGAGAACACGGACGAGTACGTCACGGTCGCCACCGCATTGCCCACGACGACGAACGCGACCCCGCCCGGAGTGCCCGAGAGGCTCGCGACGAACGCGAAGAACGCCATCTGGGTGAGCGGGATGATGAAGATCGTTCCGAGGACGAAGTCGAGCCGCATGAAGCCGAGGCTCGTCCGCGGCGCGAAGATCGCGTTCACCCAAAACGTCCGGACGAACGAACTGCGGAGCGGGGCCGTCGTCGCCATCAGTTCCTCCTACCAGTCGTTCAGGTCTCCGGCCTCGAGCACATGGCGCTCGACGCGGTGGAAGACCGTACCGGCGATCGCGAGGTAGACGCACGTGGTGCCGACCGCCCCGGCCATGTCCCACCAGAACCCCCAGGAGAATCCCTGGTAGCCCGGAATGGCGAGGTACCGCAGCGCGTCGAGGGCCCAGGTCGGGGGGAGGATGAGGGAGATCGGGTTCGACCAGAACGGCAGCAGGACGACGGGGAACATGCAGCCGGTCCCGATGTAGAAGGCGAACTCCCCGACGTTCTGCACAAAGCCGGCGTACCGGGTATAGACGTAGGCGGCGGCGAAGACGACCCCGACGGCCGCCAGCGTGACGATCACGAAGACGAACATCAGGAAGAACAGGAGCGGATTCGCGAGCGGGATCGGGTGGCCGTAGGTGATCGCCACGACGACGAAGACGATTGCCCCGCCGATCAGCCCCGCGAGGGTGTTCCAGATCACCCGCCCGGCGACGACGTAGACGTACGGCGTCGGGGCGGTCAGCGTCGGTTCGAGGGTGCCAAGGTGGCGGTCCTGGCCGGTCGCCCACCCGCTCCCATAGAGGGTCTGGCCCCACATCGACATCATCCCGGCCCCGAGGATCGCGTACAGGACGAACCAGGGGCCCGCGCCGGTGAACAGCTCGTAGGAGACGAGCCCGAAGATCACCGGGGCGATCAAGCTCGGGACGAGCCACTGCGGGTCGGCGAGGAACGTCAGGACCGAGAGCCGCAGGACGGCGAGCAGGGACGTCGACCTCGAGTAGGTCCGGGCGCCCATCGACTAGCTCGCCTCCTCTTCGACAAGGTCGAGATAGATGTCTTCGAGCGACGTGCGCCGCTCCCGCACCGCCAGCTCGGGGTGGTTGGCGAGAAGGCCGCGGACCGCGTCGAGCGTGAGCTCATTCGTTCGGACGCGCATCGTCAGACGGAGTCGTGGGCCGAACTCTTCGCTCAGGACGCGCGAGACACCCGGGAGGCCGTTCAACCGGCCGATCTCCCCGTCGTCGAACCCGTACGCCTCGACCTCGATGGTCCGGTCCCCGCCGACGAGCTTCCGAAGTCCGGCGACCGTGTCCCGCGCCACGATCCGGCCGCGGCTGAGGACGGCGATCCGCTGGCAGAGCTCCTCGGCCTCGAACATGTAGTGGGTCGTGAGGAAGATGGTCACTCCGTCGGCGACGAGGCTTCGGATCAGCTTCCGGGTCTCGCGGGCGCTCTTCGGGTCGAGCCCGATCGTCGGCTCGTCGAGGAACAGTACCTCCGGACCGTGGAGGATGCCCCGCGCGAGGTGGAGCTTCTGCTTCATCCCGCGGGAGAACTCCTCGACCCTCCGGTCGGCCGCGTCGGTGAGCCCGACGCGGTCGATCACCTCCTGGATGCGCCGGTCGCGGCTCGTGACATCGACGCCGTAGATGTCCGCGAAGTATCGGAGGTTCTCGCGCGCGCTGATCCGGTTGTACAGCCCCCGCTCGCCACCGAGCACGAGCCCGATCCGCGGGCGCAGCTCGGCCGCCTGGCGGACGACGTCGAGCCCGAGGACCTCCGCGGTGCCGCTCGTCGGGGTCAGGAGGGTCGAGAGGACCTTGGTGAACGTGGTCTTGCCCGCCCCGTTCGGCCCGAGCAGTCCGAAGATCTCGCCCGCGTCGACGTCGAGGTCGACCCCGCGGAGCGCCTCGGTTCGCACGAGCTCGTCGAAGAAGAACCCCTTCCGGCTCTCGAACACCCGCCGGACGTCGCGGGCGTGGATCGCAGGAGGACCGGTCATGATTTTCTCGTCGGTGGAGGGAGGGCGCGAGGATTCGCACTCCTAGATGAGCATTGTGGGTAACCGACCTCGGGTGAGGTGTTGAAACGGGGCGCCGCAGGACGGTCGACCGGGCCGCGGGGGGTGAACCCGA
>DAIQBL010000075.1:0-7118 GCA_036781185.1 Thermoplasmatota archaeon | reverse complement strand
TGTCCTCCGGCGTGCCGAACCCCGAGAACATCCGCATCGACCAGACCCGGCCGCGGTACATCGTCGGGTGGACGCCTCGCGTGTACGGGTACTGGCCCGGGTAGCCGATCCGGGAGTCGTCGTCGGTCGACAACGGGACGTACAATCGGTCCACGCGGATCCCGCCGAGCGTCTCGAACCGCTCTTTGCGCTCGGGTCCCTTCGCGAGGGCGGGCTGGACGACTTCGGCCTCCCAGCGCTTGCGGGCCTCGACGGCGCGACCCTCCGGGGTGGCGGGTCCCCGGGTGGTCCGGTCCGGGCGGCGGGTGGAGGCGCGGCTCGCAGCCATCGATTCGGTCACAGGGTGCCGCCCTAAATCCTCGCCCCCGACCGGCCGCGCCGGAGCCGTTAAGACGGGCCACCTCGCTCGCCGCTTCCGTGTCCGTCCGGGACGTCGTCGTCGTCGGGGCGGGCGTCGTCGGCCTGTCCATCGCGCGGTTGTACGCCGAGGACGGGGCGGACGTCGCGATCGTCGAGCGGCACCCGGGTCCGGGTCGGGAGCAGTCGACGCACAACAGCGGGGTCGTCCACTCCGGGGTGTTCGCCCGTCCGGGGACCCTTCGTGCCCGCCTGAACGTCGAGGGAAATCGCCGAATCTACGAGGAAGCGGAGGCGCTCGGCGTTCCGGTGGAGGCGTGCGGCACCCTCGTCGTCGCCGGCCGGCCCGAGGACCGGTCGCGGCTGGCGGAGTACCGCGCCGGCGCCGAACTCAACGGTGTGCCCGGAGTCCAGCCTCTGTCGCCGGAGGAGGCGCGGGAGATCGAGCCCCACCTCGGGGCTTGCGACTCGGCGTTCTTCGCTCCGACCGGCGGGCGCATCGACGCCGCGGCCCTCGTCCGGTCCCTCGATTCGGAGCTGGTCCGGCTCGGGGTCGAGCGCCGATACGATTTCGACGTCGCCCGGGCCGAACCTCGGCCCGGCGGATGGTCGCTCGAGTCCTCCCGATGCGGAACCATCGAGGCGCGGCTCGTCGTGAACTCCGCGGGGGTCGGTTCGGCCCGCGTCGCCGCCCTTCTCGGGGCGCCGGGACATCGGGTCTACCCGTGCCTCGGCGAGTACGCCCGGGTCCTCGGCGAACGGCGGAGCTGGGTGCGGACGATGATCTACGGGTTCCCGCCGCCGGGGTACCCCGGGATCGGCGTCCACCTCACCCGGACCACGTCAGGGGACCTGTTGCTCGGACCGACGGCGACCTACCAGAGTTCGGCCGAGCCCCCGGCACTGCCCACGACACCGCTCGCGACGTTCGCCGCCTTGGCGAGCGCCTACCTTCCCGGCATCACGGAGCGCGACCTCGAACCGGCGCCGCCCGGCGTTCGCGCGAAGACGGTCCCCCCGGAGTCGGGGGAGGCGTTCGGGGAGTTCGAGATCGTCGAGGAGCCGAGGGGCTCCGGCGCCGTCCACTTGTTCGGGATCGAATCGCCCGGGCTCACGGCTTCGCCGGCGATCGCCCGGTACGTGCGGGCCGCCTGGCCGGCGCGCTCGTAGGGACGCGCAAGCCGACGAGGTCGGAGCGGCCGTTCCGGATCACCGGAACGCCGAGGGAGCGGGCGAACCGGTCGAACGCCTGCCCGGTCCACACCGTGTTGTCGGCGAGGACGACCGCGCCGGGCGCCAAGTGGGACCGGATCGTCTCCAGCTCGAACGTCAGGTGGCTCGGCGTATGAAGGCTGTCGTGGAGGAACAGTCCGATCGGGTCGGCGCGCCGGGCGACCTCGGGGAGGAGCTTCTGGCTCGGTCCGAGCCGAAGGTCCCACCGGCGGCGGAGCCCGGACGGGACCGCCCACCCGGTCGGGCACCCGGGCGGGAGCGAGACCGGCGACTCCCCCACGCGGAGGATCTCCCCGGCCTGTCGGGTCGGCAGGTCGATGGAATAGAGCCGGCCCCGCCCGCAATCCCGGAGCCCGAGCAGGAAATGGGCCGACGAGACCCCGGAAGAGACGCCGGTCTCGACGATCGAGTCTGGTCGGAGGAGGCGGACCAGGGCGTACAGGTCGAACGGCGAGCGGATCTGCGCATAGAACGCACGGCCGCCCTCTTGGTGGGCGAGGCGGATCGCCTCGAGCTCCTCGAGGTGCCGGTCGACACCCCGGAGCGCACGCTCGACCTCAGCGGTCGTCGACCCCGTCAGCCGGGCGACCCATTTCACGCGCGGACGGGCGCGACGGTCGCCCAGGCGTCGGACCGCGACCGACCCCGGGGCCGTCGACCGCTTCGCGGACACGGGGCTCCGAGCGGGCTCGGCCCTAAAGCGATTCGGTTTTCGCGACCAGGTGCGCCCCGCCGATCGTCATCCGGGTGGCGCCGCCCCGCCGTTCGACCCGCTCGTCCTCGAGGACGAGCCGGGACCGGAAGAACGGGGCATCCACGACGAGGGTCTCGTACTCGCCCCCCTCGCCGGCGACCTGGATCGGCCGGACCTCGGCGCTCAGCCGCTCGAGATCGGCGAGCCGCGCCGCGTCGAGCCGCCGTCCGACAAGTTCCGGACCCAGCGGCTCGGCCGCGACCTGCACGATCCGGATGTCGAGCCCGGCCGAGATCTCCTCCCGGACGACCCGGCCCGCTTCCTTCCCCCAGAGGGGGGTGTAGAGCGGGCGCCCGAGCTCGAACGTGAGCCGATGCAATCGGCTCCACTGGAACGCCGAGGCGATCGCCCCGGCGACGACCGGTTCGTGGGAGCCGGCCAAGGCGTCCCGAAGGGCCGCCGTCTCGGCGGCCTCACCAGTACCCGTCACGGGGACGATCCGGTGCGTCTTCCCCCACGCCTCGGCGATCCATTTCACGAGACCGACGTTCGGCGTGTGGAACAGGAACGAATCGGGGTCTTCCGGCGCGATCGTGAGGAGTTCGTCGACCGAGAGGCCCTGCGAGTCGGCGAGGTACGTCGAGTAAACCGAGTCCTTCCCGCCGGAGACGAGGGCGGTCGTCATCGACGGCCGAGCCCGTCGAGGCCGGCGCGCCACCGCCCGTAGAGTTCTGACAAGTGGAGCGTCGTGAGCGAGGTCCCGCGCCATCGGAACTCGCCGCCGCCATCGGTCACCTCGCCGAGCGCCCGGACCGGGAGCCCCCGGAACGCCCGCTCGAACTCGCCGGTCGCCTCCGCCGGGACCTCGACGACCCACCTCGAGGATCCCTCGGAGACGAGCGCGACGCCAGGACCGTCGAGTCCCGTCGCGTCGAGAGCGACCCGGAACCCGAGCCCGCCGCCGAACGCCATCTCGGGAAGCGTGACCGCGAGTCCGCCGTCCGACACGTCGTGGGCGGACCGAACCCAGCCCCGGGCCATCGTTCCGAGCAGCCTCTCGCCCATCTTGCGAACGAGGGCCGGGTCCGTCGGCGGGATCGGGATTCCCGAGAGGTCGCGTCGGCGGGCGTACAATGATCCCCCGAGGTTCGGGGACGACCGGCCGACGAGGTAGAGGTGGTTTCCGAGGGTCTTCAGGTCCGAGGTAACGGCGTGGCGGAGGTCGTCGACAAGCCCCGTGGCAAAGAGTACGGGAGTCGGTAGGACCGCGGCTCCGAGTCCCTCGTTGTAGAAGCTTACGTTTCCGCTCGGGACCGCGAGGCCGAGCGAACGCGCCGCTTTCGCCAACCCGTCGAGGACGGAGACGAAGTCCCCCATCACTAGTGGGTCTTCGGGGCTGCCGAAGTTGAGGCAGTCCGTCAGGGCGTCCGGGCGGCTCCCGACGGCGTACAGGTTCCGGGCGGCCTCTTCGACGGTCCATTCGGCGCCGCGGGCCGGATCCTCTCGGCACGCCCAGGGCTGGGCGGCGACGGTGGCGGCGATCGCCCTCCAGCTCTCGACCCTCGGTCGGAGGAGGGCGGCGTCGCCGTGGCTCGGCGATTCGACTCGGCCGTGCAGGGCGGGGATTGTCGTACGGCCGCCGACTGTATGGTCGTACACCCGAATGATCGATTCGCGGGAGACGGAGTCGGGCGCGAGGAGGAGCTCCTCCGCTAGTTCGGCGAGTTCGTCGCTCGGGACCCTCGGGGTCCGGTGCCGCGTCGATCGGCGCGTCTTCCGGGGGCGAGTGAGCAGCGGGGGGTCGACCCGGAAGGCGAGCCGAAGTCGCGCCGCGGGGGCGCCGTTCCAAAGGATCTCCTCGTACGGTCCCGCCGTCACGGTGCCCACCGCGGTCGCGGGGACGTCGTATCGCCGGAAGATTGCGAGGAGCGTTTCAAGGTCGTCGGGCCGGACGTCGAGGATCATCCGCTCCTGCGACTCCGAGATCCAGATCTCCCACGGGCGCACCTCCGTCTCGCGCAGCGGGACCTGGTCGAGGTCGATCGTCATACCGAACCCGCCGGCATAGGCAAGTTCACCGGCCGCGGTCGCGAGCCCGCCACCACCGAGGTCCTTCACGCCGCGGACGAGCTCGCGGTCGTACGCCTCGAGGCAGGCGTGGATGAGCGGCTCCTTCATGATCGGGTTGCCGAGCTGGACGGCCCCGCGCGACTCGTCCTCGCTCCGCTCGGTGAGCTCCTGGCTCGCGAACGCCACGCCCCCGATGCCGTCCCGACCGGTCAGTCCCCCGACAAGGACCAGGCGGTCGCCAGCCCGGAACGCTCGGTTGGGCTGCAGTCGGGCCCTCGGGAGGAACCCGAGGCAGGCGACGTTGACAAGGGGATTGACCGAGTACGAGGGGTCGAAGGCGACGCTCCCGGTGACGGTCGGCACCCCGACCCGATTGCCGTAGTCCCGGATCCCCGCGATGACGCCCGACATCAGCCAGCGCGCCGGATGCACGCCCTTCGGGAGCTTCGGGCCGGACGCGTCCACCGGTCCGAAGAACAGGGGGTCCGCGAGCCCGATCGGCTTCGCTCCCACGGCGAGCACATCCCGCAGGATGCCGCCGATCCCCGTGGCCGCCCCGCCGTACGGTTCGACCGCCGACGGATGGTTGTGCGACTCGGCCCGGATCGCGTACGCGTACCCCTCGTCGAAGGCGAGCACGCCGGCGTCCCCGGTGCCCAGGACCCGGCGGGGTGGGTTCAGTCCCTGGAACGCGCGCTTCAGCCAGACTTTGGAGCTCTTGTACGAACAGTGCTCGCTCCAGCTCTGCGCGAGCCCGGCGAGCTCGACGTCGGTCGGTTCCCGCCCCTCGGCCCGGAAGTACGCGCGGAGCCGGGTCCATTCCGAGGGGGAGAACGAGAAGCCGGCGCGGGTCCGAGCCTCGGAGGCCGCCGGGCCGGTCCGGATCGGAACGGTGGCGACGCCCTCCGCCCACTCGGTCGCCGCGGCCGCCGATCGTCGCGCCATCGCTCTAGTGTCCGCGGGCGGTGGTGATCGTGACTCGGTGGATCACCGGGTTCGCGAGCAATCGGTCGACGGCCCGGGCGGCCAGGCGTTCGGCCTCGTTGATCGAAACGCCACCGAACTCGAGCCGGTAGACGCGCGCGGTCGTGACGTGAGTGACGTCCGGTATGCCGAGGAGACCGAGGGACTTCTCGATGCTCGCGGCCTCCGGGTCCTGGACCCCGGACTTGAACTCCACCCGGACTTCGACGACGATCGGGGTCGGCCCGTCCGACAATGTCCCCCTCGCCCGATTCGTACCGGCGACGGCGGATAACCCTGATGGCGAGGGGGCGAGTTTCGCCGAGAGCCGTCGTGGAGACGGACCGTCGAATCGCACCGGGAATCGGTCCTCACCCCCGGGACAGAGGAATCACCGCGACGTCCGGACGTGGCTGGCCGGCTACGCCAATTCCCTATTCTTCGAGTCGAGAGTATTTGCGGCATCGGCGAACTCGGAAGCCGATGAAGCCTTCGAGTTCGCGAGGAATCGTCTGGGGAAGAGCGCTGTTCCTGCTGGTCGTGACGGTGGCCGGCACGGTCAGCGGGTCGGCGCCGCAAGCGACCGTGGGGATCCACGGGGATCACGTGGTCCCGCCGGCAGGCCACATTACGCCGAAGACGCTGCCGAGTTCCGTCCTGGTTCCGGGCGCCCCGAGCGGCTCGAAGGGACCGGACGACCTCACCTATCTCGCGACCCCGAGTCTTGACTGGGGCCGCCCGCTCGTCTGGACCGCGTACCAAAACGGGATCAACCCGAACGGGACGCCGGGAACTACCGGCGGACCGACGAACAGCACGGTCGTCGGCTACGACCCGGCGCTCGGCGTGCTCGTCAAGGCGATCTCCGTCCCGGGCAAGGTCGACGGATTGACGGCCGACCCGGCGCACGACCGGTTGATTGCGACCGTGAACGAGGACGACAATTCCGCCATCAACGTGATCAACCCGGCGACGGGGACCGTCACGACGTACTCGTACTCGCCGAACCCCGCGGTCTCCGGGAACGGCGGCACCGACAGCGTCGCGATCTGGAACGGGATGATCTACACGACCCACTCGAACCCGAACGACACGACGCAGTCGACCGAATACCTGGTGACGCTGCACCCGGTGACCCACGTCGCGCAGCTGACGCCGATATTCTACGACAACAGCTGGGCGACCGCGAACGGCGGCGCGACGGTCCGCCTCGCGCTGACGGACCCGGACACGAATTCCGTCATGCCGACGGTGAGCCCCCGATTCGCCGGCGACCTCGCGACGGTCAGCCAGGGCGACGGGAAGGTCATCTTCGCCCACGCGTTCGGCGCCGGAGTCTTCCTGCACGAGCTGAACCTGACGGACAACGTCTCGGGGAACCTGCCGCCGATCGACGGCTTTGCTGTCGCCACCTCCGGCGCGGGGACCCTCTACGTTGTGGACGCTAAGGCCGGGACGATCACCGCGCTCAGCACCGCGGGCTGGCCGGCCGGGACCGTGTTCGTCGGGGAGCCGTCGGACAACGGCAACCCGCTCATCGGGACCCTCAACCTGTTCTCGGGCAAGATTTCCCCGCTCGGGAATCACTTCGGGAGCCCGAAGGGACTTCTGTTCGTTCCGGACCACAGGGCCGGGAGTCCCGGCGACCACGACCACCACAGCCGCGGGGACGGCGACCACGGGGACGGTTCGCACGCGCACGACTTCTCGGGCGAGTCGTTCGCCGCCTCGCGCATGGGGCGGACCACCAGCCGGCAGCGGCGCACGCGTAGAGTTCTGCCGAGCGAACCCGGCCCGCCGG
>DAIQBL010000074.1:0-7122 GCA_036781185.1 Thermoplasmatota archaeon | reverse complement strand
GCGCGGAGGACGAGGAACGAGTCGGCGACCGAGAAGGCGAGGGCCGGGTCGTGGGTCACGAGCACGATCGGCACTTTCTCGGATTCGCGGAGTTCGTGGAGCACGAGGCCGAGCTCGTCTCGGGCGAGCACGTCGAGCCCCTGCCACGGCTCGTCCCAGAGGATCAGCCCGGGGTCCGCGGCGAGGGCCCGCGCGAGCGCGACCCGTTGCTGTTCCCCGCCGCTCAGGCGGGCCGGCCGCCGGTCGGCGAGCGCCGTCAGGTGGAACTGCTCGAGAAGCTCCGACGTCCGGGCCGCCGCGTCGGGGCGGTCGCGGATCTCCATCGGATACCGGACGTTCCCGGCCACGGTCCGCTGGGGGAACAGGCCGAGCCCCTGCGGGACGTAGCCGAGTCCTCGCTCTTCCGGCAGCCAGTCGGTGACGTCCACCCCATCGCGCAGGACCCGTCCCTGGCGGACCGGCAGAAATCCGGCGAGCGTCCTCAGCAAGGTCGTCTTCCCGGAGCCCGAGGCTCCCAGGACCGCGACCGCCCGGCCGGGCGTCGCCGTCAGGTCGAGCGGGCCGAGGTGGAACCGGTCGAGGTCGGCCTCGAGCCGTTCAACGACCCATTCCCGGCTCACGGCTCGAGCTCCCCGCGGCGCCAGGGGACCCATCCCGACCGCTCCCCGAGGCGAACCAGGACGAACAGGGCGAACGCGATCAGGAGGAACAGCGAGCTGACGGCGGCCGCGTCCCCGAGATTGCCGTTCTGGAACAGGTCGTAGACGACGATCGAGATCGTCGAGGTCACCGGACCATCGTACACCCCGCCCGGATAGACGGCGTAGGCGAGGACGAGGAGTCCGCCAATCTCGCTCACGGCCCGGGCCCACGAGAGCAGGAGACCCGCGACGATGCCGCGGAACGCGAGGGGGAACGTGACCGTGAGGAACGCGGTCGCGCTGCCCGCCCCCAGCGAACGGGCGGCCTCGAGGACCCGTCCGTCGACGGCCCGGAACGAGAGATCGCTCGCGAGGACGGTGTACGGCGCGCTGACGAACACCATCACGAGGACCACGCCCCAGATCGTGTCGTACACCGGAAACCCGATCGCCTGGGTGAACCGGTAGAGGGGCGCCCCCGGGATGACGAGGAAGAACAGGCCGAGCCCCACGAGCAGGTGGGGGACGACGACCGGGAGCGCGACCAGGGACTCCACGATGGACCGGCCCGGGAACCGTCGGCGCGCCAGCACGTATCCGAGCGGGACCCCGAACACGAGCGCGGCGAGGACGGCGATGCCCGAGGCGAAGAACGTCAGCCAGAGAGCCGCCCGTACGGCGGGATCGCGAGCCACCTCGACGATCTGGCCGACGTGCGCGTAGCTGAACAGCGCCGCGATCGGCAGGAGGAACAGGAGGAGTAGCGAGCCGGACAGGACCGCCTGGACGACGGTCCAGGCCGGCCCCGCGCGCCATCGGCGGGGAACCGGCGGGCCGCCGTCCCCGGAGCTCATGCCAGAAGCTGGGTGGCCCAGGAGGGCATCGTCGTGACGTCCGGCGCCAGGAGCGTCGGAACGGCGCTCGGGTTGTCCGTCCATCCGGGTACGATCGGCGTGAACGCGCCCCCGGTGGATAGGATTGCCTGCCCTTCGGGCGAGAGGAGCAGGTCAATGAACTCGGCTCCGAGGGTCGGGTTCGGGGCGTTCCGCGGGACGGTCACCGAGAACAAGACCGGGGCTGCCACGACGGTGGCGAACGCGCCCGTCGAGGAGATGATCGTCGTCGACAATTTCGCGTAGTCGCCGAGGGCGGTCGAGTTGTTCGACTGGAGTCCGACGATCGGATTGAGGGGGACGAACTTCAGGTTGTTGGCCACCGCGTACGACCGGTAGGTGATCAGGGCCGAGACGACGCCGGAGTTGACGAGCGTCGCTGCCTGCGACTCCTTCTCGAGCTTCGTCGTGGCCGAGTTGGGGACCGCCGGCGAGGTCGAGCCCCCGGTGTAGAAGGTGGAGTAGAACGTGCTCGTGCTTCCGTTGTAGACCATCCCCTGGAGCTCGAGGCTGAAGATCTCGTTGTACCCATTCGGGTCGGTCGAGGCATTCCAGACGGCGAACGGAGCGTTGCCGCGCGTGGTGACGTCGGACACGAGCTTCTGGGCCCAGTTCGATTCGTTGACCCCCGCGAACGCCGCCACCGACGGGTTGTACACGAGAACCTCGGGCGTGCTTCCGAACACGACCTCGTAGCCGGCGTATTTGGGCTCGAGGAGCTGGGGGATCAGGCGGAAGTCGGCGACCGCCGCCACGTCGGTCTTCGCATTCAGGGAGGTGATGGCCGTCGTCACGTCGATCGACCCCTCGTACGTCTGGGCGGCGGCCGGGGCGGAAATGCCGGGGGTCACGTTCACGAGCGCGCTCGCCAACGGGGGGAACAGTGTGTTGAGGGTGCCGGCGCCGAGCACGCTGAGGGTCGAGTTGGCGACGGCCGCCGGTGAGTTCGAGGGGGAGGTCTTGTACTCGTACCCCGCCACCAAGCCGAGTCCGCCCGCGCCCGCTGCGACGAGGATCACGACGACTGCCAGGACCGCCTTCGACACCATCGATGTGTGGGAATCCAACAACGGTTAAGCGTTTTCGACCGCCGGTTCGGGCGGTGGGCGGGGCGATCCCCTAGCGCTTCTTCCCGGACGCGACGTCGAGGTTCTTCAGGAGCCGGCGGTGGTCGGCGGCGCTGACCCACTCGACCTTGAGGTACCGCCGGAGCAGGGAGTCCGGCACCCCGAGGCGTCGCGCTTCCGCGACGGAGAACCCGTACGCTTCCAGCTCCGTCGGGCTGTCGACGTACCCGTTCGAGACGTCCCAGAGCTCCCGGCCGTCGGCCCGCTGGAGGAGGTGGAGGAACTCGTGGAGGATGTCGAGGTAGAGCACCGCCGGGCGGCTCTTCGCCAGGTGGTACCGGCCGACGACAATGCAGTCCGTCGCGCTCGCGAACGGCGTCCAGCCGTACTCCTTCGCCCACGACGGGATCTCGTGCGGGGCGACGTACATCCAGGTCCGGTCGCGAATCACCTGGATCGTGGTCCGGCGGGCGACCGCGAGCGTGCGCCGCCGGGGGAACGGATACCGGCCGAACGCCTCCACCTCGGTGAACCCGGGGAACGCGTCGAGGAGGGGGTACCCGCCGGGGGAAAGCTCGCCGTTGACCGAGAACGGTCGCGGTGGGTCGGGCCAGCCCCTCATTCGAGATTCTCCCCGCGCTCGGACGTACGCGCCCCAGCCGAACGGGACGGGGCGACGTTCGGGGGAAGATTACGCTATGCCGGCCGTCGGGCCGGCCAGGGGGCAGGGCCCGAAAGATGTGGAAGTTCTTACACATGGCATATCATCCTCCCGGACGAACGGATTCCCGGCCCGGACCGCTCCAATGGACTCGCAGGGGTACGCCGCGTTCGGTTCCCTCGTCCTCGTCTTCGCCTTGCTCGTCGCGCTCGTCGTGCGCGCCGGGGTGCAGTACCGGCGCACAGGGAGCCGGGACCAGATCATCTGGGGAAGTGGGCTCGGGCTGGCGGCGGCGGCGATGGCGGTCGAGGCGATCGTCTACTGGGGGGTTCCGCCCGCGCCGTACCTCCCGGGGTACGTGTTCCTTTCCGCCGCGATCGTCGGCGTCCTTTCGATGGGGGCGACGCGGGTCCTCCACCGCCCCCGGCTCGAGCTGGGCTACAAGGCCTACGTTCTGGCGAGCTCCGGGGTCGTGGCGGCGCTGTGCGTCGTGACCCCGCTTCCCGCTTCGATGGTCACCGCGGGGGTCATCACGGGGAACCCGCCGCTCCTCCTGATCCTCGCCTCGACGTTCGTGACGGGGCCGGCCACAGTCCTCCTCCTCTCCGCTTCGTACCTCTCGCTTCGCAAGTCCTGGCACTGGCACACGGTCCTCATGATCGCCGGCGCCCTCATCCTCGGGGCGGGCGGTGTGCTCTACATCGCCACCTTTCCGATCGCCCTCTACTACGCCGAGTTCGTCGGCGTGATCCTGCTCTTCCTGGGGCTCGTGAATCTGCCGACATCGGCGCCCGCGGCGACCCGGACTCCGGCGGCCGCCTAAGGGATCCTACGGAACGCTCCGCGGGTCCCCGCGGTCCGGGCGTTCCGACGGAGGTCACATCCGAGGGAAGTTTCGCCACGCCATCCGCAGCTTCCTCGGACTCCTCGAAGAACGCCGACATGACGAACGTGTCGTAGGCGACCGGGCCTTCGAGGGCCGGCTCCGGCCTATCCGTCGCGCCTTCCCGAACTTGGCTCGGCGGGGCCGAAGCGAACCGCCTCCGCGAAGGTCCGATACGAGTTCCCTTGCGGGGTCTTACGAACCGCTCCAACGCGGAGGGCGCTTCTCGAGGAACGCGGCCCGAGCCTCTTGGTTGTCCGGGCTGTCCCGCAACGGGTTGGCCAGTTCTTGCTCCAGCCGGAGGCCGTCCGATAGGGTCGTCTCGAGGCCGCGGCGCACCGCTTCCCGCGCCGTCTGGACGACGCGAGGGGGGAGGCTCGCGATGCGGCCGGCCAGCGCCCGGGCCTCCGCCATCAGTCGATCCTTGGGGTAGACCGCGCTCACCAGCCCGACCTCGCGGGCCCGCTCCGAGTCGATCGGGGTCCCGGCGAGGATCATCTCGTACGCGACCGAGGGTGGGAGAGCCCGAGGGAGCCGCTGGGTCCCGCCCTGCCCGGGGATGATCGCCGAGCGTACCTCCGGGAGACCGAACGTCGCGTTCTCGCTCGCCAGCCGGATGTCGCAGGCGAGCGCGAGCTCGAGCCCAAGGCCGAGGCACACACCGTTGACGGCCGCGATCACCGGCTTTCCCACGTCGAAGTTGCGGGTGATCCCGCCAATCCCGGGTTCCCGGCTCCATCGTTCGAGCCGCTGCTCCGCCGAGACGTCGCGGTAGAAGTCGGCCATCCGCCTCAGGTCAATGCCCGCGCAGAACGCCCTCTCGCCCTCGCCCGTCAACACCGCGACGCGGATCTCCCGGTCGTCCCGGACGCGTTCCCACGCGGCCACCAGGGCTCGGTGCGTCTCGGGGTCCACCGCGTTCAGGACGTCCGGCCGGCTCAACGTGAGGCACGCCACACGGTCGGCGATGTCGAGCCGAAGCGCCACCGGGCTGGCACCGCGAGGGGCTTCTTGGAGTTGACGGACCCGGGTGGACCGGGATGGGGGCGGGCGCAGCGGAACCGAGTCCCGTACCGGTACGGGACAACCCGCACTATCGGCCCGGCCCTCCCCCCGTCCATGCGCGTGGCGTCGGCGCGACCGTCGAAACTCGCCCGGGCCGCGGAGAAACGACGGGACGTCCTCGCCCCGTCGACCCCGGCCGACCTTCGGTTCCAGGACCTGCTCTACGAGAAGCATCGCGGCGTCGCTCGCATCACGCTCAACCGGCCGTCGGTGTTCAACGCCTACGCCACCAACACCCTCGAGGAGCTGGCCCATGCCGTCCGCGACGCTGCGAACGACGACGCCGTCGGCGTGATCGTCCTGACCGGGGCCGGGGTCCAAGCGTTCTGCACCGGGGGCGACGTCGGGGAATACGCGGCGCGGTACACCGAGCGACCGCGGGACTACTGGAAGTACATGGGCCTGTTCCAGGCCGCCGTCGAATCCCTCCTGCAGTGCGGGAAGCCGACGATCGCCCGGCTGAACGGCATCACGGTGGGAGGAGGGAACGAGCTCCACCTGGCGTGCGACTTGTCGGTGGCGGCCTCCCACGTCTACCTCGGTCAGGTCGGGGTCGGGGTCGGCTCCGTGGCGTGCGGGGGCGCGACGCAATGGCTCCAGCTCGCCGTCGGCGACCGGCGCGCCCGCGCCATGCTGTTGCTGAACGAGCGGATCCCGGCGGCCCGAGCCCTCGATTGGGGACTGGTCAACTCGGTCGTGCCGTCCGTTCGCCGGGACGGGTCGATGGTCGAATCTCCCACCGAGGAGGAGATGGCGCTGGCCCGGAAGGGACGGGACGGATACACGATCGACCTCGGGCCGCTCGACGAGGCCGTCGACGCGCTCGCGGGCCGGCTCCTCGGCATGTTCCCCGAGTGCCTCCGATACACGAAGCAGCAGTCGAACTTCTGGAAGGAGCTCGCCTGGCACCAGACGGTCGGGAGCGGGCGCGAGTGGCTCGCCCTCCACTTCTCGAACTTCGAGCCCCACGAGGGCATGCAAGCGTTCGTGGAGAAGCGGCCTCCGGCGGTCGGTCCGCTCCGCGAGCGGCTCGCCCGGGGGCGCGGAGGCGAGTACCTCTACGGGCGTCCGACCCGGCACTGCGCCGCGTGCGGAGCGAAGGGATTGCCCGACGACTTCCCGCACTGCGGACGGTGTGGGGCCGTCGTGGCGCCGCGACCCGTGGCGGAGGAGTGAACCGTGGCGGGGCTCTCGCCGCCGCTCACCGCCGCCGCCCCCGCTCCGGCGTTCCTCGGGGACGCCCGGAGCCTCCAGAAGCAGATGCTGGAGTCGTACTATGCGCGCCTCGCCGGGACCGGGGAGAAGCGGCCGCCGGTCGCCTACATGCTCGTCGGGGGAAACCTGACCGAGATCGTCCGCTCGTTCGGCTACGATGTCGTGTTCCCGGAGATCGTCGCCCTCAACTGCGCGATCAAGCACCAGTCGCTCGAGAACATCCTCCACGCCGAATCGATGGGGTACGGCCTCGACGTCTGCGGGTATGTGAAGAACGACCTCGGGCTCCAGGACCTCGGCGGACGCACCTCGTTCGGGCAGATCCCCCGGCCGGACCTGCTGGTGTGCAGCTTCTCCGGATGCTTTGTCTACGTGAAGTGGTGGGAGGCGCTCGCGGAATCGTACGGCGCGCCGCTGTTCATGTTCGACGTGCCGTACATGCGCGAGCCGACGGTCCGGAAGGAGGACATCGACTACCTGGTGAGCCAGCTCTGGGAGTTCATCCACCTCCTCGAGAAGAAGACCGGCCAGGCGTTCGACATGGCCGCGCTGCAGCGCGTGCTCGCCGAGTCCCGCCGGGCCGAGGAGGGCTGGGTCGAGTACCTGCGCGCCGGCCGCCTCCGGCCGTCCCCGATCGAGGCGTACTTCGAGGCGATCTTCTACATGTTCCCGATCAACGTCCTCCGGGGCACTCCCG
>DAIQBL010000073.1:0-7179 GCA_036781185.1 Thermoplasmatota archaeon | reverse complement strand
CGTCGTAGCCCATGTCCCGGTAGTACTCCGCGATCGTGATCCCGGTGTAGACGCTTGCCTCCCGCGCCGCGACCGGCATGTTCGAGGTGTTGGCAATCAGGATCGTCCGCTCCATGAGCGGGCGCTTGGACTTCGGATCTTGAAGGTTCGGGAACGTTGCCAGAACCTCCGTCATTTCGTTCCCACGTTCTCCGCAACCGACGTAGACCACGACGTCGGAATCGGCCCACTTGGCGAGCTGTTGCTGACACACCGTTTTTCCCGATCCGAAGGGTCCCGGAATGCACGCGGTGCCACCTTTGGCCACGGGAAAGAAGGTGTCAATGGCTCGTTGTCCGGTCACCAGCGGGATGCCCGGGGCGAGCTTCTGCTGTACCCACTTCTGGGAGAGTCCGAGCGGCTGTTTCCCGGCGGCGGTGCGGACGGTGCCGATGGTCTCGCGAATCGTGAAGCTGCCCGACTTCAGGTCCTCGAGAGTTCCGGAGACCCCCGGGGGGACCATGATCTTGTGGAGAATGAGCGGGGTTTCCTGGACGGTCCCGAGGATCGCACCGGGCGTGATCTCACTGCCGACCTTCGCGGTCGGGGTAAACTCCCACTTCTTCGACTCGTCGAGCGGCGCGGCGACGAAGCCACGAGTGATGAAGTCGCCGAGGTTCTTCTGCAGCACGTCGAGCGGCCGCTGGACTCCGTCGTAGATCGACTTGAGGAGGCCCGGGCCGAGCTCGACCGATAGGGCCTGGCCGGTGTTGTCGACCTTGTCACCGGGCCGAACGCCGGTCGTGTCTTCGTACACCTGGACGGTGGCGGTGTCGCCGACCAGCCGGATGATCTCGCCGACGAGCCCGAGGTCGCCGACGCGGACAACGTCGAACATCTTGGCGCCTGTGAGGCCTTCGGCGATGACGACCGGACCGGATACCCGTGCGACTGTTCCCATCGATTCCTCACTTCGGCATCGCGAGCGTGACGCCGAGAACGCGCTTCGCGAGCGCTTCGACGCTCTCGACCTCGTACTCCCCGGTCGGCCCGGGGACGAAGACGACGAGCGGGGAGAGGGACGATTCGGCCGCGGCCCGCTGGGCGTCGGTGAGCGACTTGCGGACCGACTGGCTCGCGACGACGAGGCTGAACCGGCCCGCGCCCATCGCCTTCTGGAATTCGTGTCCGGCCGTGTCCGGGGTCACTTCGACCACGTCTTTCATGCCGATCAGCCGGAAGCCGATTGCGAGTTCGCGCTCGCCCAAGACGACGGTTCCACCGTCGCCCGGTGGCGCTTCCGGCATGGCGGCCCCGGCGGGGTCTCGTCGTATTTAACGGCTCCCCCGACGACGGATTTCACCGTCGGTGCGAATGGAAAATCCGCGCCGAAATGCGGTCCGGGCGCGCTACTTGTACGTCGAGTTGTGGACGTGCCCTTCGTCGTCCGTGATCGTGATGCATTCCCCTTCGCACTCGAAGAGGCACGCCTCGCACACGATGCACTCCGGGCCGTTCACCGCGAGCGACTTCTCGCCCCGGAATTGGAACTTGGCGCCAATCGAGGCGTCGTCGACCAGCTCGGGGAACTGGTCCCGCGGCTTCAGCTCGAAGACGTTCACCGGGCAGACGTCGCGGCAGTGCGCGCACCCTGTGCACTTCTCGAGCACGATATCGACTTGGACCATCCGCTGCCTCGGTGGCGGTTCGACGGGTGGTTTCGTATTTAGGGTTTCTTGCGGCGGCGCGGCGGCTCGGGTTCCGGGCGTCGGATTCTCGCCCGGGCGACCCGGTCAAATCGACGGTTGTCGACCGCCCCGGTAGGCTATTTCCGTCCCGGTCGCCGTCGGGACGGTCGTGGGGAACGTCCTACTCGGCACGAGCGGGTGGGACTACCCCGAGTGGACCGGCCGGGTGTACCCGCCCCACGGCGTCCGCGACCGTCTCCGGTACTACGCGAGCCGGTTCGCGACGGTGGAGGTCAACTCCACGTTCTACCGGCTTCCGACGGTCGCCGTCGCGGAGTCGTGGGCGCGACGCACGCCCGGAGGGTTCCGGTTCGCCGCGAAATTCCCCCAAACGATCACCCACGACCGGCGCCTCGTCGGTACGGGGGAGGAGCTGAAGCGATTCCTCGCGATCGTCCGCCCGCTCCAAGCGGCGGGCAAGTTCGCCGCCGCCCTCCTGCAGCTCCCGCCGTCGCTCAAGTTCGAGCCCGCCACGGTGCGGGGGTTCTACGAGAGCCTCCCGCCGGACCTCCCGGTGGCCGTCGAGTTCCGGGAATCGAGCTGGCTCGAACCGGCGTCGTTCGACCTATTGCGCGAATTCCGGCTCGCCTACACGGTCGTGGACGAACCGATGCTCCCGATCCGCCTCGAGACGACGGCGCCGTTCGCCTACGTCCGGTGGCACGGGCACGGCCGAGACGTCTGGTACGACTACACGTACTCCGCCGACGAGCTCGCCGGCTGGGTGCCGAGGGTGCGGGAGCTGAGCGAGCGGGTAGCCGAAGTGTACGGATTCTTCAACAACCACTTCCGCGGCGACGCGGCCGTCAACGCCGAGGCACTCCGCGACGCCCTCGGCGTCGGACCCCCGCCCTGGTCGGCCCGGCTCGGGTAGTTCGGGCGCCCCGCGGAACCCGCCGAGTCCGGACTCACCGGAGCGGTGGCAGTCGGGTGAGCGAGACCTATTAGCCTCCGGGACGGAGCGAGCGCGACCATGAGCGGCCCGCCACCGACGAGCGATCCTCCCTCCGAACCCTTGGACGGAGCGACCCCGGCCCCGTCGACGCCGGCCGTCGGCCTACTCGCCAAGCACGCGAAGCTGACCGGGACGCTGGTGGTCGTCGGGATTCTCGCCTCGCTCCTGATGGGCGCCCTCGACAACTTCGTCGTCCTCACGGCGCTGCCGCAGATCGTCCTCGACCTCGGCCAGCCGAACGGCGTGACATTCGTCGTGAGCTCCTACCTGATCAGCTCCACCGTCGCCATCCCGATCTTCGGCAAGCTTTCGGACCTGTTCCCCCGGCGCAACGTCTTCCTGCTCGGACTCGCGATCTTCATTGCGGGCTCCCTCGCCTCCGGGGTCAGTCAGAACCTCAACGAACTCATCGCGTTCCGCGCCATCCAGGGGTTCGGCAGCGGAGACTTCTTCCCGGTCGGCATCTCGATCGTCGCGGTCCTCTTCCCGCCGGAGACCCGGGCGCGCATCGTCGGGCTCCTCTCCGGCGTCTTCGGCATCGCGACCGTCGCCGGCCCGCTCATCGGGAGCTACATCGTCGACAACCTCAGTTGGCGGTGGGTGTTCTACGTCAACATCCCCGTCGGGATCGTCGGCGCCATCCTCCTGCTCGCCACGCTCGGGCCCCTCCGTCCCACGATCAAGCGGACGTTCGACGTCCCGGGCGCCGCCCTCCTGGCGGGTTGGGTCGGGACGTTGATGTATGCCTTGATCCAGGTCTCCGACTCCGGGTGGGCCTGGACCGACCCCCGCGTGATCGGCCTCCTGCTCGCGACCGTAGTCCTGTTCGCCGGCTTCACGGGCTGGGAGATCCGGACGAAGGAGCCGCTCGTCCCGCTGCGCCTGTTCGCGAAGCGGGTCGTCGCCGGGAGCGGCGGGACCGCATTCCTCGTCGGCTTTGCCGTGTTCTCCCTGGCGACGTTCGTCTCCGTCTTCGTCGGTCTCGTCCTCCTGAAGCCGGGGAGTTCGTCGGCCGACGTGGTCCGGGACGTCCTCTACGCGCTCGTCGTCCCGATCGTCTTCGGGGCCGCGCTCGGAGGCAACCTCCTCACGCGCTTCTCGTATCGGGTCGTCACCGCCTCCGGGGCGTTGATCTCCGCGGGCGGGTTCGTCTTCCTCACCGCCGTCCAGGCGACCACGCCGACGTGGGTGCTCTGGCACGGGTTCCTCCCGGTCGGCGGCATCGTCCTCCCGCTGATCCCGATCGGCTTCGGCGCCGGGCTGACGCTCCCGACGTTCATCCTCGCCGTCCAGAACGAGGTCGCCACCGCGGACGTCGGGGCGGCGAGCGGGCTCGTCCAGTTCCTCCAGTCGCTCGGCGCGTCGATGGGCGTCTCGCTGCTCGCGGTGTTCCAGCAGTGGCGGTTCAACGCCGTCGCCCCCGCGGCTCCCGCCGGCGGGTGCGTCCCGGGGGCCCCGCCGAGCCTCGCGTGCGCGACCTACGAGACCTCGACCCTGAACGCGCTCGTGCAATCGTACGACCAGCTGTTCACGTTGATGCTCGCGCTCCTCCTGGTGTGCTTCGCCGTCTCGTTCCTCCTCGTCGGCCGGATGCCGACGGGGAAGCCGAAGAGCTCGACGGCGGCTCCGTAGGGGTCGCGAGCCGGGTCGGGGCTCAGTACTGCAGTAGGAGTGACTTGCACTCCCGGCACCGGAAGCCGCCGATGTACACCATCCCGTAGGTGTTCGGCTTCGCGATCTCGTCCCCGCCAAAGGCGAGGCGGGTGCGCTCGAGGAACCACTTCGAGCCGCCGATGAAGCTCTCGGAGCCGAGGAACCCGGGCGCCATCGGCTTCGAGCAGTTGGGACAGTTCGGCATCGGGGGGGTGTAGTTGAGATGCGGCGAGGGGGGAAAGAGTTTGTCGGTGGCGCCGGAGGACGGTTCTCCGACCGGAGTCCTTCCCCCACTTGCCGTCGGTACCGGCGTCCCACGACGAACGATTATCGGGGAGCCCACGCTCGGTCGGGGGAACGCCGATGCGGGACTCTCGATACCGGTTGCGGGCGTTTGGCCCGGCCGACGTCCCGGCCCAGACCGGAATCCTCAACCGGCTGACGCCCGACCGCCCCACGACGGTCGAGCAGGTCCGGTTCGAGGACGAGTACGCGCACACCCCGCCGATGGTGTGCCGACAGCTCGCCGTCGACGAGGTCGCCACGGGGCGGATGGTCGCTTCGGGGGGCGTCGTCACGCCCCCGGACGGCATCGGCCTCGGCAACTTCTGGGTGGGGGTCGGGGTCGACCCCGACCACCAGGGTCGCGGCATCGGCCGGGACCTCTCGGAGGTCCTCGACGCGGTGGCGAACGAGGTCGGAGCCCGAAGGCTGTGGGCGTCGGCCCGGATCGACGAACCCCGCGCGCTCCGGTTCCTGCAGATGCAAGGGTTTGCGGAGAAGCTCCGGAACTGGGAGTCCTGTCTCGACGTATCGACGGGGGCGGCCATCGACACAGAGCTCGGACCGCTACCGCCCGCGGAGGGGGTCGAGTTCACGACGCTCGCCGAAGAGGGGCCGGACGACGCCACTGTCATCGACCGGGTGTACGCCCTCGCCGCCGCGGCGATGGCGGAGATCCCCCGGATGGGGCCGTACGTGCCGCTGACGCGCGAACAGTTCGTCGGAATGATGATGCGCGGCCCCGGATTCCTCCCGAAGGCGTTCTTCCTCGCGCGCGCCGGGGGCCGGTACGTCGGGATGAGCAACCTCGAGCGCGTGGCCGCCGAACCGGACACGCTGAACCTCCTCCTGACCGCCACCGCTCCCGACTTCCGACGGAAAGGCGTGGCCCTCGAGCTGAAGCGTCGGGAGATCCGGTTCGCTAAGGAACGCGGCTACCGGGCCGTGCGGACCTGGAACGACTCGCTGAACCACCGGATCTGGGCGATCAACGAGCGCCTCGGATACCGTCGCGAGCGGGAGACGATTTGGGCGGAGAAGCTCCTCTCGACGAGCGCGGGACCGACGGTCTAGGCCGGGGCGGTGGGGGCCGGCTTCCGCCCCGTGACGAAGAACCACCGCGCGCCGTCATCCGACGTCACCAGCTCGAACGCGGCGTCGGTCACGCCGCGGACCCAGTCGGGGGGTCCCCGGAAGTCCATCGGCCGGTGATGGTGGCGGCGTCGCATCAGTCGGGAGAACAGCTTCGCGAGTCCGGAGCTCGGGGCGAGCTCCTCGACCACGAGGCGGCCGCCCGGCGTGAGCACGCGGAGCGCCTCCCGAAAGAACTGCTCGGGGGCCTCCATATGGTGGGTCGATCGGATGGCCGTGACCCGGTCGAACGTCCCGTCCGAGAATGGGAGCTTCTCCCCGTGGCCGGAGACGAACCGGATCTCCGGATGCCGCCGCTCCGCGGCCCGGACGATGTCCCCCTCCGGTTCGAGAACCGTCACTCCAGCTTCGGGGGGAGCGAACCGCGTGGTGAACGCCCCGGTCCGTCCGCCGACATCGAGCAACCGGCGCGATGGCCCGCTACCCAGGAGCTCCCGGATCCGGACGGCCTCGGTTCCACGGCCCGCCGTGACGAGGCGATCTCGGAATCCGCTCCACGCGCCCGAAGGGCGGGGAGCTCGCACTTCCGACTCCGCGGTCCTGAGTGACATGCTCGTGGGGACGCCGGGCCGAATATCTCGTGGCCCCCGCCGGCAAAGGGACCTCGACGACGCGAGGTCCACGCCCGCGGGAGGAAATTCGCGGCCCCCGTTCGCGCTCTCGGGCGAACGTTCTTCCGTCCTCGGCCTGTTCTCGATGCACCTCATGACCGCGATAGGCAAGGCCCGGCTGTTTGATCCGGGGCAGGGGACGGAACACCGGATCGGTCCCGACCGGTTCGTGACGAAGGGCGCGGCCTCGGACCGCTCCGAGGCGTTCTCCGTCATCGAGTACGAGGCGAGACCGGGAGTACCCGGCCCTCCCCCGCACGTCCACCGGACGTGGGAGGAGGCTTGGTACATCCTCGAGGGGAAGGTCGCGTTCGTCGCCGATGGCGTGACCGCCGAGGCCGGCCCCGGCGCCTATCTCCTAGTACCGAGGGGGGTGCCGCATACGTTCGAGGTCCGGGGCCGACGCCCGGCTCGATGGGTGGGGATCTTCTCGCCGGGCCGGTTCGTCGGCCTCGTCGAGGAGCTCGGCGCCATCCTCCCGTTGTCGGGGCCGCCGGACGGGAAGTCGATCCAGCGAGTGTTCGCGAAGTACGATACCGAGTTCGCCCGGTAGTGCGGAGCGTCCGGATTCGACTCGACCGTCGGGCCGAGCTCTCTCGCGGGCGTCAGGTAAGGCCGTCGAGTGAAACCCGCCATGCCGATGATCGATGTGTACGCCGCAGCCGACTTGTTCCCCGCCGGTTCCGACCGGGCGCTCGACGCCGAGCTGACCGCGGCGGTCCTCCGGGCCGAAGGCGTGGCGACGCCCGGTCCGTTCCACACCAGCAACACGGCCGCGTACATCCACCGGATGGACCCG
>DAIQBL010000072.1:0-7323 GCA_036781185.1 Thermoplasmatota archaeon | reverse complement strand
ACCCGGCCGAGTGGATCAGTACCTCCTACGCGTACGTGGGCCTTCCGTATCCGAGCTGGATCATTCCCGGTCAGTACCCGCCGCTGCTCTTCCCGCTCCTCGGGGCGATCGTGCGGGCCGTCGGCCCCATCGAAGCCGGCCGGGTGTTCATCGCGCTCGTCGACGTGCTGATCGCGTTCTCGACGTACTTCCTCGCCCGGTCGGTCGTTCGCTCCCGGGCCGTCGCCCTCGGCGCCGTCGCGTTCGTGGCGTTCAGCCCGACGCTCGTCCAGATGTACTTCTTCGGCGGCTACCCGAACCTGCTAGGGCTCGTCTTTCTCAACCTTGCGGTCGCGTTCCTGATCCGGTTCGTCCGCTCCGGTTCCGGGGGCCACGTGTTCGGCTTCTGGGTGGCGACGGCCGCCGCCCTGCTCACCCACGAGCTCGGCGCCGTCGTCCTCGGCGGGACGCTCGGTCTCCTGTTCGTGTTCCTCCTCTGGCAGCGGCGGCTGCCGAGGGCGTTCTACCGCGACCCGCTCGCCTATGCGGGGATTGCGGTCGTCGCGGTCGCTCTCGGAGGCTTCTACGGCCTCACCCGCCTCGCCGGCGTGTCGCACCCGCAGTACCTGCAGACGAGCGCCTTCGCGTACGTGAAGAACGGAATCAGCCAGCTGTACTACGTCCTGTACAACCCGTACTTCCCGAACGCCCACGCCTCCGTCCCGGTCGTCCAGGTCCTCTCCCTCGTCATCGCGGCCGGAATCGTGCTCGTCCTCTGCGCGCTGCGACTCCTCGCCCCCGCCCGCCTTACGCTCGGCGTACTGCTGGTCCTTTCGATGGTCGCCACCGTCGTCGGGGGCGCGATCGTCGGATGGGAACTCTCGGTGGTCACCGATTACCTGAGGTTCGGGTACTTCCTCGTCGTCCCGCTGGGCCTCGGCTTCGGTCTCGTCGTCGACTTCCTCGTCCACCTGCGGATCGGCCCGGTCTTCCACTCGAACGCCCGTCAACGGCCCGCGGCGCCGAAGCCGCTCGCGCCGCTCTTCGGGCGCGCTCCGACCTGGACGACGACCGGGGTCGCCGCCTTCGCGATCGCCGTCGTGGCGCTCCTCCTCAGCACGGCCCTCGTCACCTACCGGACCCTGCCCGAACAAGAGTACCAGAACGCGCAGTCGTTCCACGACCAGGCGTTCCTCAACGCCCTCCACGACATCCAGCACTCCGGGGTCAGCGGCAACGTCTTCACGGAGGGCGGGGCGGCAAAGTGGGCCCGGGCGATCCTCGTCCGGAACGCCTACAGTCCGTTCATCGCGACCCGGTTCACCTTCGACCCGAGCCACCTCGATCAGGGCGAGGTCACGTACTTCGCGATGGTCGCGCGGGACAGCGTCACGAACAACCTGGTCGCCGCGACGATCGCCGGCACGAACGCCTCCCTCGACAACCAGACCCCCGACTACGAGGCGTCGTTCTTCGGCGTGTTCACGTCGGTGGCGAACCTGATCGCGCAGAACTTCACGGTCACCGTGGAGAACACGACGCAGGCCGTCTCGACGGGTCCGGTGCTCGGCGGGCCGTCGGTCACCCAGCCGACGATCGGACTGCCCGCGATGACGCTCGGGTACCACGAGGTCGGGTACAACTTCTCGATCGCGATCGCCTTGGCGAACTCGGCGCCCACGGCCCGCTACATCGTGTCCGCCGTTGCGTGGCCGGGCTGGAAGCTCCTCGCAGTGCACGGGAACATCACCGCGCCGGCGGCGGCGCTCGAGGTCACGAACTTCAAGGCGGGGACCGTGCCCGGGGAGGTGTTGCTCAACCCGACCGGGCTCCCCGGCTCGCTCCTCACGTACGCGAACGTCACGCCCGCGAGCGCGCTCGGCAAGTTCCAGGCGTTCGACCACCCGAACCAGTTGGCGCGCGCGCCGCTCTCGCTCGCGAACCCGGCCGGCGCCGCGGCGCTCAACGTGACGGTGGTGTTCACGACCCCGACGGCGCGGAACCTGATCAGCGACCTCCCCACGTACATCCACGCCCCCACCGTCTGGCAGAACTGGTCGATCCGGTTCGTCCTCGTGACGAACACCTCGTCGTTCATCACGAACCACTCGAGCCCGATCTGGTGGGAGGTCTCCTACCTCGAGGGAGAGTACGGCGCGACGGTCCTCGCGACCGAGGGGAGCTGGACCGTCCTGTTGCTTCCCACCAACCCGGACTAGCCGGCGGGCGCCTGCAGGACCGTCCACTCGGAGTTCGCGAACACCGTCACGAACCCGAACGTCGCGGCGAAGAACTCGATCGTCTCGGCGTACGGCGCGGTCGACGGGAGCAAGAGGAACCGGATCGAGTTCGCCGCGAGGAACGCCGGTGTGCTGAGGACCGTCGGCAACACGATCGCCGGGTTCGACGCGGACGGGACCTGCATCTCGAACGAGATCGAGAGCGGCGCCGACGGGCTCGGGTTGCCGAACCCGTAGGCGACCTGGCCGGTCCCGTTCGAGGCGTTCACGAGGGCCGACACGGGCGTGGGCGCGACCGACCCCGTGAGGGTGACGTTGCCCCCGCCGGGGAACTGGCCGAGCGCCGTGATCGTGCTCCACGAGAGCGACGGTCCGGCGGCCGTGATCGCGGTCGCCGGGCCGGCGTGCAGCGCGGCGTTCTTGGGCGGCGGCGTCGCCATGGTGAGGTTGAACCCGAGCAGCTGGTCGCCCGGCGTGGGCGTGACGGTGTAGTTCAGCCAGAGCGTCGGCGATCCGGGGGAGAGCGTGGTCGTCTGGGTCGTCGTGGCGCAGGCGTTCGATTCTCGGAGGGCGCCGGAGACGGGCGTGGGTCCGGGCACCGCGACCGACGGGGGGCCGGTGGCCGCCGCCGCGGTCCACCCCGAGCAGCCCGGACCCGAGGTATCCGTGAGCTCGGTCGCGGGCAGCACCCGGAGGATCGGAACGGGGACGCCGAGGACCAGGGCGGAGACCATCGGCGCCTGGCTGAGGGACGTGGTGGCGTACCCGGAGTAGGAGGCGACGAGGAGGTTGTTGGTCGTCCCCGTCTCGGAGTTGAGCGCGAAGTACGCCTCCTGGGCGTTCGTGATCTCCCACGACTCGAATTGGAGCCACGTCGGCCCGGCGTCGAACGCCCCGCGAGCGGTGAGCGCCTCGGTCCACCGCGCCGCCGACTGGGTCGTGAGGACCGACCCGGCGGCGGGGTTGGTGACGAGGTAGTCGATCGCGGCGAGGAACGGCGCGTCGTGGCCGGCGACCGCGTCGGTCTGCTCCCCGAGGGCCATCGTCGGGATGGTGACGTTGACGAGCAGGAAGGCGACGGCGACCGCGAGGGCGCCGCCGGACAGGACGGCGTAGGGCCGGGGACGCAGGACGCGGAATCGCGAGGGCGGAGCCGGGACCGCGTCCGGGGACTGCGGCACCGGCTCGACGAGCGACGCGGGCAGGGCGCCCTCATAGATCGCGACCGCCGCGAAGGCGACCGGGAGCGGGAAGAAGTACACGAACCGTGAGTAGTCCGTGTCGACGTGGACGAGGAACCCGCCGACCGGAGCGAGGAGCATGAGTCCCAGCCAGGACCCGCCGACCAGGACCGGGTACCCCCACCGCCCCGGGCGGCGCCAGGCGAGGAGCACCGGAACGAGGAGCGCCGCCAGCCCCGTGGCGGCGAGAATCCCCGCGACCCCGAGGGGCGAGGCGACGAATGGGTTCCCCATCGGGGTGACCGACGGGGCGCGCCCGAGGGGGGTGAAAAGGGTGCCGAGGCCGACGAGCGTGAAGGCGGGCGGGTTCGAGTGGAGGTAGTCGATGTGGGGGATGTGGAGGACGTCGGTGACGGCCGTGTAGGTCCCGACGACCGCCCCGAGCAGGACGAGACCGGCGATGTTCCCTCTGTGGAGCACTTGCCGCCACGGCAGGCGACGGAGCAGGAGCACGAACAGGAAGGCGAGGAGGACGACGGCGAGAACGAGGTCGAACGTCAGCGTGTGCGTCAGATACGTGAGCGCGGCGAACCCCCAGAGTCCGAGCGCGCGGACGGTCGAGGGGCCCCGAAGGAACAGGAGCAGGCAGGCGAGCGTGAGGTTGACGAAGGAGAAGGCGAGGAAGTTCGGGTACCCGCCCCAGAACAACATGGAGACGACGGTCCCGTTCAGGAGCCCGAGCGCGACGAGCGCGAGTCGGTGCGAGGGCAAATGAAAGGCAGTCCGCGCGAGCAGCCAGAGGGTGAGGCCGTAGACCGCGAGGAGGCCGGCGCCGAAGATGAACCCCGTCGACTCCGGCGAGCCCGTGGCGAGCCGGAGCGCCCCGAGGAGCGGGAAGATCATCGGCGGATACAGGTAGGGCGACCCGACCGAGTTGACGGGCGGGTGGACGAGCCCGACCCAGGCGTACGACCGCTGGATCCAATCGCCCGGGTCGACGCCCGGCGGGACCGGATTCTGCGCGTAGAAGTACTCAAGAATGGCGACCCCGACCGCGATCAGGGCGAGGACGACTACGAACTCCGCGGCCGGCGAGATCGCGAAGGTCGCGGGTTCGACCTCCTCCGCCCTCGGGGCCTCCTCGGAGGTCGGTTCGGGGGGAGGGTCTCGGGCCGCCGGCGCGGGCTCGGGCGGAACCTCGCCTACGACGTGGGCCGGGACCGGCGGCTGCTCGAGAGGCGGACCGCTCACCACGGGATTCCCGCCGCTCACGACGGATTCCTATAAACCCCTGCCCGCGGGAGGTCGAGCCGCCGGGTTTCCCGACGGCCGGCCCCCCCGGGATTCGACCGGAGGGAATCCCCGAAACCGCCCCACGGCTGCGGGGACGGTGTCGAACGACGTGCGACGGGCGGAGGTCGCCGGGTTCGCCTAGCTGGACCAGGTGCCCTGAGCCGTGACGTCGGCCCATTGGACACCGGCGGGACTCCAGACGACGAGGTCGAGGGGAGCCCCCGCGAAGGCCGTCAGGTCCATCGAGAACGACCCGCTGGTCGTCGCCGAGCAGGCGCCGCCGGTGGCATTGGTGCACCAGACGGGCGTCAGGTTGGTCTGCGAGGCGAACTGCGACACCTGTCCGCTCGTCAGCACTTCGACGATCACCCCGGGACAGGCGCTCGCATTGGCTTCGACGCACGCCGGCACCTCGACGGTGACGGAGGCGGAGGCGGTCGTGACGGAGAGGGCGCTGTCCTCGCTCGACGAGGTGTCTGGCGCGAGTTGGAACGGGAAGACGACGGCGTTCGCCCCGCCGGCGGCGACCTGGAGGTTCGTCGCGTCGGCGATCCCGACGGTCGGCGCCGCCGAGTTCGGGGCGGTGAACGAGGCGATCCACGCCACCGCGATGACGATCGCCGTCGCGATGGCGGCGAACGCGAGAATGCGTCGCCGCCGCGACCCGGGCAAGGGTCCGGCGGGTACCGATTCGGTCACGCCATTCGCTCCGTCCGCGTCCCTACGTCTGTCGGCTTATATCGGGACGCTCGGACGGGGCACCTCGGGGACGGCGGGCCGACCGCCCTACCCCGACCGCGTCGCAGTTCCGCGCGGGTCTCCGGATCCACCTGCGGCCGGGTGGTCTTAAGACTCGGGGCTACCGTCCGAAGACGGAGAGGGCGCGTTGTCGGAGCGACGAGCTGCTCATCGGTCGGCGGTCGAACGGGTCCCCCTCGGCGCCGGCGGGCTCGGGAAGAGGTGGACCGCCTGACGGGCCCCCCGCTCCCGAACCTCCTCGTCGTGGTCCTCGACTGCGGCCGGGCCGACGACTTTCCGGGCGGTCGCGTCGGCACGACCGCGATGCCGTTCGCCGACCGCCTCCGCCGCGACAGCCTCTGGTTTCCGCGGGCGATCAGCCCGGCGCCTTGGACCGTCCCGTCGCACGCGAGCCTGTTCACAGGACTGTACCCGTGGGAGCACGGCGCCCACGCGAAGTCCGCGCTGAAGCTGCTCGAAGACGTCCCGAGGCTGCCCTCGGTCCTGCGTCCGCTCGGATACCGGACGATGTCCCTCTCGGCGAACCACCTGATCTCGCCCGACCTCGGGTTCACCGAGGGGTTCGACCGATCGGCCTGGGCGGGTTGGTGGGAACCGTACTACCGGACGAGCGGCGATGGCCGACCGCCGCAATCGGCCGGAGATTCGACGACGGGCTCCGCCTCCGGGCTCCACCGCGTCAAGGGCGGGGTCGCGTGGCAGGCCGTGAAACTGACCTCCCGCGTCGTGTACCGATACCCGTTCGTCACGGACTCCGCAGGGCGGTTCGCCCAGCGGCTGCGCCACCCTCGGGGCCGGGAGCTCCCCGGGGTCTCGTCCTGGATCGAACCGACCCTCGACCGGTGGATCGGCGAGACGCCGTCGAATTCGCCGGTGTTCGCCTTCGTGAATCTCCTCGAGACGCACGAGCCGTACTACCCGACGGCCGAGTGGCGGTCGCACCTCCTCGAATGGCTCCGGCACGCCGGGACTCGGCAGGACCACGTGGGCTGGCTCGCCGGGTCATGGCGGCCGACGCCGGAGCAGTACCGGGAGCTGCACGAACTCGCGCGGGGGATGCTGGCCGAAGCGGACCGGCGGCTGCAGGCGATTGTCGAAGTGTTCCAGAAGCACGGCCGGTGGGACGACACCACGGTCGTCGTTACGAGCGACCACGGTCAGGCGTTCGGGGAGCACGATATCCTGTTCCACATGCTCCGGCTCGAGGACCCGCTGATCCGGATCCCGCTGTGGGTCCGGCGCCCGCGCGACCCGCACTGGGCGGGCGAGGCGGCCGGCTGGGCGAACCTCGTCGATGTCGTCCCCACCTTGCTCGAGGACGCCGGCCGGCCCGGCAGTCTCCCGGGTTCGGGGATTCCCCTCGGGCTCCTGCGGGACCGCCCGCGACCCGGCCCCGTGCTCGCGGCCGCCGACGGCCTCGTCTGGAAGACGATCATCCCGGAACACGAACGAGGCCGGCTCTCCGACCAGCGGAAGCACCGGTTCGACCGGATCCTCACGGCCGCGTACGACGGCACGATGAAAGTCGTCTACGATGCCGCCGAAGACCGGATGCGCGCGTTCGACCTCGCCACCGACCCCGAGGAGGCGAGCGACATCTGGCCCGCCCGGGCCGCCGACCTCGCCGCGCTCGCCGCCGAGGTCCGGACGGCCGCCAACCGGATGGCCCACGGGCCCGAGGCGGCCATCTCCGACGACGTGGAGGACCGCCTCCGTTCCTGGGGCTACATCTAGCCCCCGCCGCCCCGGACCGGCCCGTTGCCGGAGTCCGTCGACCGACGCCGACGGTACGTATTTATGCGTGTAACTTCGTTGTTCTCCCATTGCCTCGTCGCCCCGCGACGAGATGCCGGTGTTCTCAATGCTCCCTC
>DAIQBL010000071.1:0-7543 GCA_036781185.1 Thermoplasmatota archaeon | reverse complement strand
GAGGCGATCAAGCGGGTCGAGAGCGAGCGGCACTACATGGAGGCCGAGATCCTCCGGTTGCAGCGCGAGGTCAAGCGGCTCAAGACCGAGCTCGACCGGCTCCGCTACCCTCCGCTCATCGTCGGCAGCGTCCGCGACGTGCTCACCGACGGCCGGGTCGTCGTCAAGTCCTCGACGGGCCCCGACTTCGTCGTCAACTCCGCCGAGACCGTTGAGCACGAGAAGATCACGGTCGGCTCCCGCGTCGCGCTCAACAAGCAGACCCTTGCCGTGATGGGGGTGCTCCCCGCGTCGCTCGACCCGCTCGTGGCCGCGAGCGAGATCGTCGACAAGCCGTCCGTCACGTACCAGGACATCGGCGGGCTCACCGACCAGGTCCGCGAGATCCGCGAGGCGGTCGAGTACCCGCTGCTGCGCTCGGAGCTGTACCGCAAGGTCGGCGTCGACCCGCCGAAGGGCGTGCTATTGATCGGCTCCCCGGGCACCGGGAAGACGATGATCGCGAAGGCGGTCGCCCACCACACTCACGCGACGTTCGTCCGCCTCGTCGGCAGCGAGCTCGTCCAG
This sequence comes from Thermoplasmatota archaeon, assembly GCA_036781185.1. GTDB lineage: Archaea > Thermoplasmatota > Thermoplasmata > Lutacidiplasmatales > UBA184 > Lutacidiplasma. The sequence continues at coordinate 6,976 of DAIQBL010000071.1, read as the reverse complement.
AAGTACATCGGCGAGGGGGCTCGGCTCGTCCGCGAGCTGTTCCAGCTCGCGCGCGAGAAGGCCCCCACGATCATCTTCATCGACGAGGTCGACTCGATCGGCGCGAAGCGCCTCGAGGTCGCCACGAGCGGCGACCGCGAGGTCCAGCGGACGCTGATGCAGTTGCTCGCGGAGATGGACGGGTTCGAGCCGCTCGCGAACGTCAAGATCATCGCGGCGACGAACCGCCCGGACATCCTCGACGAGGCGCTGCTGCGCCCGGGCCGTTTCGACCGGATCATCGAGGTGCCGGTCCCCGGCTACGTCGGCCGCGTCGAGATCTTCAAGATCCACTCCCACGGCATGTCCCTCAAGGAAGCGATCGACTTCGAGTCGCTCGCCTCCCGGTGCGAGGGAGCGACCGGCGCCGACATCCGCGCGATCTGCACGGAGGCCGGCATGTGGGCGATCCGGGAAGAGCGGGAGTCCGTGACGATGGCGGACTTCGAGCGGGCCGTCGAGAAGGTCGTCGGCGAGGACGAGCCCGGCAAGGAATCCGTCACCATGTTCGCCTGACGGCGGACGAGCGGGACGCGCCTACGGCGCTTCGAACCGAAGCCGACCGGCGATTCGAGGGCCCGGACCGGCCGACAGGTCGGCGAAGTACGACGGTTCCCCGGGGACGAGGGCGACTGGGCGGTCCGTGACGACCGTGACCGGGCCGCCCCCGGCGCCGTGCGTCACCTGCACGGGAACGAACTGGAGGCCGACGAGGAGGTTCCCGACGAGGCCCTCCGAGATCGTTCCTTTGTAATACCGGCACGGTTTGTCGACGACCGCGGCGAACTCGGTCCCGACACGGAGGGACCCCTCCGGGGCGAGCGTCTGACCGCGGGCGATCTCATCGGCCTCGATCCCCTTGAGCGCGACGCCGACCCGTTCGCCCACCGCCGCGCTCGCGACGTCGACGTCGTGGACCTGGACGGACCGGACCTCGACGACCTTCTCCGTCGGGTAGAGGCGAAGCTTGTCGTGCGCCTTCAACGTCCCGCGCCGGACGACGCCGAGCGCGACCGCGCCGACGCCCTTGACGGGGAACGCGTGGTCGAGCCGGACCACGACCTCGCCGGGCGAAGGCGGGGCGGCCCAGCCGTCGATCGCGGCGCGGAGCTTCGGGTAGTCGAGCGGCGCGGCCGGGGCGGTCTCGAGCCGGGTTCCCTTGAACGCGCGCCGTAGCTCCGCCTCCCCGACCGAGGGACCGAGCGCGAGGTCGACCGGCGTATCGAACAGGTCGACGGCGGCCGCGGTCTCCGCGACCTCCCGGCCGAGCGCGTCGACGATGAACAGGATCCGGTCGGCCATCGCGAGCGCGAACAGGAGCGAGCCGAACTTCTCGGGGAACTGGCTTGGCTCGATGAGGGTGACCGCGTGGCCGTCGCGGACGGCGTTGTAGAGCGTGATGTCCGAGCTCGTCCCCTTCCGACCGAGCTCTTTCGCCTGGTCGCGGGCGCCCACGACCGCGACGGTGACCGCGCTCGCCATATCGCTCAGGCCGCGGCCTCGACCGCCTTGCCGATGGCGAGGCGAACCTCGCCGCCCTTCGATTCGACCGTGACGCGGGAGCCGTCGCGGATCTCGCCCGCGAGGAGCTTCACGGTCAGCGGGTCCACGACGAGCCGTTGGATCGTGCGCTTCAGCGGGCGGGCCCCGAACTCCGGGTCGAACCCCTCCTTCGCGAGCAGCTTCCGCGCGGCGTCGGTCGTACGGATCTCGATGCGGCGGTCGCGCATCCGGGACTGGACGAGCGCGAGCTGGAGGTCGACGATCTGCTCGATCTCCTCCTCCGAGAGGGGCCGGAACGCGACGACATCGTCGAGCCGGTTGAGGAACTCCGGCCGGAAGAACGCGCGGAGCGCATCGTCGATGACCTTCGCCCGCTCCTCGGCCGTCGTCGCCTTGGCGAGGCGGTCGGTGCCGAGGTTGCTGGTCATGATCACGAGCGTGTTGCGGAAGTCGACCGTGCGGCCCTGGCCGTCGGTGAGGCGCCCGTCGTCGAGCAGCTGGAGCAGCACGTTCACGACGTCCGGGTGGGCCTTCTCGACCTCGTCGAACAGGATGACCGTGTACGGGTGCTGGCGGGCGGCCTCGGTCAGCTGCCCGCCCTCCTCGTAGCCGACGTAGCCCGGTGGCGCGCCGATGAGTCGTGCGACGGTGTGCTTCTCCATGTACTCGCTCATGTCGATCCGCACGAGCGCGCGCTCCGAGTGGAACAGGAATTCCGCGAGGGCCTTCGCGAGCTCGGTCTTTCCGACGCCGGTCGGACCGACGAACAGGAACGCCCCCATCGGCCGGTTCGGGTCGGCGAGGCCGCTGCGGGACCGTCGAACGGCGGCGGCGACCGCGGTGATCGCCGCGTCCTGGCCGATGACCCGCTTCTTCAGCTCCTCCTCCATCCTCAGCAGCCGTTCGGTCTCCCCGGACAGCATCCTAGAGACCGGCACGCCGCTCCACTTCGCGACGACCTGGGCGACGTCCTCCTCGTCGACCTCCTCGCGGAGGAGCGCCTCCTCGTCGTCGCGCTTCAGCGTCTTCGCCTTCTCCTCGAGCTCGCGCTGGAGCGACGGGATCGTGCCGTACCGGAGCCGGGCCGCTCCCTCGAGGTTCCCGGTGCGTTCCGCGGCTTCCTCCTCGGCCTTCATCGCGTCGAGGCGTTGACGGAGAGTCCGGACCGCCTCGACCGCGTCCTTCTCCCGCTTCCACTTCACGGTGAGCGCGGTCTCGCGCTCGCGGAGGTTGGCGAGCTCCTTCTCCAGCCGCTTGAGGCGCTCGACCGACGCGGGATCCTTCTCGCGGCCGAGGGCGGCGCGCTCGATCTCGAGCTGGCGGATCCGACGGGTGAGCTGGTCGAGTTCGGGGGGGCGGGAGTCTAAGGCGAGTCGGACCATCGACGCCGCTTCGTCGACCGCGTCGATCGCCTTGTCCGGGAGGCGGCGGTCCGGGATGTAGCGTGCCGTGAGGGTCGCCGCCGCGACGAGAGCCGCGTCATGGATGACCACCCCGTGATGGAGCTCGTACCGCTCCTTGAGGCCGCGGAGGATCGAGATCGTGTCCTCCACGTTGGGCTCGGCTACCAGGATCGGCTGGAAACGCCGCTCGAGCGCCGCGTCCTTCTCGATGTACTTCCGGTACTCCTGGATCGTCGTCGCCCCGATGCAGTGCAACATCCCGCGCGCGAGCGCGGGCTTGAGCAGGTTCGAGGCGTCGAGGGCGCCGCCCTCCGTCGCGCCGGCGTGCACGAGGGTGTGGAGTTCGTCGATGAACAGGATGACCTTGCCCTCCGACGATTCGATCTCCTTCAGGACCGCCTTCAGGCGCTCCTCGAATTCGCCGCGGAACTTCGACCCGGCGAGCAAGGAACCCAGGTCGAGGGCGAGGATCCGCTTCTCCTTCAGCGAATCCGGCACGTCCTTCGTCGCGATGCGGAGCGCGAGCCCCTCCACCACGGCGGTCTTCCCGACGCCGGGCTCCCCGATGAGCACCGGATTGTTCTTCGTCCGCCGCGACAGGATCTGGATTACGCGGCGGATCTCGTCGTCCCGGCCGATCACCGGGTCGAGCTTCCGGGCTCGACCGAGCGCGGTGAGGTCGCGCGTGTACTTCTCGAGCGACTTGTACTGCGAGTCGTCCTGGCGGGATTCGACCGGTTGGGCGGCGCCGCGGAGCGCCTTCAACGACTCCTCGATCCCGGCCCGCCGGACGCCGGCGTCCGCGAGGATCTCCCGCGCTTCCGACTTCGTCGAGGCGATCCCGGTGAGCAACTGCTCCGCGCTCGTGTACCGGTCCTTCCGCTTCGCGGCCTCGGCCTCCGCCGCCTCGATCACGGCCGTGAGCGGGCGCGAGATGTACTGGTCGGAGGCGGCCACGTGGTCGGCCGTGGGGAGGGTGGCGAGATGCTCCTCGAGCTTGGCCCGAACCTTCGCCGGGTCGGCCTGCAGCTGCCGGACGATCTCGGACGCCGGTCCCTGGTCGTCGGAAAGGAGCGCGAGGAGCAGGTGTTCCGGCTCCACGGAGAGGTGCCGGAGCTCCGCGGCTCGGACGAACGCGCGCTCCAGCGCGGCGCGCGCCGCATCGGTGAGTTTGTCGAGGTGCATCCGGAGCGCCATCAATCGGCGGCACCGATATAAGGCGTGCTTCCGTCGACGGACGCCCGTGGCCGCCGTCGAGGTCGAGCTCGCCGGAATCCGGTGGCGGAACCCGTTCCTGCTCGCCTCCGGGATCTGGGGCGAGAGCGGGGAGTCGCTGAAGGGCGCGTACGCGGCCGGGGCCGCGGGCGTCGTGACGAAATCGATCGGCGCGGAGCCTCGGCTCGGCTACCCGAACCCGACCGTCGAGTCGTACGGCGCGTGGGGGATGTTGAACGCGATGGGGCTCCCGAACCCGGGGATCGGCGAGTACCCGCGGGAGATCGCCGTCGCCCGCGCCGCCGGCGTGCCGCTCATCGGGTCCGTGTTCGCGGGGGACGCCGAAGGGTTCGCCGAGCTCGGCGCCCAGATGGCCGCGACGGGCGTCCTCGCGCTCGAGCTCAACTTGAGCTGCCCGCACGCGAAGGGGCTCGGCTCGGAGGTCGGCTCCGACCCGGAGGAGGTGGAGGCGGTCGTGCGAGCCGTCGTACGCGCCGTCCGGATCCCGGTCTTCGCGAAGATCACGCCGAACTCCGTCGATCCGGTGGCCCTCGGGCTGGCCGCGGAACGGGGCGGAGCGGCCGCCGTGACCGCCATCAACACCGTCCGAGGATTGGCCGTCGACGTCCAGCTCCGACGACCCGTCCTCGCGAACGGCCTCGGCGGACTGAGCGGACCGGCCGTCAAGCCGGTGGGGCTCGCTGTCGTCTGGCAGCTGTACCGGTCGCTCCGGATCCCGATCGTGGGCGTGGGCGGCATCTCCACCGTCGACGACGCCATCGAGTACGCCCTCGCCGGGGCGCGGGCCGTCGAGGTCGGAACCGCGGTCGCTTTCGACGGGGTACGGGTGTTCGGCACCTTGGCGCGGGGGCTCGGCGGACGACTCGACGCCCTGGGATTCGCTTCGTGGGAGGCGGCGGTCGGCGCGGCCCACCCGCCCCCGTCGGCGGACGCTACCCCGGTCCCGGACGCCGAATGACGACCCCGATGCGCTCGGTCGTCCCGGTCGTCGAGCGGGTCATCGAGACCCCGAGCACGGTGACCCTGCGCTTCGAGGACCCCCGTCGAGCGGCTCCGGGTCAATTCGTCATGGTCTGGGTCCCCGGTGACGATGAGCTTCCGATGTCCCTGTCGTATGTCGGCGCCCGCAAGGGGGTCACGGTGAAGGCGATGGGCGCGACGAGCCGGAAGATCCTCGACATCGTCGAAGGGACGAAGGTCGGGATCCGCGGTCCGTACGGCACCGCGTTCGATGTCTCCCCGCGACGGATTCTGCTCGTCGGCGGCGGCTCCGGGACCGCCGTGCTCGCGCCCGCGGCGGAGGCGGCGATCGCCCGCGGCTCGCGGGTCACGGCGGCCCTCGGGGCGACCACCGCCCGCGAGCTCCTCTTCGAGCAGCGCCTCCGGTCGGCGGGCGCCGCCGTCGCCGTCGCGACGGACGACGGGAGTTCGGGCGACCGGGGCTTCGTTACGGGAGTCGCGGAACGGCTCCTCCAGAAGGAGAAGTTCGACGCCGTCTGGACGTGCGGCCCGGAGGTCATGATGCAGAAGGTCGCGGCGGTGGCGGACCTCGTGGGCGTCCCGGTCGTCTTCTCGGTCGAACGGCACATGAAGTGCGCGCTCGGGATGTGCGACGCCTGCGCGCTCGGCCCGTACCACGTGTGCGTGGACGGACCCGTCTTTCCGGCCGAGAAGATCGCGCCCTTGCCCGAGTTCGCGCACCGGAAGCGGGACCCGTCGGGGCGACTGGTCCCGACCTGAGGGGTCCTGCCCACCGGCGGACGCCGACCGAAGGCCTATATCGAGCGGATTGTAGCGTCGAGCATGCGCAAGGGCCTCGTCGTCATCGGCGTCATCCTGCTGATCATCGGCTTGGCCGCCGCGGGCCTCACGTTCCAGCAGAGCCAGAGCGTCACCATCCCCCAGAGCCCGAGCGCCGAGGTGGCCACGCTCGGCTCGGTCACGGCCGGGTCGATGATGGTGAGCTGGTCCGGCGGCAGCTCGTCTACGGTCGTCGACGTCTACCAGGGCTCCGGCTGCGGCGCGGGCTCGGCCATCGCGAGCGGGAACGGCGCGTCCGGCTCCTTCACCTTCTCCGTCACCGGCGGGACGACGTACGCGCTCTGCACGACCGCCGGCCCGACGGTCACCGGCACCATCCAGATCGACGGGTTCGTTCCCCTGACGTTCATCGGCGTCGTCCTCGCGGCGATCGGGGCGTTCATGCTCGTGGTGGGCATCATGGCGAAGCCCAGGACCCGTCAGGCCCCGGCCGAAGTGGCCCCCGCGAATGCCCCCGCAGCCCCGTCCGGGGGTGCCGCGTTCTCCCCGGCCGCCGAGGGCGACCAGGGGTACATCATGCAGGCGGCCCCGTCCGTGCCCGACATCGCCCAGGGCAACCGCCCGATGATCAAGTGCGCCTCGTGCGGGACCTTGAACCAGCCGTGGCTGCACAACTGCCGCCAGTGCCAACGCGCCCTGACGTCGACCCTCGACTCGGTCTGAACCTCGCCCCTCGAGCGCCGCGACCCGCCACGTCCGGCGGGCCGCGCGGCGCCGGTCCGGGTCGCGCCGTCGCCTGTTTCACCCACTCGCAGATGAATCCTTTATCTCCGAATCCCGCTCCCCCTCGCGGGGCCGCGCATGAAGGTCATCGTGGTCAGCGGCGGTGTCATCTCCGGCCTCGGGAAGGGCATCACCACTTCGTCCCTCGGCCGCCTCCTGAAGGCGCGGGGCATTCCCGTCACGATCCTCAAGATCGACCCGTACCTCAACGTCGACGCCGGGACGATGAACCCGTACCAGCACGGCGAGGT
>DAIQBL010000070.1:0-7900 GCA_036781185.1 Thermoplasmatota archaeon | reverse complement strand
GTCCAGCGTGCCCTCGAAGAGCCGTCGGTGAGTTCGCTCGAACCCGCTCAGGCTGAACTCGGGAAGCTTCCCAGTGGACAGCTCGCCGTAGGCGTTGGCGAGCTGGACAACGCCCCGCTCGGAGGGGGATTCCGGCCGGCCCGATTCCAGCACCTCGCGGGCCCGGTCCAGCTCGACCCTCTCCCCCTCCATGCGGAAGCTGCTGACGGCATTCCGTAGGCGAGCCACTCCGAGAAGGACGCGATGCAGTTGCGGCGAAAGTATGGACCGGTCGAGCCGCCCGTCCAAGCGGATGGCCCCGATCGAGGGATGGGTGATTTCCGGACCCGAGGGGCTCCGGGGGCGGAACCCTCCACTCGTGTCCGGTTTCCGTGGCGGCATCCGGGGAAGTTAATGAAAGATTAACATATATTGGCTTTGGTAAAGTTCGAGATCTGTGTCGGCCCCAACGGGCTTGGAACTTCTTGGCCCACCCCTCCCGCGGCTGGTCCTCCCCCGACGGCCAGGTAAACGTGCCGACCTCGTCCTGCCAACTCGCCGGCGTGACCTCCCTTGCGGGGCGTAACTCTCGTGCTACCGGCGCGCCCGCGTCTCGCGGTCCTTCCGATTCCGGCTCCTGGATCGGCACTCTCGTCGCCGGACCTCTTCCGAGTTCCCTCGAGGTCGGCGTTCAGCCAGGGGTCGGTCGACCGCCCGGCGCCCCACGAGTCGGACGAGATCGGTAACCGGCTCCGAAGGCCCGGTCGTCTTCGCGCCAGCGGAGAGTCGCGGAGCCGAGCCGAGTACGACCCGTTCCGGCTTGCCGGCCGACGAGGGGTCGACCGATCCGGGCGCGTCCGCAGAATGCGACAATCCTTGCCCTTTATCGTCGAGAACTCCGTCGGGGCGGGTGCAGGTCTCAAGCCATGGACGCACGAGGACGGAACGCCGGCACGATTCTTCTCGTCACGACCCTTACGGCGGTACTCGTCCTGGCACTGGTCCCCGCGCTTGGCCGGGACCCCGGAATGGTCCGATCCGACCGGAGCGGCCTCGGCACATTCACGACGACGACAATCTCGAACTGTACGGAGAGCGCGCTCGCGGCCGCCATCGCCGCCGGCGGGAACGCCACCTTCGGGCGCAGCTGCACGCCGCTCACGATGACCAAGCCGATCAACATCACCTCGAATCTGACGGTGAACCTCTCCTCCGGCGGGTTCACCGTGTACCTGAGCGGCAACGGTCACACGCAGCTGTTCGTGGTCCTGGGCGGCCATCTGAGCGTCACCGGGATCCTGTTCGAGTTCGGTGCGGTGACCGGGGCCGCCGGGCACTCCGGCAACTTCGGTATCGGGGGCGTGAGCGGCCAGAACGGCGCGCCCGGATCGAGCGGGTCGGGATTGACCGGCCAGGCCGGTTCGAAGGGCACGGCGGCCACGGCCGGTAAGCCCGGGCACCCCGGCGGGGCCGGACTGCCCGGAGGAGTCGCCCGTGGGGGCGCCATTTGGATCGAAAGCGGGACGGTGGTCCTCACCTCGGACACCTTCAACGCCAACGCCGCGACCGGCGGGAAGGGTGGCCTCGGCGCCGCGGGCGGCACCGGAGGAGCCGGGGGCGTGGGAGGCATGGGCGGGAACGGCGGGAGCGGGACGTACGGCTCGACCGGCGGCCCCGGAGGGGTCGGCGGGCCCGGCGGAAAGGGCGGCGCAGGCGCGAACGGGTCGAAGGGCGGAAACGGAGGCGCGGGCGGCGCGGGGGAGGGTGGAGCGATCTACAACGGCGGCACGCTCACCCTCGTGAGCGATTCGTTCAGTTCCAACGAGGCGATCGGTGGCATCGGGGGCCCCGCCGGGAACGGGGGCTCGGGTGGCAGCGGCGGGTCCGGGGGCGCAGGGGGAAACGGAGGTCCCGGCGGCTCCGCGATCAACACCACCGGCGGCCACGGCGGCAATGGCGCTGCCAACGGGGCGAGCGGTCGTTCGGGCACCGGCGCCGCCGGAGGGAACGGCGGAGCCGGCGGAACGGCTGCCGGCGGCGCAATCTACAACGCCGGCAAGATGATGATCTCCTCCTCGACGTTCCAGTTTGACGCCGTCTACGGCGGCGCGGGTGGGAATGCGGGGATTGCGGGAAACGGCGGGCTCGGGGCGAACGGCGCGACCGGCGGGAGCAATGCGCTCGGAGGCGGGTCGGGCGGGACCCCCAGGAGCGGCGGGACCGGCGGTTCCGGTGGGTCCGGGGGCGCCGGCTACTTCGGCGCAACGGGCGCCGCGGGCGGCGACGCCGGCGCGGGCGCGGCGGGCGGTGCCGGAGGGGCCGCCGAGGGCGGCTCGATCTTCAACCTCAAGACGGCGACGATCACCGGCACGAGCTTCCAACAGGACGCGGCCACCGGCGGTGCCGGTGGCGCCGGAAGCTCGGGCGGGACCGGCGGGACGGGCGGCTCCGGTGGTTCGGCCGGGAATGGCGGCGGCGGCGGTCCGGGCGGCGGAGGGGCGACCAACCCCAACGGGAGCGGCGGCGCGGCCGGCGGGAACGGCGGAGGGACCCAGAGCGGCTCGACGGCGGGGCCCTCGGGCAACGGCGGGCTCGGGGCCCCGAGCGGAGTCGGCGGCGCCGGCGGACTCGCCGGCGGCGGGTCGATCTACAATGCGGGACCGTCCGGGAAGCTCACGCTCTCCACGAGCCCGATTTCCTACGCGACCGACTACGGCGGCAACGGCGGCTCCGGCGGCGCCGGGGGGTCGGGGGGCGCCGGCGGTACCGGCGGCATGGGCGGCGGCGGGGGATCCGGCGGCTCCGGCGGCTTTGGTGTCAGCAACGACACGTTGTCCGGCTACAACGGCGGTTCCGGCTCCGGGGCCAAGGACGGGGCCCCGGGTTCGGTCGGGGGGGCCGGCGAAGGTGGGTACCTCGGCGGCGCCGGAGGGGCCGGCGGACCGGCCCTCGGCGGGGGCGTCTTCTCCGGCGGTAACGCCACCATCCATTCCGACATGATCGAATCGAACACGGCCGACGCGGGCTCCGGGGGGGCCGGCGGAGGTGGCGGGTACGGCGGTCAAGGCGGATCCGGCACGTTTGGAGGGGCGGGCGGCTCGGGAGGAGGCGGCGGCCTCGGCAGCACCGGCGCGGGCAATGGCGGCAGTGGTGGAGCCGGCGCGAGCGGCGGGATGGGCGGCTCCGGCGGCCCGGGGGGCAACGGCGCCCCCGGCGGCGTCGGCGGGGCCGGCGGACTCGCCTCGGGCGCCGGGGTCTACTCGAGCGGCGCGCTGACGATCACCGGCAACACGATCACCGGAAACTCCGCGACGGGCGGGGTCGGCGGACCCGGAGGCAACGGCGGCCCGGGGGCGGGCGGGGGGAACGGCGGCCCGGGCGGGCCCGGGGGAAACGGCGGGGTCGGCGGTAGCTCCGGGGGATTGAACGGGAGCCTCGGGGGTGGCGGCGGACCGGGCGGCAACGGCCGCGCCGGCGGGAACGGCGGGAATTCCGGCTCGGGAGGGAACGGCGGGAACGGAGGCCCCGGCGGGAACGCGTCCGGTGGAGGCGTGTTCAATACGACCACGCCGCTGAAGGACTCCGGCAACACGATCAACTCCAACTCGGTCAACGCCGGACCGGGCGGGACCAACAGCTGCTCCGGCGGGATCGGCACGGGATGCGCCGGGTCGACCGTCACCGGCGGCTCGGGAGGCGGAGGCGGTACCCGGGGTGCCGGCGGCGGGAACGCCGGGGGCGGCCACGCCGTGAACGGAACCTCCGGACCGACCGGCGGCTCGGGAAGCTCGGGTTCGAGCGGATCGCCGGGGTCGAACGGACCGAGCGGCCTCGCGAGGTTCCCGGACCACAACTAGCGGGTTCGGCGCTCCGGACCGGCGCGGGAGCGATTCGGGCCGGGGCGGCCGTTCCGGTTCAGGCGGCCCGGGCGGCGGCGACGCGCCGACGGAGGCGGAGCGCGGTCATCGTGACCCATCGGCTGGGACGACCGGCCGACTCGAGCACGAGCGGCCGCATCGACGGGCGAGCCGGGTAGCCCGCCCCCGGCCCGATGTCCGGGTTCTGGCGGTCGATCGCCCAGCTCCCGTCGGGGCGGCGCTTCGATTCGAGGAGGTCGAGCGCGACGTCGAGACGCCGGTCGGCGCCGTACCCCAGTGACGTCAGCAGGTCGAGCCCGACGAGGACGTCGTAGTAGTAGTGGTTGGGGAAATGGAGCCGTCGCCAGGGGGCGTACGGCGTCCGGCCCTGCTCGATCAGCCGGTGCCTCAGGAAGAACTCCGCGCCCTTCTCGATCGACCGGCGGACGCCCGCGGAGCGCTGCCCGAGCGGCACCGCCGCCAGCGCGCTGAGGCCCTCCCAGCCGTCGAGCGTCCCGCGCTGGAAGCTGCGGGTGGGCCAGCAGTGCCAGCCGCCGTCGGCGAGCTGGTTCCGAACGATCCAGTCGACCCCCGCGCGCACGCGGCGGTCGGCGCCATACCCGGCGAGGAGGAGCGTGCGCGTGAGGTTGCCGGACACACACAGCTCGGCGGGCTCGGGCTCCGGCGCGTTGTCGAATCCCCCGCTCGGCCTCGCGTACTGGTCGAGGAACAGCTGGCACGCGGCCGCCATCCGGGGGTCGTCCCGGGTGACGCCGAGGAGCGCGAGGACCTGGACGTTCCAGATCGTCGAATGGTACTTCGGCCGGTAGAGGTCGTCCGGGGATTCCCAGTGTCCGCCGCGCTTCTGGGTCGCGAACAGCTTTCGAGCCCACCCGGTCTTCGGGATGCGCGCGTGGGCGGCCCGGACCTCGGGGTCCCGCGCGGGCCGGTCCAGCAAGTCGACGAGCGCGCGGTACCGGGCCGCGGGTTGGCTCGGCTCGAGGAGCCATTGGAGTAGCCTCGCTTCCTCGGCGTCGGGCCCGACCTTCGTACGCCGTCGCGCGTCGCCCGTTCGCGCTCGCCGGGGCTGTCGGCCGCTCGTCACGCGCTCGGATTCCGTCAAGGCTCATATAGAGTGCGAGATTCCCGCGCGCCGTAGCGGGGTGGGGTAGTCAGGAACGTCGACGGGGACCTTCCCCGTCGATACTGAAATCCCGGCGGGCTCATAACCCGTAGATCCATGGTTCAAATCCATGCCCCGCTATTCGCGCTAATCGGATGGGGCCGAGCCATCGACGCGCGCGTCGCGCGGCCCGCGACCCGGTCCGCGGGGAGAGGATGATAATGGCCACTCCGGTATCCCATCCGTCATGAGGTCCGCGCCCGGTCGCAGGAGGTCGGTCGGCGGGGTCGCGGACCGGACGGTCGCGTGCATGATCCGGGTGGACGGGCACGAGTACTGCATCGATCCGGCCGGGGGCGTGACGGACGCGCTGGGGAAGAAATGGACCCTTCCGTTGATGGGAGTCCTGGGCAACCGGCCCGTGAGCCGATTTTCCGAGCTGGCCGCCGCGATCGACGGCGTCGGCGCGAAGGCGCTCTCCGGACGTCTCCGGGACCTCGAGGCGCTCGGGCTCGTCGAGCGGAGGTTCGGGCCGAAGCCGGGCGCGCGCGTCAGCTATTCGCTGACCGGCCGGGGAACCGAGCTTCGGCGGGCCCTCGTGCCGCTCCTCGAGTGGGCGGCGGACGAACCGCTCGGCCCTCGACCTACGAGTCGTTCGTAGCCGCCTTCGACCGGGCGGTCTTCCGGCGCGCGGGCTTCGGCTTGGGTGGGGCGGCCTCCGGGTCGGCCTCGGACTCCCGAAGGGGCGGCGAGTCCTCCATATCCGGGAGGGCGGGCGTGAGCGAAGGAGTGGGCTCCCGTCGGGGCATCTCCTCGCGAGGTGGGGGACTGGAGGGAGCGGATCGGGTCGAGGACGCGCTGGGGGGCGGGGACGAATTCCCCGTCGACCCCGTGGTTCCAGCCACGGCCGGCGCGGCGGCGAGCGGAGCCGACGGGGGGGCCGCCAGTGGGTTCGAGGCCGGGGGCGGCGGAGTCGGCGCGGGCGGCGGCGGGGGGGGCGGAGCCGCCGGTGTATGGGTGTGCGGATGGGTGGGCGCCGGCTTCGGCGCGACGGGCTTCGGCGTGATCGGAATGAACTCACCCGGCCGCCACATGTGCGGCTGCTGGAGGATCGCGAGTTCTCGGAGGAAGAGGTCCGCGTGCCCGCAGGTCCGGCAGATCCGGGTCCCGAGCGGGATCTCGCCCCGCGACCGGAGCGACAGGGTTCCCCCGCTCAGATTCCCGGTCTTCAGCTCGTTGGCCCAGACGAAATCGCTCGCGCCGCAATTGGAGCACGTGGGGGCCACGATGGCGCCTCTCGTCACGATGGGGGGGTTCCGGGCTTAATGGTTCCGTCGGTCCTGTCGGGTCCGGTCGCCCCACAACTCCCATGTAGCGGCCCCGAGTGGCGCGGCCGATGGGACTTCCGCCGTTCGCCCGGATCACCGTCGCCATCGACGGCTCGAAGATGGGCGAGCTCGCCTTCGACCTCGCGCTCGACCTCGCCCGCCGGTACCAGAGCGCGCTCACCGTCATCTCGGTCGCTCCGCTGCAGCCGGTCTTCGTCTCGTCCTCGGAGCCGTGGGTGCCGACCGAAGTGCCGGAGGCCGAGACCAACTTCTACCGGGGGATCGTCGACAAGGCGGTCCGGAAAGCCGAGGCCGCCGGGGTCGCGACGACCGGCGAGTCGCTCGAGGGCGTGGTCGTCGACGAGATCATCGCCCACGTCGAGAAGCACCCGACCGACCTTCTCGTGCTCGGATCGCGCGGGCTCTCCACCGCAAAGCGCCTCCTGCTCGGCAGCGTCTCGGACGCGGTCAGCCACCACGTCACGTGCCCGGTCTTGATCGCGCGCGCTCCGGCGTCGGCCGCGCCGACGTAAGGTCCGTCGCGAGTCGGGACTAGGCCGCCACGGGGCGGTGGCGGACGACGACGCGCGTGGGGATCGGGAGCTTGTGGGAGGCCTTTCGCATCGCCTCTTTCGCGTCGACGAGGTGTTCTTCGGTCGTGGAGACGGTGATCAGTTCCATCCCGATCTGAGCGCGCACGGCGTGCCAGACCGGCTTGCCGAACGCCCCGCGCATCCCGGAGGAGATCCGGTCGGCGCCGGCGCCCATCGCCATCTTGTGCTCGCGGAGAATCTGGTGGGGGTACCGCCGAACCTTCACGTGGTACTGGTTCGGCGCCGCCTTCTCCATCACCCGGACCGCGCTCACGCGGGCGGCCTCGAGAGCGGTATCGCGGACCTGCGCGGCCTCCTCGCAGCCGAGCGAGAGGGAGAGCGCGAACTTCTCGTGGAGATTGCCGGTATCGAACTGGGTGATCCGGCACGCCGGAATGCCGCCCATGTACTCCTGCCGGGTGTACACCTGGCCCTCGATCTCCCGGTACATCCGGGCCGGCTTCCGTGTCATGGGGTCGCGCCGACTGGGCCGCCGTTTAAAGCGCTTGCGAAGACGGAGCGGCGGCTCGGAGCTCGACCCCGGGGAGCCGAGCCTCGGAAAGCGCTTCGATCAGCCGAGCGCGGCCCTCGACACCGGACGGTACGGCGAAGACGGTCCGGCCGAACATCGCCTGCGCGACGGACGCGCCGGTCCGTCGCAGCCGGACGATCGCCCGCCGGACCGCCGGTGGCGCGAGGTCGAGGCGGTCCGTGAACTGCTCCGATTCGCGAAGAAAGCGCATCGGGGTCGCGCGGTCGGCGAGCGAGCGGAGTCCGGGGGCGGCGGCCGCTTCGACGCGCTCGAGGAAGTCGGCGCTCCGCAGCAGCGACGGAGAGGGGATGGGACGCCCGAGGACTGTGACGAACACAGGATCGGGGAACGGGAGTCGACGGATCCTTCCCCAGGGCGGGATCCCCGCCCGGTCCCGGATCTCGAGGCCGCCGCCGAGGACCGCGGCGACCCCGCCGAGGCCGCCCCCGCCGAACAGGTCGGCGAGGTGCGCCGTCTCGACCGCTTTC
>DAIQBL010000069.1:0-7926 GCA_036781185.1 Thermoplasmatota archaeon | reverse complement strand
GAAGATGTACTTCCAGACGAAGTCGATCGGCGCCTCGAACTCGCTCCCCTCGTCGCTCAGGTAGACCATGCCGTACCACCCTCCTCGAGCGTTCCCCATCCGTCCAGTGTATATGCTTCAGTAGGCGAACGGAAGTAGACCGGGCATGGGGGCACGGACGCACCGGGCCGGACGCGTCCGGGTCCGGCTGAACTTCACGGCGTACCCAGTGCAAGCGAGCCTCGGAGTCCTCGGCCGCAAGTGGGCGTTGCTAATCCTGATGAACATCGCCCTCCACCGGGCGCAGCGATTCAACGAGATGCTCCGTGCGTCCCCGGGCATGAACCGTCGCGTGCTCGCGATGCGCCTTCGGGAGCTGGAACTCGAGGGATTCATCGGGCGCGCGGAGCGCCGACGTGGCTTCGTGCGCTGGGAACTGACGAAGAAGGGGGCGGATGTCCTCCCTGTACTCCTCACTCTCATCCACTTCGCCTCGAGGTGGAGAGTCCCGGGGGCGTTGCCGTTGCTGACGGCCTCGGCGGTAACCGAGCCATTGGAGATCCGGTACCGGCCGTCGTCGCCCTAGCGGCGCGGCATCCGGATCGGGCGGACCTGCGCTCGGTGGTCAGCGGACGCTAGCGGGCCTTCAGGACCTTCTTCACGTTCGGGTGCTCCTTCGTGAAGATCTTCCCGCCGCAGTTGTCGCAGCGGACGCCGAACAGGTTGGAGTCGCTCGGGAGCGCTTCCCCGCAGCGGATGCACCGGAACATGTCGAGAACTCCGGACCGCCCGATTAGACGTTTGCGGTCACGGCGGCGGCGTCCTTC
Source organism: Thermoplasmatota archaeon (assembly GCA_036781185.1). Classification (GTDB taxonomy): domain Archaea; phylum Thermoplasmatota; class Thermoplasmata; order Lutacidiplasmatales; family UBA184; genus Lutacidiplasma. Next base: position 7,120 of record DAIQBL010000069.1, on the reverse strand, counting down.
TCCGAGCGCGTGATCGGCGGCGCGGGCGTGAACAGGTACGCCCCGCTCGCGAACTTGACCCCGCAGCGCCGGCACTCGAACACGCCGCTCGCGATCCGCCGGACCGTGACGGTGGAGCACTTCGGGCAGGCGGCGGCCGCCTCGCGGGCCCGGTCGATCTCGAGGACGCGGCGGCGGATCCGGATCCCGTACCGGGGTCCCATCCAGCCGGTGTTGCCGACCTTCTTCGTGCGCTTGCTCATCTAGGCCCCTTCGGCGAGCTTTCGCATCCGGTCGCCGTGGTGGAACGCCCGCTCCGCGAGGGATTTGACGTCTTCGGGGGAGAAGGCGCCGATCAGACCCTTCTGCATTGCGACGATGTTGCTGGCCTCGTCGGTCGCGATCGTGAGCCGACCCTGGCAGGCGAGCTCCTCATCGAACGACGGGTCGACGACGATCGCGTCGCCGAGGCGGACGAACGTGGTCTCGACCGGCTTGTGCCGGACGTCGAGTCGGGAGTCCGACTCGGCGACCCCGAACCGCTTCGCCGGGAGCGTCGCGTGGAGGAGGGCGGTCAGCGCCGCGAGCGACCCGGCGTCGATCAGGTTCCCGGAGTGGTCGATGACATGGACGTCGACGTAGCAGACCCAGGTCTTCTCACCCGGCGTGACGCACAGCTTCGTGAGGTCGATCGCCTCGGCCGCCCGGATCGCGCGGTCGATGACCCGCGACACCTCGATCGCCCGCGGGTGGGGGGGACCGGGCTCGAACGTCGGGTTGGAGAGCGGGACGAGCTCGGCGTTCGTCGTGAGGACGCCCGCGTTCGGCGTGTCCGGGAACGGCTTCCCAAGCTCGAGCTTCACGCCGGCCACGACCGCGGTCGGTCCGATACGGGCGAGGGCGGAGCCGTCGGCCGAAGCGACGAACCCCGGCTCGACCGTGACCTTCCGGTACTCATCGATCGCGCGGCCGTCGAGCCGGCGTCCCTCGCGCGCGAGGTCGAGGATGTGGGTGGCGAGGATCTCGGCGGTGACTTCGTTCGTCATGCGCTGGCCCCCTCGGCCGGTCCGCCCAGCTGGTACCGGTCCCGCAGCGCCTGCTTCATCTTCTCGTAGATGGCCCGGCAACCGACGACGCCGAGGTCGAGCGATTTCGAGAGCTCCTCGGCGGTCATGTGCCCCTCCATCTGGAGCAGCACGAGCCGGCCGGACTGCGGGACGAGCGCCATCGGGAGGTCGGCCTCGCCGAAGTTGTCCTCCTCCTTCTTGAGGTCGAGCGCGATCTGGCCCGCGACCTTGCCGACCGCGACCGCGGGCAACAGGTCGACCATCGGGATCCCCGCGTCCGCGAGCGCGACGGAGGCGGCGACGACGCCGGCGCACCGGGTCCCCGCGTTCGCCTGCAGGACCTCGATGTAGATGTCGATGCTCGTGCGGGGGAACTCCTCGACGAAGATCACCGACTCGAACGCCTCCGCGATCACCTTGCTGATCTCCTGGGAGCGCCGGTCGAGGCCGGGGCGCTTGCGCTCGTCGACGGAGAACGCCGCCATGTTGTACTTGCACTGGACGATCGCCTTGTTGTTCTGCTGCAGGTGGCGCGGATGGACTTCGCGCGGTCCGTAGACCGCCGCCATCACCTTGTTCGCGCCCCATTCGACGAACGCCGAGCCGTCGGCCTGGTGCAGGGCACCGGCGACGATCCGCATCGACCGTAGTTCGTCGAGTTGCCGTCCGTCGATCCGCTTGCCGTCCGGGCTCAGCAGGACCGGGACCTCCTTCGCTCCAACGCTTCCCATGGTGTATCTCCGTGTGGAATGGAATCCTAGAACGGCGCCGGTCCGACCTCGTCGTCCCCGTCGTCCGGCTCATCGCCGGGGTCGAGCGGGCTCGGCGGCTCGAAGGGGGGGCGCGTGGGCGTCGGAATCGGTCCGCGGGCGTCGTTCGGGTCGCGGGTCGAGCCGAGGTAGCCGGCGACCCGCTCCGTGAGGCCGGAGCGTTGCCCCTCCTCCTCGATGAGCCGGAGCGCCTCGCGTACCCGGACCATCCCATCGGCCGGCCCGTCGACCCAGATCCGGCCGTTCTGGCCGACGGCGATCCGACAGCCGGTCTCCGCGCTCAACATCTGGATCATGGAGCCGGAGCGGCCGATGACGCGCGGCACCTTCGCCGGCGAGATCGTCACGACCGTGCCGCCGTCGACTTTGCCGAGGTCGTCGCCGAGCATCGTCACGCCGATCCGTCCGGTCGGGTCGATGCTCTCGATCGCGACGACGACGGTGTCGCCGACGCGCAAGTACTGGCCGAGCTCGCCGACGTCGATCTTCCAGGGCGTGCCGGTCATGTGGAGCGGGGCCCACCGGGGCGCGGCGATGTCGAGCAACCAGAACGTCGTCTGGACGTCCGTGACCGTGCCGACAACGATGTCCTGGGGTTTCGGGAGATAGCGGCCGGAAAGCGGGATCACCCGGACGACCGGCGGTCGCCGGGAGAGCAATCCGAGCACGGACGCGTACGTGCGTCCTTCGACGCGATACGTGCCCGGGCCCGGTTGAAGCCCGCGAACGTCGATCTCCTCACCGGGGAGAACTAACGTGCGTTCCCCGTCCGTTCGGGGGGGAACGCCTCCTGGGCCACGGCCACGGTGGCCGCGGCGATGTCCATGTCCCATTGCTGCTCGTGCACCGGGCCGCGCGACCGAGCCCGTTTATTTAACGAGCGCGGTCTCGGCGGCGCCCTTCGTGCGCGCGTTGAGCTTCTCGTAGAGTTCGGTCTGCACGCCGGCGGGAATTTCGAGCACGGCGCTCCACGCGCCATCGGGGAGCCACTGCTCGTCCGCGAGCTTGCCGAGCGCCTTCAATTCCCCGATCACGCGGGGGTAGAACTGGGCCGGGACCTTCACGCGGACCCGGACCGTGTCGAGCCGGATCGGCAACAACGGCCGGAGCTTGACGATGATCTCCGCGACCTGCTGGTCGGCCGAGCGGAACGGGTCGACGTGGACCTTCGCCTCCACCATCGCCGCCTCGATGCGGGCCGGTGGGTGGGGCGCGCCCGTCTGGGGGTTCATCGCGTTCCGGGCGATCGTCGCGACGATCTGTTTGTGCTTCGCCGCCTGGAGCTCGTGGCGCTGGTCGGTCGTGACCTGCACCTCGCCGTTGAGGATGATCTGCCGCGCGATCTCCGCGAGGTCCCGGGTGTGAAACGTCTTCTCGAGGTGTTCGGCCGAGATCTTGTCGCCCTTCTTCGCGTCCTTGAACACCTGGTCAAGGGCGAGCTTGTCGGAGAGGTCGACCGTCCGCCCGTCCTTCAGCGCCTGGACCGCGGCCGGGTCGACGAGCACCTCGAAGCGGGACCCGCCTTTCTCCCACCGCGCCACGACGGCGTCCTCGACCGTGACCATCAGTGCCCTCGGGGGGCCCGGCCGCCTATGGGCGGGACGGTCGGGTGCCCGGTCCGGAAGCCGGGAGCCGAGCGACGTACTTCTGAGTTTCCTCACCGGAGAGCCGGTGCGGCCCGCGCGTCCGGTCGAGCGTGAGGACCTCCACCTGGCCGAGCGTCGCGCTCTCGTCGAGGGACTGGCGGAGCCCCTCAAGCGCGAGGAGGACCGCGGCGTCCGCGTCCATATGGGGCTTGTGCTTCTGCTCGAACAGCTCCATCACGGGGGCCTTGTTGCCGCCCGTCGAGGTCGCCTTGAAGCTGGTCAGGGAGCCGGACGGCTCCGTCTCGTACAGGTGAACGCCCGAGTCGTCGAATCCGCCGACGAGCAGCGCCGTCCCGAACGGGCGGACGCCGCCGAATTGGGTGTACTGCTGCTTGTAGTCGCAGATCCGGCGGACGAGGAGCTCGACGGAGACCGGCTCGGAGTAGGTGACGCGGTTGATCTGGGCGGCGAGTCGCGCGTAGTCGACGAGGACTCGGGCGTCCGCGACGAGCCCGGCCGTCGCGCAGGCAATGTGCTCGTCGATGACGTGGATCTTCTCGAGACTGGCGGGCTCGGCGAGCTTCGGGTTCGGGATGCGCCGGTCGGCGACGAGCACGACGCCGTCCTCGTAGCAGACGCCGGCCGTGGTCGCGCCGCGGCGGACCGCTTCGCGGGCGTACTCGACCTGGAAGAGGCGGCCGTCGGGCGAGAAGACCGTGATGGCCCGGTCGTATGCCATCTGGCCGGGTTGCATCTCCATCGACGGACCGTCCGAAGCGGCCGCCCCACGGAGGCCCGGGTTATAACGGGTCGCGGGACGGTGGCGTTCGGGTAGGTCGCTCGCGGCGTCGAACCCCCCGGGCAACGGTAAAGCTCGCGACGGACGGTGGTCCGAACGATGCCCGCGAAGGCGCCGGAATCGGCCGCCCCGCCGAAGGCGCATCGACTCGCGAACGCGGCGTCCGTCTACCTGCGGAGCGCGGCCGAGCAGTCGATCGACTGGCATCCCTGGGGCGAGGAGCCGTTCGAGCTCGCGAAGCGGCTTCGCCGCCCGGTGCTCGTGGACGTCGGGGCGGTCTGGTGCCATTGGTGCCACGTGATGGACGAGGGGACGTACTCCGACCCCGAGGTCGCCCGCCTCCTCGCCGAGGGGTTCGTGGCCGTGAAGGTCGACCGCGACGAGAACCCGGAGGTCGACCGGCGGTTCCAGCGGCAGGTGAACGCAATCACCGGCGAGGGCGGCTGGCCGCTCACGGCGTTCGCGACGCCGGAGGGCGAGGTGTTCCTCGGGGGGACGTACTTCCCCCCTCAGGACGGCATGGGGCGGCCCGGATTCCGGCGCGTCCTCCAGGAGGTCGCCCGGCTGTACCGCGAGGAACCGGAGAAGGTCCGCCAGAACACCGAGGTCGTGCGAGGCGCGCTCGCCCGGATGTCCGAGGGGCGGGCGTCGCGGGCGACGTCGAATCCCGAATTCCTCGCGCGCGTGCGCACGTCGATCCACGATAGCTACGACCCGGTCCACGCGGGGTTCGGCCAGGCGCCGAAGTTCCCCCACGCCGGCGGCCTCGAGTTCCTCCTGCTCGACGGATTCCTCGGCGGCGACCCCCGCTCGTCGGCGCGCGCGGTCGCGACGCTCCAGCAGATGGTCGACGGCGGGATCTTCGACCAGGTCGGCGGCGGGTTCCACCGCTACTCGGTCGACGAGGCGTGGCACATCCCCCACTTCGAGAAGATGGGCGCCGACAACGCGGAATTGCTGGCCGCCCTCGTCGACGTCGACCGGGTCGACCCGCAGACCCGGTTCGCCGAGGCGATCGCCGCCACGGTTGACTGGACGTCCTCCGTTCTCGCCGACCCGGCCGGCGGCTTCGGTGCCAGTCAGGACGCCGACAACGCTCCGGGCGACGATGGAGGGTACTTCACCTGGAGCCGGCCCGAGCTGAAGGCGCTCCTCGCCCCGGACGAGCTGCGGCTCGTGACGCGCACGTTCGGAGTGGGGACCGACGGCCGGATGCCCCACGACGCCGAACGCAACGTCCTGTACCGCCTCCTCTCGGACGCGGAGCTCGCGACCGACCTCGGGATCGATGAGCCCGAGGCCCGCCGACGGCTCGTCTCCGCCGTCACCAAGATGCGGGAGGCCCGGGGTCGACGTCCCGCCCCGCTCGTCGACCGGACCCTGTACGCGGACCTCAACGGGCTGTTCCTCCGCGCGTTCGCGCGCGCCGGACGCTCGGCCGGTCGGGCCGACTGGCTCGCCACCGCCCGACGCGCCGCCGACCGGTTCCTCCGGACCGGCTACGCCCCGGACCTCGGCGTGGTCCACCGGCTCGACGGACCGTCGGGGACCGGCCACGGACTCCTCGCCGACCAGGCGGCCATGGCGCTCGGCCTCGTCGAGCTCGCCGGCGCCACGGTCGAGCCCCGATACGTCGAGGCCGCCGGGGTCCTGCTCCAACTGATCGATCGCGAGTTCCGCGTGGAGAGCGGCCTGCTGCGCGACCTCGCGCCCCGTCTGTACGACGGACCGAAGGTCGGAGCGGTCGACGAGCCGGCGTATCCTCTCGAAGACACGCCGAACCTCGCCCCGAACTCCGCGGTCGCGATCGCGCTCGTGCGCCTCGCGGCCCTGACGGGCGAAGAGTCCTGGCGCGAGATGGCGCGCCCGCTCGTGGCGGCTCTCGCCGCGCGGCTCGGCCCGACCGGACTGTTCGCCGGAAGCGCCGCGTTCGCCGCCGGCGCGCTCGACGTCGCCCCGGCCCGCGTCGTGATCGAGGGGCAGGGCCCCGAGGCCGACCGGCTCGCCCGGGCGGCCGACCGGACGTACCACCCGAACCTCTGGGTGTTCCGGGGCGCGCCGCCGCCGCCTTTCAGCCTGCCGGACGAGCTCGGGACCGGTGGGACGACCACGCGCGCGCTCGTCTGCTTCGGCACGCGATGCCTTGCCCCGGTCACCGAGCCGGTCGAGCTCGTCGCCGCCCTGCGGGGCGGGGGCGGGGCGTCGGCGTGACGATCGGTCCGACATCCGTTCCGTCGAGCAGGTAGGCGCGAGGAGTTCCCTCGCCGAGGAACCGGCCGAACAGGAACGACCGGCCCCGCCGGGGCTTCTCCCGGTTCAGCGCCTCGCGCCCCGCGAGGGGGTGGAACGCCGGCAGGACGATGAGTTCGCGCGCCGCGAATCGCCGCGGTTCGGCGCCGGGCGGTCGCGGCGGGAACTCCGTGCGCACCCAACAGGCGAGCTTGCCGGAGGCGGACTCCCCGGTCGAGGCAAACCGGTATCCCGGGTGCAAATGGCCGGTGACGAGGCGCTCCGCTCCGAGGACGGCGTTCGATGGCCAACGATGTCCGTGGAACACGCCGACCCCATCCCGAAGCAGCCCCTCCGCGGGATGGACGGCCACTTCCCGGGGAAGATGGGGGGCGAGCCCGACGTCGTGGTTGCCGAGCACGACCTCGACCTCGATCCCCTCCGCGAGGAGGTCGGCGAACACGCCGAACACCGCCGGGCGCAGCGACCTCGGCGTCCCGACGATCGGGTGCTTCACGTCGCCGGCAATGAGGAGCCGGGCGACGCCCGACGCCCGGCACGCGTCGAGGAGGCGGTCCCGGAGCGCCTCCGGCGACCCTTCCGGCGGCCCAGGGGCGCCCCGGTCCCCGACGGTGAGCCCGAGGTGGAGGTCGGCCACGACCAGCCACGGGCGGCCCCGGACCGGGTCGA
>DAIQBL010000068.1:0-9226 GCA_036781185.1 Thermoplasmatota archaeon | reverse complement strand
AGGGGTGAGTCAAACGACGCCATTAACCGGGGCGGCCTACTACCTGTCCACGGTGAACGGCCTCGAATCGTGGCTGCTTCCGCTCCTGAACGCCCAGACGTACGGGTCGCTCCTCGTCGGCCACGTCTGGTGGCAGGACCTCGCGCACGTCCTGATCTACTTCTCCGTGATGGTCACCGGGTCGATCATCTTCGCCCGGTTCTGGATCCAGACGACGAACATGGGCCCGGAAGCGGTCGCGCGGCAGATCGAGGCGTCCGGGATGCAGATCCCCGGATTCCGTCGGGAGCCGCGCGTGCTCCGCCGCGTCCTCGAGCGGTACATCCCGGTCATCACGATCATCTCGGGGGCCGCCGTCGGCGCCCTCGCGGCCGGCGCCGACCTGATCGGCACGGTCGGGAACGCGAGCGGCACCGGCGTGCTGCTCACCGTCGGGATCATCATCAACCTCTACGAGGCGATGGGCCGCGAGCAGCTGATGGAGATGAACCCGCTGCTCCGCCGGTTCCTCGGCGGGGAGTCCTAGGCCGATGGCGGCGCAGCTCCCGCTGCCGAGCCAGGCCGACGAGAAGGACGAGCCGGTCGCGTCGGACGGCGACGACGAGGAAACCGAGTCGACCACCCCCGCGGCGCCCGCCCGGCCGCCCCCGCCCGCGTTCAAGATCTCGACGTTCGTCCTGACGTTCCTGTTCATCCTCGGCCTCTGGATGATCTTCGACAACTCGACCCGAAACGGCGTCGCGACGACGTTCGGGTTTGCCCTCGCCCCCCTGATCGGGTTCAACCACTCCTACCTGCTCCTGACGATGTTTCTCGCCGCCGTGATCGAGATGCTCCTCACCGCGGCCGCGTACAACTGGACGACCGACTGGGTGAAGGCGGCGAAGGTCCAGTCGTGGAGCACCGCCTTCCGGAAGGTCCAGATGGCGGCGATGAAATCCGGGAAGAAGGACCGGGTCGAGGCGCTGAAGCCCCGGCAGAACGAGTTGACGAAACTCTCCGGTGAGGTCTCGATCGCCCAGCTGAAGGGGATGGCGGTCACCTGGTTCCTCGTGATCGCGATCTACACCTGGGTCGGGCTGTTCATCCTGCAGGCCGCCTCGCTCCAGACCGGAGGCGCCGTGGTGAGCCTCGGCGGGGCCCAGGTCAATCTCCTCGCGCCGCTGCACCCGCTCCCGATCCCGGTCTGGTTCCTCCTGTTCACCCTCTACACCGTGCCGCTTTCGCTCGTGTTCCGGCGGGTCCTGAAGCACTACGCGCTGCTCCGCTACGAACGGGCCCACGGTCTCGCGACGCCGGCGGGCGCTGGCGCGGCGGGGCCGAGCGCGTGACCGAGCCGGTCCTCACGATCGGCGGCCCGCCGGGGAGCGGGAAGTCGACCGCCGGTCGCGCGCTGGCCGCGCAGCTCGGTCTCGAGTTCGTGAGCGCCGGGGAGCTGTTCCGGGCCTCGGCGAAGCAGCGGGGGATCACCCTCGCCGAGCTCGGCACGCTCGCGGAAGCCGACCCGACGATCGACCTCGGCCTCGACGCCGAGATGGTCCGCCTCGCCTCGCCGACCCGCCTGCTCGACGGCCGGCTTACCGGACCGCTCCTGCGGCGGCGCGGCCTCCCGAACCGGTACGTCGTCGTCACCGCCGAGGAGCGGACGCGTTGGGAGCGCCTCGCCCGGCGGGACGGGGGAACCGTCGACGACGTGGGGCGGGCGACCCGGGATCGCGAGGCGAGCGAACGCGCTCGCTACCTGCGATACTACGGCATCGACCTCGAGAAGGAGACCCCGGACCTCACCGTCGACTCCACGCACGCCCCGCCGGACGACGTCGTCCGGGCCATCGCCGAGTTCCTGGCCCGCCCGAGGACGCCGTGAGCGAGCCGTGGCCCGCGCCGGTCGCGGCGCGCCTTTCGGAGGGGGCGTTCCTCCTCATCGACAAGCCGCGCGGTCCCACCTCCCATCAGGTTACGGCCTGGGTCCGGGACCTCCTCGGACTCGAGCGGGCCGGTCACGCGGGCACGCTCGACCCAAACGTCTCGGGCGTCCTGTGGATCGGGGTCGGCCCGGCGCTCAAGCTCCTCCCGCTCGTTCTCCAGTTCCCGAAACGGTACATCGGCGTCGCCGTGCTCCACGGAGAGGCGAGCGAGACGTCGGTCCGGGCCGCGCTCGAGGAGTTCAAAGGCCCGATCTTCCAGACCCCGCCGGTCCGCTCGGCGGTGAAGCGGGAGCGGCGGATCCGCACGATCCACCGGCTCGACCTGATCGAGCGGACCGGCTCGAAACTCCTCCTCGACGTCGTCGGCGACTCGGGGACGTACGTCCGGACGCTCGCGGCCGACCTCGGGGACGCGCTCGGGGTCGGCGGTCACTTGGAGGAGCTCCGTCGGACCGGGACCGGCCCGTTCGTCGAGGGCCAGTCGGTCCCTCTCGCGGCGCTCGCCGACGCCGTCACCCGCGCCCGGGCCGGTTCGCCGGAGTCGCTCCTCGCCCTCCTCCACCCGATGGCGGAGGTCTGGCAGGAGTTCCCCCAGGTGATCCTGCGGGACTCGGCGGCCGCCGCGGTCGCGCACGGCGCCGACCTCGCCGGCGGCGGGATCGACCGTGTGCTACGACCGTTCTCCGCCGGCCAATCGGTTGCCCTCGTTTCGCGGACCGGCCACCTCGTCGCCCTCGGCCGGGCCCTCGTCGACTCCGTCGACCTCTCCCACCGGAAGCACGGCTGGGTGATCGATGCGGGCCGGGTCATCGCCGACGCCGCGGAGTACCCCGCCAGCTGGCGGAAGACCGCCGCCCCGGAAGCCCCGGCGGCCAAGGCCGGATAGCGTTATCCTCACCGTAGCTCCGCCCGAGACCGTGACCGGCGGCGCGGCGGATTCGACCTTCGGCGCCCGGGCGTTCGGTCGCCTGGGCCGGGGCATCCAGCGGCACCCGTGGTACCCGGTGATCTTCTGGATCCTGCTCCTGCTCGTCGCGCTCCCGCTCCTGCCGAAGGTCGGCACCGTCACGACGAACTCCGCCACCACCCTCCCGCACTCCGCCCCGAGCGCGGTGGCCGCGCGGGAGATCGCCCAGCTGTTCCCGAACGAGACCGCGGGGTCCGCGAGCTATGTCCTGCTCGTCGGGTCGAACATCACGAGTCCGCAGGATCAGGCGGCCACGGTGGCGGTGAGCGGTCGGATCTCGGGCGATACCTCGCTGGCGTACCTCGCCGGCGTCTCTTCGCTCTATTCGGCGTATGGCGGCTACCTGGGTGGGACCGCGGAGCTCGCGAACCGCGTCATCGTCGGGGGAGCCACGGGACCCGACTCGGTGCTGCTCCCAATCAACCAGTCGGCGCAACTCCTTTGGGGACCTCCGGCGGCGTTCGTCGCGAACTGGCAAGCCCAGCTCGTCGCGAACCCCGGCCGTTCTCCCTCGGCGTCGAACCTCCCGGCGTACAACCTGACGATCACCTCGTTGGGGGGGAATGCGAGCGCGACCGCGGTCCTGAACGCCTTCTACACGGGAGCCGGCGGGAGCGGCTTCAACGGCTCCGCCAACTGCGCGGCCGCTCCGGCGGCCGTCGTCCCGTGCGCCGACTCCGCCGCCCGGGTCGGGGAGAGCTCCCTCCTGCCCACTCTCGTGCCGAACGCGTCGGCCCGCCTCGTGCCCTCGATCGTTCTCGGCGGCCTCGGCCTCGAGAACTTCACATCTTGGCCGAATCTCCGGTCCGTTGCTTCGACCGTCCTCGCCACGGGAGCCGGGCTCCCCGCCGGCTGGATCTCACAGGTCTGGTCGGGTTGGCCCTCGTCCGGCCCGACGGCGGCGGCCGCGGTCCGCTGGGGCGCCCAGCTCGCCAACACCACGCCGGTCGCGAGCTACCCGCTCCCGATCCCGCTCTCGATCCGTCAGCAGTTCCTGTCGGCCGACGGCACGGCGACCCTCCTGATCGTCGCGTACTCCAAGGACGATGGTTACACGACCGCGTCCGGTTCGACCCCCGTCTTCTCCGATGTGCTCGAGTTGAATCGGGTGGTCCCGGCGGCCCTCGCGTCGGCCGGGGTCTCCGGCACCGTCCAGTACTACCAGACGGGGGGGGCCGCGCTCGACCAGAACGAATCCACCGACCTGAGCTCCAGCCTCTCGATCGTCCTGCCCCTCACGCTTCTCGTCCTCGTTCTGATCACGATCGCCTACTTCCGGGCGCCGCTCGCCCCGCTGATCACGTTCGGGGCCCTCGGGCTCGCGCTCGGACTCGCCACCGCGGGGGTGGTCGTCGTCGGGACGCTCGTCGCCCACGTCGACGTCACCTCGATCGAGCTCGTCACGACCTTCGTCCTCGGGGTGGGAACCGACTATGCGATCTTCCTCGTCGCCCGGTACCGGGAGGAGCTGATCGCGGGCCGGACCCCGGAGGAGGCCCTGATCACGTCGACCACCTGGGCCGGGCAATCGATCGCGACGAGCGGCGGGACCGCGATCCTGGCCACGCTCGCCCTCACGCTCTCGGGCGTCACCCTGCTGAGCCAGTGGGGCTCGGTCCTCTCCCTGGCGATCCTGATCACCGTCCTGATCTCCCTCACCCTGATCCCCGCCCTCCTCGTCATCATCGGCCCCCGGATCTTCTGGCCGCAGACCGGGGCGAAGTTCGAGGCGGCCCCCGCCCAGCGTCGGGCGAAGCTGGCGAGCGAGAGCGGGTACTTCTATCGGGCGGGGCGACTGAGCCAGCGCCGCCCGAAGACGATCGTCGCCGTCGTCCTCCTCGTCTCCATCCCGTTGCTCTACGTCGCCATCAACGTTCCCGAATCGTACGATTTCTACGGCCAGCTCCCGGCCGGGCACCCCGCGACGAACGGGCTCGCCGAGCTGAACGAGAAGTTCGGACCCGGGTTCGCCTTCCCCTCCGACGTCCTGGTCACGTTCTCCGCGCCGCTCGTGGTCGGGACGACGCCGAACGCGGTCGAGTTCGGAGATTTGGCGGCGCTCACCCGTACCTTCTCCGCCACCGCCGGCGTCGCCCGGGTCGGGTCCCCGGTCGGACCGACCGGCGCGGCGCTCGGCGCGTGGTTGAACTGGTCCACGGCTCCGGCCTCGGTGCAGGCGACGCTCTCGGGGACGCTCGCGCCGTACCTCGGGAACGATGGACGGACGGTCTGGCTCACGGTCGTCTCCTCCTCGCCCGGCCTCTCGTCGGACTCCGTCCACCTCCTCCACACGATCGAGTCCTCCGCCTCGGCGTTCGCCTCCGGCCACCCGGAGATCACGGGGCTCGCGTACGGGGGCGGAGCGTCCGAGACGTCCGACATCCAGGCGCAGACCTCCCTCGCGCTCCAGCGGATGGCGATCCTCGTCTCGATCGGGCTCCTCGTGGTGCTGTTCGTCGCCCTGCGGTCGTACCTGATCCCGCCGATGGCCGTCGCCACGATCGGGCTCTCGATCGGCTGGTCGTGGGCGATCACCTACCTCGTCCTCGACCTCGGGTTCGGTGTCCCGCTGTTCTACTTCGTCCCGGTGATCCTCTTCGTCCTGATCCTCGGCCTCGGCATCGACTACAACATCTTCCTGCTCACCCGGGTCCGGGAGGAGCGGCTGCGCGGACGCGCCTCGACCGAGGCGGTCGTGGAGGCGGTGGGACGAACAGGCGGGATCATCACCGCGGCCGCGGTGATCCTCGCGAGCGCGTTCGCGATCCTGATCACGGGGAACTTCCTCCTGCTTCGGGCGATCGGCTTCGCGGTGGCGACGGCGATCATTCTCGACGCGATGGTGGTCCGGACCTACCTCGTGCCGGCCCTCCTCCACCTGCTCGGCGACCGCGTCTGGGGCCTTCGGAAGTCCGACACCGTCAGGCCCGCGGCGGCGCCCTCGGCGGACGTTCCGCCGTAGCCTCGTACGTCAGCCGGACAGGAACCGCGCCTTCGCCGCGTCGACGTGCGCCGTCGGCTGGTTCGAGTCGACGGTCTCCACGACCTTGCCGTCGGCCCCGATCAGGAACGTCACGCGCCGGGCGGTCCCCCTCGGGGAGAGCACGCCGTACTTCGTCGCGATCGCTTGGTCCTTGTCGGCGACGAGGCCGAACGGAATCTCGCACTCCGAGGCGAATTTCGCCTCATCTTCGGGTTCGTCGACGCTGACGCCCACGATCGTCACGTGCCGCTTCGTGAGCTCGGGATGGGCATCGCGGAACGCCTTCGTCTCGACCCGGCAGCCCGACGTCATCGCCTTCGGGAAGAAGTACACCACGACCGGGTGGCCCCGGTGCTCCGACAGGCGGAACCGGCCGCCGAGCGAGCTCGGTCCATCGAATTCCGGCGCCAGCTCCCCGACCTCGACCATGGGGGTGGGACGAGCGCCCGAATATTTATCGCGGCGCCCGGCCGCCGCCCCGGGCCGTCGGTCAGGGACCGCTGACCGTGACGAGCGTCTCGGTCGCCTTGATCCCGGGGACCTTGCGGATCCGCGTCATCACGATGTCGAGCGCGGTGTTGATGTGGTCGGCCTGGACCTTGACGATCAGGTCGAACGGGCCCGTGACCGCCTCGACCTCGACGACGTTCGGGATCGTCTTCAGGCGCTTGAGGACGTCCTCGAGCCGGCCGACCTCAGTTTCCACGAGCAGGTAGAGGGTCTCCATCGCGTCGGCGGGGCCGCCGGCGCTCCCACGGAGCCTAGGCCTCTTGAAGCTACCTAGCTCGCGAAATTCGGCGCGCCGCCGAAAAGGCTTATGCCGCCCGACCCGAAGCGAGGCCCGGACGATGCTTCTCAAGTTCCACGAGACCCTCTACGACACCGTCCGGAGGTTCCGGCCGCCGACGAACCGACCGGTGCACCTCTACGTCTGCGGACCGACGGTCTACGACCGGGCGCACGTCGGCCATGCCCGGACCTACCTCTACTTCGACATCGTCCGGCGGTTCCTGCTCTCGCAGGGACTCCGCGTCCGACACATCATGAACATCACCGATTTCGAGGACAAGCTTACCGCCCGGGCGTCCGTCCTCGGCCTCTCGTGGCGCGGGCTCGCGCGGCGGGAGGAGCGCCGGTTCTTCGACGACATCGCGCGGCTCGGTCTCCTCCCGCCGACGGACGCCCCGCGCGCGAGCGACTACGTTCCGGAGATGGTGAAGGCCATCCGCCGCCTGGAGCGGGCGGGCCTCGTCGAGCGCCACGACGGTTCGCTCATCTACGCCCCTCCGCCGAACGTCTGCAATCGGAATTTCTCGGAGGGCCACGGGTTCGACGAGCACCTCGTCCCCGAGCCCGGGGCGCCCCCGCCCCCCGACGACGGGATCGCGAGCCGGTTCATCCTCTGGCGACCGACGGGGGCCCCCGCCCCCCGGTGGCCGAGCCCCTGGGGGTCCGGCGCGCCGGGCTGGCACCTCGAATGTTACGCGATGGCCCACCGGCTCCTCGGCCTCCCCGTCGACCTCCACGGCGGGGGGACCGACCTGATCTTTCCGCACCACTTCACCGAGAACGAGGTCGCGATGTCCCTCGACGGGGCCCTGTTCTCCCGCTCCTTCCTTCACCTGCCGTTCGTCACCCAGAACGGTCGGAAGATGGCCAAGTCGACGGGCAACCTCGTCCCGATCGCGACCGCGCTCGACTTCGGGGGCGCCGACGCGCTCCGGTGGTACCTGCTCGGGACGTCGGTGACCGAACGGCTCGAGTGGACGACCGCGGGGTTCGGAACCGCGATCGAACGGTCCAACCAGGTCGCCCGCGCGCTCGCGAATGCCGTTCCCGACGGGGCCGGAGGTTCCGTCCCGGTCTCCGGACTCCGCGCCCTGCGACGGGAGGTCCACCGGGAGGTCGCCGACCAGCTTGGAACCGACCGGGCACTCGCCCGGATCGAAACGTACGCGACCGAGCTCACGGGCCGCTCGGACGGCCGCTTCCCGAGGGGCTCGAGGTCCGAGGTGCGGGCGGAGCTGGGGGCGATCGACGCCCTGCTCGGGACCCACTTCGCGTCGGTCGGCGCTACTCGCGCTCGACGAGCAAGCTGAGACCGTTCCCGCCACCCATGCAGAGGGTGGCGAGGCCGAGTTGCGTGCGGGAGCGCCGGAGCTCGTGGATCAGCGTCACGACGATGCGCGCCCCGCTCGAACCGATCGGGTGACCCAGGGCGACCGCGCCCCCGTGCACGTTGAACCGGTCGTCGGGGAACTGGAACGCCCGCTGGACCGCGATCGACGCCGAGGCGAACGCCTCGTTGTGCTCGACGCGGTCGATCATCTCGGGGGCGACGTGGACCCGTTCGAGGTGCTTTCGTACCGTCGGGATCGGGGCCTCCATCACGTTCGAGGGCGCAACGCCGTCGACGGCCGAGGAGTGGAGGTAGGCGATCGGGGTCCGGCCGAGGCGCGCCGCCTCCGCCTCGCTCGCGAGGATGAGCGCGGCCGCTCCGTCGGAGAGTTGGGAGGAGTTTCCGGCGGTCAGGAGCCCGTCCGGTCGGAAGGAGGGCTTGAGCTTCGCGAGGCTCTCGACCGTCGAGTCGCCGCGGGGGCCCTCGTCGCGCTCGAACGTGGCCCGGGCGAGCGTCAACGGCGCCGGGACGGGGATGCTCTCGGCCGCGAACGTTCCGTCGGCGCTGGCCCGGGCCGCGCGCTGGTGACTCCGCGCCGCGAAGGCGTCGACCTCCGCGCGCTTCAGGCCGAGCTTCTGGGCGATCCGCTCGCCGGTCTGGCCCATCTGCTCGTGCTCGCCGTAGGCGTCGAGCAGGCTGTCGCGCATCATCTCGTCGTCGAGGGACGCGGCGCCGGGCTTCAGGCCCCATCGGACCGCGGCGGGGACGAGGAACGGCGCCGACGACATCGATTCCATGCCCCCGACGAGGAGGAGCGGCGCTTCCCCCGACCGGACCATCGCGGCCGCGAGCCGGATCGCCTGGAGACCCGAGCCGCAGACCATGTTGACCGTCACCGCACCCGCGGTGTCCGGAACCCCCGCGGTACGAAGGACCTGGCGGGCCGGGTTCTGACCTGCACCCGCTTGGAGGCACTGGCCGAAGATCCCCTCCGGCACGTCGGACGGTGGGATGTCCGCCCGCCGGATCGCCTCAGCGGCGACGAGGGAGCCGAGGGCGACGGCCGGCGCGGTACGGAGCGCGCCGCCGTACTTCCCGATAGGCGTGCGGACGGCGGAGAGGACCGCGACCCGCGGGGAGGTTGCCATCGCCGTCGAGGACCCGGGCGCCGATTATGAGTCTGGCGACCGGAGTTACCGAAGTCCTACCAGTCAGTCCTCTTCGACACG
>DAIQBL010000067.1:0-9661 GCA_036781185.1 Thermoplasmatota archaeon | reverse complement strand
AGCCCGAGGTGGAGGTCGGCCACGACCAGCCACGGGCGGCCCCGGACCGGGTCGACCCTCAGCACCGGACGACCCGGCAACGGGGTGACGCTCGTGCCTCCCATCTACGGCCCGGAGACCACCGATGGAGAAACCCCCTTCCGACGGCCGGTTCGAGGGCCGGGCGGGGACCTTTTCTATTCTTCCCGCGATGAATGCCGTCGGATGGGGCGCTCGGGGGTCGCCGTGGGGCGGAACGGACCGCGGGACCGCGCCATCGGGCGGATCCGCCAACTCCTCGAGCGGGCCGGATTCTTCGTCTCCGACGCGCACCATGTCCGGCCGACGAGCTTCGACCTGATGGCCCGGAGGGACTCGCAGCTCCTCATCGTCAAGATCCTGAAGAACATCGACGCGCTCGACCCGGACGAGGCGGCGCGGATCGCCGAGCTCGGACGACTGTTCCCCGCGAAGGTGCTCGTCATCGGACAGACCTCGGGGGGGAACGACCTCGAACCGGGCGTCGTGTACAGCCGATACGGGATTCCGATCGTTGTGGAGGAGAGCCTGCAGGAGCTCCTGCAGAAGGGGGTCCCGCCGTTCCTGTTCAGCGGCCCGGGCGGGATCTTCGCCCGGATCGACGGCCCGAGGCTCCGCTCGCTCCGCGAGGAGCGCCGGATCTCGCTCGGCGCCCTCGCGTCGATCGCGGGCGTTTCGCGCCGGACCATCCAGCTGTACGAGGACGGGGCCGGGGCGGAGGTCGAGATCGTCGAACGGCTCGAGCGGTACCTCGCCGAGCCGATCGCCCGCCCGCTCGACCTGTTTGCCGAGACGAAGCCGGATCCCACCGCCGAAGCGCGGAATCCGACCGACCCTTCGACCGGCGAACCGACGACACGGCGACCCCGAGTCACCGGGGATTCGCTCCGGGACGGCGTGATCCGCCAGTTGGACGGGATGGGTTGGGAGGTCACGGTCACGATCCGATGTCCGTTCGACGCGCTCTCGCACGCCGCGGCCCGGGGCCATGCCAGCACGCTCCTCACCTCGGTCGGGACGATCCGGACCGCGCAGGCCCGCGCCGACCTCCTGCTCGAGCTCGCCCGGGTCGCCGAGGGCCACGCGATGTTCGTGGTCCGGGAGGCGACCGGCCGACACGACATCGAAGGGCTCCCGCTCCTGACCGTCCGCGAGCTGAAGCGCCACCGCGACCGCGGGGAGCTGCTCGACGTGATCGAGGAACGGGGCGCCGGGTGATCGAGCGCGCCCTCGACGGGGTCACTGTCGTCGGGGCGGTGCGCGGTCTCGTGGCCGAAGGCGACCGGGTCCGGGACCGGCTCGAGGGGCTTCGACCCCAGGCCGTCGGCCTCGCCATCTCCCCCGATGAGCTGCGGGGACTCCGGGAGTACTTCGTCGGAGCGCCCACGGAGCCAGTCGTGCCCCTCGCTCCGACCGAGGCCGGCGAGGTCCGCGCCCTCGCCCGGTACGGCGAGGTCGGGGTACCGAACCCGACCGCCGTCGAGGCGATCCGCTGGTCGGACTCGGCCGGTGTCGCGGTCGAGGCGGTGGACCCGAGCGACGACGACTACGCCGAGTGGTTCGCGGACACGATCAGCTACGTCGAGCTCGTCCGGCGGACCCTCCGGGAGCGGCGGGTCGTGAAGCGGCCTCCGACCCCACCGACCGCCGACGAGTTCGCGACCGCCTGGAGCGGCACGATCAACAAGGGCGCCGGCTCGCGTCGGCTCGCCGCTCGACGCGACGACGCCGTCGTCGACGGGCTCGGCCGCCTGCGCGCCCGGTTCGCCTCGGTCGTCCTCGTCGTGGACCGCGAGCGGTTCGACGGCGTGGTCGCACGGCTCGGCGACGGGTTCGCCGCCGTCCGGACGCCGGCCGACGGAGCGTACGGTGCGAGTCGTTAAGAACCGCCTCGTCCCCAAGGGGTTCGACAGGTCCCTCTCGATGCCCACGCAGGCGTCCGAAAGCCGGAAGAGCCGGCCCTACGCCGTGGTGGACGTCGGCTCGAACACGGCCCGTCTCGCGGTGTTCGAGGTCACCCCCGCCGGCGGGCTCCGCGCGGCGTTCGAGTCGAAGGAGGTGCCGCGGCTCGGCGAAGGGACCGGGAAGGACCGGTCGCTGTCGGACGAGGCGATCCGCCGGGGCGTGGAGGCGATGTCGCGGTTCCGACGCCGGCTCGCCGCCGCCGGCGACCCGCCGGCGATCTCGGTCGCAACGAGTGCCGTCCGCGACGCCCCGAACGGCGCGGAGTTCGTCGCGCGCGTGCGGGCCGCGACCGGATTCAACCTCCGCATCCTCTCCGGCGAAGAGGAGGCGCGGTACGCCTACCTCGGCGTCGCCGGCGCCTGGGACCTCAAGTCCGATACGATCGTCGACCTCGGCGGCGGGTCCCTGCAGGCCGTCCGCACGAGGGCCGGTCTTCTCGAGACCGCCGGGAGCGGGCCCCTCGGCGCGCTCCGCCTCACCGAGGCGTTCCTCGAACACGACCCGCCGAAGCAGCGGGAGGTCGAGGACCTCCGCGCGCACGTGCGCGAGGAGCTTCGCAAGCTGCGCGGCGCCGGCGTCGTCCGCGGCCAGTTGTACGGGGTCGGGGGAACGATCCGCTGCCTCGCCCGAGTCGGCGTCGACATCACCAACTATCCCCTCGAGCGCGTCCATGGCTACCCGCTCACGCGACGGACGCTCGCCCGGGTCGAACGCGTGCTCCTCGGCCTCGACGCCGACGAGCGACGGCGGATCCCCGGGGTCGGCGGCCACCGGGCGGACGTCATCGTCGCCGGGGTCGTCGTCGTCGACGAGCTCATGCGGCGCACCGAGGCGCCCTCGGTCGTCGTGAGCGCGACCGGGATCCGCGAGGGGATCGCGATCGAGCACGCCGGGATCCGGGTGCCCGCGTCCGCCGAGACGCTCGCCTGGAGGTCCGTGACCGCGGAGGCGAGCGCGCTCGGGTTTTCGCTGCCGCACGGGGAGGCCGTCCGCTCGGTGGCGGTCGAGCTGTTCGACGCCCTCGCGCCGCGCTTCAGCTGGGGGGCGAGCGAGCGCCTCGTCCTCGACGTGGCCGGCTGGATGCACGACGTCGGGTGGACGATCGACCCGTGGCGCCACGCGAAGCACTCGGCCTACGTCCTCCGCCACGCGGCGATCCACGGCCTCACCCATCGGGAGGTCGCGCTCGCGAGCATCGTCGCCTACCTGCACGAAGGCGACCCGTTCCCGACCCTCTGGAAGGAGTCGTTCCGCGAGATCCTCGACGACGACGACCTCGAGACGGCGCGTCGGCTCGGCGCGCTCGTGTTCTTCGCGGAGGCGCTCGACGGCGCTCGCCCGGCGATCTCGATCCCCCGCGGCACCGACCGGCTCGTCCTCACACCGGAGAGCGGGCGCGGCGCCCGCCCCTCCGACCGGACCGTCCAGCGACTCCGCAAACCGACGCGCCGGGCCCTCGGTCTCGAGGTGGAGATGGATGGCCGCTAACGCTCTGCCCGTTCTCCCGGCCCCCCCGGCCGGCGGCACGACCCCGTCCAGCAGCCGGCTCGCGGGCCGCCTCCTCGTCTTCGAGGGTCTTGACGGCTCCGGCAAGTCGACCCAGGCGCGGCTGCTCGTCAAGTGGCTGCAGGCGCGCGGCTACCGGGTGTTCTTCACGGAGTGGAACTCCTCCGAACTGATCAGCGACACGATCCGTCGCGGCAAGAAGAAGAACCTGCTCACGCCGACGACGTTCTCGCTCCTGCACGCGACCGACTTCGCCGACCGCCTCGAGCAGCACATCCTCCCGCCGCTGCGGGCGGGGTACGTCGTCGTTTGCGACCGGTACACGTACACGGCGTTCGTGCGGGACGCCGCCCGCGGCTGCGACCCGGAGTGGGTCCGGTCGCTCTACGGGTTCGCCCCGAAGCCGGACAAGGTGTTCTACTTCCGGGTCCCCGTGTCGACGTCGCTCGGGCGAAAGCTCGCGAGCCGCCAGAAGATCTCCTACTACGAGGCCGGCATGGACCTCGGGCTCGCCGACGACGTGATCGCGAGCTACGAGAAGTTCCAGACGCGTCTCAAGCGCGAGTACGAGCGGCTCGTCCCGACGGACGGATTCGTCGTGATCGATGCGGACAACCCGGTCGAGACCGTGCTCGCCCACGTCCGGCGCGAGGTACGGCCACTCCTCACCGGCTTCCCGAAAGCGGAGGCGCTCGTGCATGCCGACGAATAGGACGTACGGGACCCGGCTCCCGGGGATGCCCCGCGAGCCGCTCGGGGGGAAACTGATCGTCCTCGAGGGGGCCGACGGCTCCGGCCGGACGACCGAGGTCGACCTGCTGAGGGACTGGCTCGAGGTCGAGGGACACCCGGTCGTCGACACCGGTCTCCGGCGCTCGACGCTGCTGAGCGAGCAGATCGAGGAGGCGAAGAAAGGGAACACGCTGAGCGCGACGACCCTCGCGCTCCTCTACGCCGCCGATTTCGCCGACCAGCTCGAGAACAAGATCCTCCCGTCCCTCGCGGCCGGGAGCACGGTGCTCGCCGACCGGTACATCTACACCTTGATGGCGCGGGCGATCGTCCGGGGAGCGAGCCGCTCCTGGGCCGAGAAGCTCTACGGCTTCGCCCTCGTGCCCGACCTCACCATCTTCCTCGACGCGAAGACCGACATCCTGCTCCACCGCGCGATCGCGAAGTACGGTAGCCTCGACTACTGGGAGAGCGGCATGGACCTCTGCCTTTCGCGCGACCGGTTCGAGAGCTTCTACCGGTACCAGGCCCTCCTGCGCGCCGAGTTCGGCGTTATGGAAGGTCGCTACGGCTTCCACCGCGTCGACGCGAACCGGACGCCGACGGCGGTCCACCGGGAGACGCGGGACCTCGTCGCGCCGTTGTTCCGACCGAACGGGACCCGCCGCCGCTAGGCGCCGGGAGCGCTCGCCCGCCCTATCCGGAACGCGCCTTCGAGCGCGCCGTGAACGCGGCCGCCGCCGCGACGATCGCCGTCAGGACGAACAGGCCGAGCATCGCGTCGTACAGCCAGGGGATGTAGGAGAGCGCGCCCGGATAGGCCGAGGTTCCGAACAGGTACTTCGAAAACTCGCTCGCGGAGGAGAATCCGACTTGCGAATACGACTCGACGATCCCGACCATGGCGAGGATCACGATCACCGACCAGCCGAGGGCGGCGAACAGCACCATCGACGGGCGGGCCTTCGGCATCCGCATCGTCATCATCGGCGACGCGAGGGAGAGCACGGCGAGCGCCGCGAGCAGTGTGACGACCGCGAGCGCGAGGACCCCGTACCAGTGGGCGTAGTACGGCGAGCTCGCCCCGAAGTCCGTCTGGAGGTTCTTGTCGGTCGCGAGCATCACGACCGCGAGGAGGAAGTCGACGAGGAGCAGCAGGCCGACCGCGGCCGCCAGGCCACGGGGGGTCGTATCGGGCGGGGTCGGACGGCTCGAGTCTCCGCTCGGGGTGGCCATATTCGGCCCACTTCCGCACCCTTCATAGACGTAAGGGTCCGCTCCCATGCGGCGGGGGAGGACCGCCGGGCGCCCCGAACGGGGCCCACGGGACCTCAGCGGCGTTTCGCGAGCCGGGCGAGCGCCTTCCGGTCGAGTCGCCAGTCGAGCGTCGCCGCGCCCGGCCGGATGGCGCGCGGAAACGAGACCGCGGCCGCGCCCGCCTTGCCGAGCCGGGTGAGGGAGACGGCGTCGCCGGTCAAGGCGAGTCCGACGAGCTCCCCGAGCTGGGGCTCGTGGCCGACGAGGACGACGGTCGAGCGCGCGGGGATATCCTCGGCGAGGCGGGCCAGGGCTTCGGCGGCGGCGGATCCGGGGGCGAGCTCCGACCAGGGAAGGCAGTTCCTCTTGATTCCGAGGCACTCCCGCACGATCTCGGCGGTCGCCCGGGCGCGGCTGGCGGGGCTCGTCAGAACGAATCGGACCTCCCGTTCGATCGCGGCGAGGCCGTTCGCCGCGTCTCGCGTCTCTCGGCGGCCCTCCCGAGAGAGCGGGCGGTGGTCGTCGTCCGGCCACCGCCGCGGGTCCCGCGATTCGGCAGGCCCATGGCGCACGACGATGACGCGCACGGCGGCCGCTCCCCTAGTCGTCCGCGTCGAGGATCGATTCGAGCTTGGTCCGGGCGGCCCGACGGAATTCGTCGAGCGACCCTTCGTTGATCAGCATCCCGTCGGCGAGGACGAACGCGCTCCCGATCCCCCACTTGAGCTCGCGGCGGTCCCGGTCGAAGAACTCCTGAAGGTTCGCGCCGTCGTCGCCCCGGCCCCGCTGCATCAGGCGGTCGTACCGGCGTTCGGGCGAGGAGAAGATCCCGAGCACGTACAGGTCGCCGAAGTTGTGCCGGAAGATGCCGACCTCGCTGTCCGACCGGCAGCCGTCGACGAGCATCCGCGTCTCGATGAGCTTCGGGACGGCGCGCTGGGCCCAGATCCCGGGTCCGTGCTTCTCCCGCTCCTCGTTCGCGATCCGGGCGACGTTGGCGTTGTTGATCGGAAGTCCGCGGCGGCGGGTCTCGTCGCGGACGAGGTCCCCCATCTTGAGGGTCGCGAGGCCCATCCCGCGGGCGACCTCGACGAGCTCGTCCTTGCCGGAGCCCGGCATCCCGACGGTGACGATCAGTTTCATAGCGAGTCCGGGGGCGGGGGCGGCGGGGCTCCGGAACCTGTCCCGAGCCGCGCCGCGACCTCGCCCTCGGTCGCTGCCTGGAGCCGGTCCGCCCGCTGGCGGTAGCTCTGGGCCTCCGCCTCCTCGAGCTTCGACTGCTCGAGGTACCGGTCGGCCTTGATCTTCAGCTCGGCGGTCTTCTGGGTCCGCATCGCGGCGCGGTGGTCGTAGGTGCGGGCCTTGTGCTGCATGTCGACGACCTTCTGCTGCAGCTTGCGAACGCGATAGTGGAGGCTCGTGACGTCCGAGCCGATCCCGACCGAGGGGGTCATCGGGATTCCGTCGGCGCTCGGCCGCCCGCTCCGGGCCTGGATGTCGCGGTCGAGCTGGGCGATCTCCGACTCGAGGTCGGGGATCCGACCGAGCATCTTCTGACCCTTCTCGCGGAGGATCGCGGCCTGGTGGCGGAGCTTCTCGATGCGCGTGTTGATGCGCGCGGCCCGCTGTTGGTTGCGGGTCGACAGGCGCTCGTGCTTCGCCGCGATCTCGCGGAGCTTGGTGATGTCCGCATACCCCTGGCCGAGCCAGCGGGATTCGCGGTGGACGGAGGCGCCGGCGACGCTCGGGGACGGACCGGTGGGAGCGGGACCGCCCGACATTCGGACTTCGACCGGACGCGAGGACGGCCCCTCGCCGCCTTAACTCTTTTCGCCGAGGCGCACGGAGGCCGGCCCGGCCTCACTCGGGTTCGGGAGCGGGGGGGGCCGGTCCCGCCGGCTCCGGGCGCGGGGGGATCTGGGCGGCCGCGAGCACGCCGAGGAGCTCGTCGGGGCGCACGCGGCGCTGCCCCTTCGAGTCGCGTTCGCGCAGCGTCACGGTCCCGTGGTCCGGGGACGCCGGGTCGACCGTGCCGCCGTCCACCGTCACGCAGAACGGGGTCCCCGCTTCGTCGGCCCGCGCGTACCGCTTCCCGATGGTTCCGGCGGTGTCGAGGTCGACGCGGATCCCGCCCAGGAGGAGTTGGCGGGCGAGCGTCCGGGCGAATTCGGTGTGGGCCTTCCGGATCAGTGGGAACACGCCGACCGTGACGGGGGCGAGATGGGCCGGCATCCGCCAGAGCGTCCGGTCACCGTCGACGCCAATGCCGACGTCGGCGACCATCCAGAGCGCGCGGTCCGGTCCGAACGTGAGCTCGAGGACGTGGGGGAGCAGCCGGCCCGAGCCGTCCGCCTTCGCGACGGTGAGGTCCTTCTTCGACCCCTCCGAGTGCCGGCCGAGGTCGTAGTCGCCCCGGTAATGGACGGCTCCGATCTCCTTGAATCCGCCGAGGCTCGGGAGGTCGGCCTCGACGTCGAACTGGATCCGGTTGTAGAACGCCCGCTCCTGGTCGGACTTCTCCCAGAGCCGGAGCCGATCCGCCGGGATGCCGAGGACGTCGCGGTAGAACCGGTAGGTGTGGGCGAGGTGGAACGCGTAGAACGCCGGGATTCCCCCGTCGGCGACGAGCGCCGCGACCGTCGTCGGCACCGGTCGGTCGTCCCCCGAGGCGCGCCGGCTCGCGCGGACGACCGGCAGCTCGAGCGAGGCGACGGATTCGATTGGGACCGGGAACGCGGCGGGGTCGAAGAAGATCTGGAGCTCCGCCTGCGTGAACGCCCGCATCCGGAACAGCACCTGCCGCGGGGCGATCTCGTTCCGGTAGGCGCGCCCGACGACGGCGACGCCGAGCGGCAGGGCCTTCCGGCCGACCTCCCACATCCGGGCGAAGGCAAGGTAGCTCGACTGCGCGGTCTCGGGACGGAGGTACGCGCGTTCCGAGTCGCCGGCGCCCATCGCGAGCGGGAACATCAGGTTGAACGGACGCGGGACCGAGAGCTCCGACGAGCCGCAGTTCGGGCATTTCGCGCCGAGCACCCCGAGCAGGTGGGCGATCGCTTCGGGGGCGAGGCCGTCGACCCCTTCCGGCCGGGTCGCCTCGAGGACGGTGTCCGCGCGGAACGACTTGTGGCAGCGACCGCACGTCACTTCCGGGTCGGTGAAGTTCTCGAGGTGACCGGAGGCCCGGACCACCGCCTCCGGGACGATCTCGGCGGGGTCGATCTCGTAGTAGTCCTCGGAGAGCCCGAGGAACCAGGCTCGCCAGGCGTCGGAGATCCGCCGCTTCAGCTCCGCCCCGAGAGGTCCGTAATCGTACAGTCCCTGGAGGCCGCCGTAGATCTCGGCGGTCGGCCAGAGGACGCCCCGCCGCCGCAGCAGCGCGAACAGTTCGTCGAGCTTCACGGCGACGCTCCCGGACGACCGCGGCTCCCCGGTCGAACGATAAGGTGTTCGGTCGAGCGCGTGACGAGCTGATATGCCGGGTCGTCGACCGGCAGCCGGACGACGATCGGCCGGGCCTCCCCGCCGGCGGTGACCGTCGCGAAGCCGGCTCGACCCAGCCATCGCCACGGCTCGACGAAGGCGGCGCGAGCCAGGAACGCCGCGGGGACCGGGGCGCCCGCGAGGCGCGAGGAGACGTAGTCGAACTCGAGCTCGCGCCAGATCGAGGGGGCGTGCAACATCGCGTTGTCGGTCCCGAGGATCGTCGGCACGCCGAGTCGGGCCAGCTCCGCGAGCGGGGGGCGCCGGCCGAAGAGGGCGTTCGACCGCGCGCAGACCGCCACCGTAGTCTTCGCCGCCCGGACCTGCTCGAGGTCGGCCGTCGTGGCGCACGTCAGGTGGACGAGGAGGTCCGGTCGGCCCCGGAGGTAGGTGTCCGGAGACTCCCGCTCGGCCTCGCTCGCGTGCAACGCGTACCGCTTGCCGGCGCTATGGCAGGCCGCCCCGATCCGGTCGAGCTCGTCGGAGTCCTCGTCGCGCGCGGCCGAGAGCCCGATGCCGTCTCCCTCCGCGAGGAGCCCGGCGACCTCCCGGGGATCGACCGGCCGACGGAGGGGTCGTCCGAGGACGGAGACGTCGATCCCGGACCGGGCCGCGGCCCTTCGGAGCATCCGGACGCCCTCGACCCCTTCCTCCCGGAAGTCGATCGCGGCCGCGATCCCCTCGCGGCGCATCCGGTCGA
>DAIQBL010000066.1:0-9739 GCA_036781185.1 Thermoplasmatota archaeon | reverse complement strand
ACCTCGGGGCGGCGGGAACCGAGCTCGATACGCCCAATCAGTACGATGAGGCCGGGTACAATTGGCTCGCCGCACAAGATACCCAACTGCCGGAGCCGCAACGTCCGGCGTTCGTCAGCTGGTGGGACTACGGATTCCAGGCCGTCGCCGAGGGGAACCATCCGACGGTCGCCGACAACTTCCAGAACGGGATCGACCCGGCGGGGAACTTCCTCCTCTCCCAGAACGAGTCGCAGGCGATCGCGATCCTCAGCACGACGCTCCTCGCGGGGGAGCAGGTGCGGAGCGGCCAGCCGTACCTCCCTCCGGCCCTCAACGTGCTCCTCGCCCGCGACGGGGTCAACGTCGGGACGGTCCACAACCTGATGGTCAACCAGTCGCAGGACATCGCGATGGTGATCGGTCACCCCGACCGGTACCTCTCGGTGGACCCGAGCCACCTCGACGGCCAGAACGCGATGTACGACGCCATGGCGTACTACCTCGCGACCGCGCTCCCCACGAACGGGGTGGCCCAGGTGTACAATGACGTCCAGGCGTACACCCACTGGTCGATCCGCTACGCGATGGTCGACTCGCGCCTGTTCCCGTTCAGCGGCTCGAACACGGGGATCTTCTACGCTCCGGCCGACCTGACGGACCGGGTCATCGGCGCCGGCGGCGCCCCGACGGCGTACTACACGCTCTCGGTGCTCGGGTCGGACGGGAACACCTACTCCCCGTCGTCGCTGCCCGCCGGCGTCACGGCCGTCCAGTACAACATCAACTATCTTCCGGCGTTCTACTCGTCGATGATCTACCGGATCTTCGTGGGGTACAACGGCACCGACATCGGGGCCTCCGCGCAGGGGATTCCCGGCCTCACGAACAACGCGGTCGGCGCCGACCCGCCGGAGCCGGGGTGGATGCTCTCGCACTTCCAGGTCGTCTACCGGACGGCGTACTTCTGCCCCCAGCCGAACGCGACCGCCGGCTCGAGCTGCTTCTCGGCGAACAACCTCCCGACCGTGAAGTCGCTCGCCAAGGACAAGAACGGCACCGGCGACACGTCCACCAACTCCTACTACGGCGGCGGCGAGGCGATGCTCGAGTACTATCCCGGGCAGCCGCTGACGGGCACCGTCCAGCTCCCGGACGGCACCCCGGTCTCCGGCGCGCGGGTCACCGTCTACGACAGCTGGGGGATCCCCCACATGACGACCGTGACGGGCTCGAACGGCTCGTACTCGGTGCTCCTCCCGCCCGGAAACGACCGCGTCAACGTATCGACCGGCTCCGTGAACGGCCTCACGCAGGCCGGCGGCACGCCGCTCGCGGGGCTGAACGTCACGGTGCCGAACGCGACGGGACTCTCCCTCGACGCCCCGACGATGGTGAGCCCGATCGTCGTCCGCCCGGCGACGGTCAGCGGCTTCGTGTACTGGAACACGGCGAACAACTCGACGTTCATCCGCTCGACCGACCCGGTCGTGTCGGGCGCGACGGCGACGCTCACGGGCACCGGCCTCGCGACCCGGAACGCGACGACGGACGCGAGCGGCGCGTTCGAGATGGCGAACGTCCCGCCGGGGGTGTACAACTTCACGGTGACGTACCGCGGGGCCACGTTCCACGAGACGAACGTGTTCGCGCTCCCGGGGAAGACCGCGAACCAGTCGGTCGGACTCTCGCCCGGAACGGTGACCGGTCGCGTCCACTTCGCGACCGGGTTCGCCGCTCCCCAGAGCACGATCAGCGTCGCGGACGCGCTCGGCGTGGTCGCGACGGCGACCTCCGACCTCAACGGCAACTTCACGATCCGGGACCTCCCGCCGGGGAACTACACGCTGAGCGCGAAGGCGCCCGGTGTCTCCCTCGGGTCGGTCGGGACCGTCCTCGCCGTCACCGCCGGCGGGAAGGCCAACGTCTCCCTGACGCTCGTGCCCCTCGTCACCATCGCCGAGCCGGTGGTCCTGAACGGGAACCCCGTCGCCGGATTCCCCGTCCGGTTCACCGAGCTCAGCGTGCCGACACCGAACCGCCCGGCGCCCACGAACGCCTCCGGCCCGCCCTCCGCCTCGGGCCCGACCGCGGCGCGGGCGAACAGCTCCGTCTTCCTGACCGGGCCGGACGGCGTGGTCCGCGCGACGATCCCGCTCGCCAACTACTCCGTCTACTCGTTCGGCCTCAACGGGTCGAGCTGGTATGCCGGCTTCACGACGGTCTACCTGAACTCTACGGCGACGGCCGTCCTCCCGACCCTCGCCTTGTCGAACGCGGTCCAGCTCTCGGGCGCCGTCACGGGCGCTCCGTCGACGAGCGCCGGGCCGGCGAGCACGCAGGTCACCATCTACGACGGGTCGGGCCACCAGGTCTCGACGTTCGCCAACATCTCCCAATCGTACTCGATCTGGCTCCCGGCGGGGCAATACACGGTCCAGGGGAGCTCGGGCGTTCCGAACTCGAGCGCTCCGCCCGTCGCGTTCCTCGGCACGGTCGCGCTTCCCTACTCGACCGTACTCCCGATCGCCCTCGGCCCGGGGGAGGTCGTCTCCGGCGTCGTCGCCGCGCCGTCGTCCGGCGGGGCGCCTCCGTTCCCGGCCGCGCGCGCGGTCGTGACGTTCACGGAAGTTCCATTGAACGCCACCGTGACGGCGGTCGCCGACTCCCGCGGAAACGTTTCGGTCATCCTACCAGCGAGGCTCCCGACCGGGGCGTCCTACTGCATCGCCGCGACCGCGGCCGGCTTCCTCCCGTACCGGACCTGCTCGTACACCCCGGCGGAGCTCGGCTCGCTCGGCGAGCTCCCCGTTGCGCTCGCCCGCGTGCCGTTCAACCTCACCGTGAACGGGCTTCCGACGGGCACGTCGCTCACGGTCAATTTCACGGCCGTCTCGGGCCCCGCGTCGACGACGACCAAGGTCGGCGGCCCGAACTTCGCGTTCTCGATCGTCCCGGGCACCTACCGGGTGACGGCCTGGGCGAAGCCGACCTCGGGGCCGGGACTCTGGCTGCCCGCGGGCCCCGCGAACCTGACGGTTCCGATCGGCGGGAGCTCCGCGAACCTGTCCTTCTCGGTCCTCGGACAGGTCGTGGCGAAGGGCCAGCTGGTCCTCCTGACGAACGTCTCGGACACCTCGGTGACGCTCCGACTGTTCTCCCCGAGGATGAACGAGACCGTGAACGGCGCGACGTTCCTGAAGGGATTCTACGTCGCCCCCGGGACGTACTCGGTGTACGCGACCGCCCCGAACGGCGCCAACGGCACCGCCGCCACGATGACCTCGGTCGTGGTCAACGCGACCGGCCATCTCTCGCGGTCGATCTCGCTCACCACCCTCGGTGTCCCGATCGCCGGGTCGCTCGTCACCTCGAGCGGGGCCCCGCTGAACGCCACCGTCGCCCTCACCGTCACGGGACCCTCGGGCGTTTCCACGACGGTCACTGCGACCGGCGGCCACTTCACGGCGACGCTCCCGCCGAACTCCACCTACCCGGTGCACGCGAACGCGACCGTCCTCGTCTCCGGTCCGAGCGGCTCGGCGTATGAGGCCGTGGCCGTGGCCCCGACGTTCGCCGGCTGCGCCGTCGGCCCCGGCCCGAACGCGACGTGCCTCGTGCCGTTCGTCACCTCGACCGTCCACACCTCGGTCGCGGGGACCCTCCGGGCGGCCGGGTTCGCGAACCCGCTCCCCGGGACCGTGGAACTCGTCGGGCCGACGCCGTCGACCAACGCGACGGTCCTGCGCGCCCCGAACGGGACGTTCGCGGCCTCGCTCCTGCCCGGGAACTACTCGATCTATGCCCGCGCGTCGAACGGCGTGCCGTATGCGAACGTCTCCTGGGTCGTCGTCACGACGGCGGCCGTGCGGTCGCTCACCGTGACGCTGTCCCCGACCTGGACGGACACGGTCACGATCGTCCCGCCCTCGACCTCCTCCGCCCAGTTCGCGACGCTCACCGTCACCTCTCCGGGCGGCGCCGTCCTCGCGCTCGCCAACCAACCGACGGGGACCCCGATCCCGCTTGCGCTCCCGCCCGGGACCTACAAGGTCGCCAGCACGACGACCGGCGTCCCGTACGGGGTCGCCGTCAACGCGACGGCGTCGGTCGCGGTCGCCCTCCTGTACGGAAACCTCGCCACGCAGCTCACCCTCGCCTACCAGTTCGTCTCGACGGTCGACTTCACGACGGCCGCCCCGACGTCCGTGACCGTCCCGGCCGGCTCGACCGTCACCTTCGCCTACACGGTCCGGAACACCGGCAACGAGCCCGCCAACCTGACGTTCGTCGGCAGCCCCGCGTTCTGGAACTTCACGTTCTCCCCGGCGTCGGTGGTGCTCGGCGTCACCGGCCGCAACAGCTCGGTCGGCGGCGAAGTGCGGATCGTGGTCCCGGCGGGGACCAATACGCTCCAACCGTCGGTCCAGCTCGAGGCCGAGAACGCCGTCACGAAGGCGCCCGTCGGCTTTGCCCAGCCCGTCCCGACGATCTCGATCATCCCGGTGCTCGGCCTCTCGATCGGGCCGGTCCCGTCGATCGGCGCGACGGTGGGCCCGTACCAGGCGTCGATCCCGTTCTACCTGCTCAACACGGGCAACTTCGTCGAGGGGACGAGCCTCACGATCGCCGACGCGTCCCGGCTCGCCGCGATCGGTTGGACCGCGGTGATCCACAAGGGGACGGGCCCCGCCCCCCAGCCGAACGAGCTCACGCCCGGCTCCAACACGACGTTCACGGTCGTCCTGACGTCCCCGGCCCGCCAGGCCCTGCCCCCGGGCAGCGTCACCGTCGTCGCCTCCGTCTCGAACCTGTCCGGCGCCCTCACCCGCTCGGTCACGCTCACCGTCCCCGCGTTGACGGTCGGACTGAGCAACTCGACGGCGATCGTCACCGGACCGAACCTCGGCTCGCCGAGCCCGTATCCGACCTGGCTCGTGCCGGTGCTCGTGTTCGTTCCGGCCGCGGCGTTCCTCGTCGCCGCCGGCGTCTACCGGTGGGTCCGGACCCGGAGGTGGACGCGACGATGAGCCGCCGCGGTACCTTCGGCCGGGTCGTCGCCTTCGCCTCGGTCGTCGCGCTCCTCGCCCTCGTCGGGCTCCTTCCCGGCCCTCCGGTCGCCCGGGCCGCCCCCTCGTACGGGACGCTCTCCGGGGCGATCAACGGTCCGGCGACGGTCGGGCTGAACGGGAATGCCACCTACGTCATCACCGCCACGGGCGGCCCGGCCGTCGACGTCAACGGCACGCAGATCGGGATCTACTCGTACAACGCCTCGGTCTCCGGGACGAACACGTCGAGCGTCGTGTTCAGCCCGACCGGCGGCTCCATGCCGAACGGGACGGTCACGCTCTCGCTGAAGGCCGGGAACGTCTCGCAGCAGCTGACGCTGTACGTCCTCGTCACCTCGCAAGGTCACGGCAACTCGACCGCCCCGAAGGCGACGACCAACCTCTCCTACACCGTGAGCGTCGTCGTCCCCTACCGGTTCACGGCGACGGTCGTCGCCGGAAGCGGCGGCACCGTGAGCGCGTTCACGCTCACCGTCCTCCTCGACGGCGTCCCGGTCGGGCAGATCCCGGTCGGCACGCTGGCCGCGGGGACGAAGTTCCCGGTCGCGTTCAGCTACGTCGACCCGACGCTCTCGCCCGGCTGGCACACGTTCACCGTGTCGCTCGCGCAGGAGCACGGGCTCGTCGCGTTCGCCGGCGGCGCGGAGTCGGTGAGCCAGTCGTTCTACGTCGCCGGGCCTCCTCCGAACGACACGATCTGGTACGTCGGCGGCCTCGGCGCGTTCGTCGGAGTCGTCTTTATATTCACCACCCGGGTCGCCGCGAACCGCCGCGGGCGCACCAAGAAGTGAGCCCGACCGGCGACGAAGAACGATGACCGCGCCCGACGTCCGATGCACTTCCTCCGGGGTCGCCCTAGGGGGCCGCGGGACGACGACGTTCCCTTGCCCGGACTGCGGGGCCGCGACGCTGGGCCGATGCGCCCGCTGCCGCGACCAGTCGGTCCTCTACACCTGTCCGAACTGCGGCTTCCAGGGCCCGTAGGAGCCGCGATGGGCCAGGTCGCCGTCCTGTTCCGCCTGATGCCGCAGGGCGTCGAGACGGACATGAAGGCGATGGCCGAGGCGGTCCGCGCCACCCTCCCGCAGGGGGTCCAGGTGCGCGGGATGCAGGTGAAGGACATCGCCTTCGGTCTGAAGGCGCTGCTCGTCAGCGTCGTCATGGCCGACACCGGCGGGGTCCTCGAGGCGACCGAGCAGGCGTTCGCGAAGGTGCCGCACGTCGAGTCGGTCGAGGTGATGGAGGAAGGGCTGCTCTGAGCGGCCCCCCCTCCCGACCGTGGACCTGTTCACCCACGTCCTCACCGCCTACCTGCTGACTTTCGGCCTCGTCGGGTTCCAGCCGAACTACCTGATCGCCGGCGCGATCGCGGGCGGGCTCCCCGACGCCGACATCCTCGTCTTCCCGCTCGCGAAGCGGTTCCCCATCCTCCGGCACCACGGCATCACGCACTCGATCTTCGGCGTGACCGTCTTCGCCGCCATCGGCGGCCTCTGGGTGGCCCCGGCGCTCTCGCACGGGGGGAGCCCGCTCGTCTTCTTCGTCGTGATGCTCGCGGGCGGGCTCGGCCACATGCTCGAGGACGGCTTCACGCACTTCTCCGTCGCGCCGCTGCTCCCGTTCTCGGAGGCGCCCCTCGAGGTCGACGCCGACCGCGCGATCAACTTCGTCACCCTCCTCGTCTCCGTCGTCTCCTTCTACGTGCTACTCGGCGTCGAGAGGGGCCACGTCGCGTTCTGGGTCTATCTGGCGTCGGTGTACGGGCTGATGGGGTTCTTCGTCGCGTACTTCGTGCTGCGCGGCACGGCGCGCTACCTTGTCGGACGGCGGGTGAAGACGGTCGGCGACTTCGACGTGCCGGTCCCGACGACGAACCCGCTCGTCTGGCTCCTCCTCCGCGAATCGAAATCGGACGGACGGATGCGCACCAGCTTCGCACGGTACGTCGTCGGCCGGGGGATCACGAAGGGGCCGTACCACGTCGACGTCCCGCTCGAGGCGCCCGGCTCGTCCGGCCCCGCCGCCTCCGCGAGCGACGCGCTCGCGCGGACGTACGGGATCGCCCGGAAGGAGAGCGACGTCCTCGACGACACGTACAGCTTCGGCGAGGCGGTCCCGAGGGGGCCCGACGCCTGGCGGGTCCACTGGTACAGCCTCGAGTTCTCCGCGTTCGGACGGTCCGCGGGCGTGACCGTCGACATCGCGGCCGACGGGTCGACGAAGGCGAAGAGCGCCTGGCACGTGCCGCTCTGGCGGCGGGAGTTCGCCTAGATGGCGACCGGCGCGGGTTCCCCGCGGAGCGTAGGCGACCTCGTCGACGTCGCGTCGTCTCCCTCGGAGACCCGGCGTCTCCTGACGGAGTGGGCGCAAGCGGTCGCCCAGACCGGCGCGCCGTGGAGCGCCACGCTGCTCGACTGGGCGACGGCGGCGCTCGCCGAGGGGCGCTTTATCGGGCGGCTCTGGGTCGGGCCGAAGGACGACGCCGTCGGACTCGCCCTCGGCACGCCGCCCGGCGAGGTCGGGGGCCGGGTCGAGGTCACGTTCCTCGCCGACGGATTCCGGGGAACGGCGCCGACTCGCGCGTTCGTGACCCGCCTCGACCGGCCGGACGCGTTCGGACCGCTCGTCGAGCTGCCCGACCCGACGCCCGGCCATGATCCGACGGCGTTCGTCGACGCCGTCCGACCGCTCGGCTTCGCCCCGATCCGGCGCGTCGACATGCGGTTCCCCTCCGACCGCCCACCGCCCGAAGCGCCCGCCCTCCCCGGGACGACCGTTCGGACGATGCGCCTCGAGGACTCCGAAGCCCTCGCGGTCCTCACCCACCGGGCGTACCTCGACAACCCGACCGACGTCGCCCTGTTCCGGCGCCACCGCGACGGGATGGTGGAGGCCCGGGCCGAGATGGCGATGCTCCTCGGCACCTCCCTCGGGGAATGGTTCGCCTTCGCCTCGTTCGTCGCCGAGGACGCGGAAGGGGTCGCGGGGGCCACGGTCGTCAACGACCACGGTGGCCCCCTGATCACCGAGGTGATGGTCGACCCGCGGGCCCGGGGACGAGGCCACGCGACGCGGCTCCTCGGTGCGACGATCTCGGCGCTGCGGGCCGCCGGTCGGCCCGAGCCCCGGCTCGTCGTCACCCTGTCGAACCAACGGGCGCGCCGCCTCTACGAGCACGTCGGGTTCGTCGAAGACCCGTCCACACTCGGCGCGAAGTGGTTGCACATCGAGCGGCTCGGTCTCGCCGGCTCGCCCGCCCTGGCACCCTAGGACGATTCGCGCCGGTGTCGGTGGGACCCACCCCCGGTCGGGGGTGCCCCGCCGACGTTCCCGCGGGCGCACCTCGATACGAAGGGGTATGAACGTCGGCGGGGTCGGTCCCCCGATGTCGATGGACCGTACCGGCCTCGCCTCCCGCTGGACCAACCGAGTCGAGCGCCTGACGCTCGTTCTCCTCGTGTGCGCCCTCGTCGCGGGAAGCTATGCGGCCGGCCCGTCGCTCGTGAGCGCCTCCAGCCCGGCCGGTGGCGCCATCGCCCCGGGGCATGGGCATTCCACGACCGCTCCCGGGGTGCCCGCGGCGCACGTCGTCCACGCGGCGCCCCCATCGACAAGCTGGACCACGCCGACCGTCCGATTCCACGCCCCGGGCCCCCACCCGCAGTCCTGGGGCGGGTCGACTCCCCCGGGCGCCCCGCTCCCCGTGGCCTCCCGAAGCGCCTCCGGATGGTGGGGCGGCAACCAGACGCTCCTCAACCGGTTCTGCGCCGGGGTGTGGCCCTCCGTCGGCGGCCAGGCGCAGTACGCCGGGGGCTGCTACGGTCACGACGAGCCCGGGATCGACCCGTACTCCACGCTCGGCGGGAGCGGCGGGAACGTCACGTGGCAGGTCCAGCTCCCCGTGGACCGGAGCCTGACGCAGAACCAGTCGGACCTGTACGTGGCGATCTGGTTCGGCATGACGCTCACCGACCCGTACGCCTGGATGGACCAGTGCTTCCTCGAATTGCAGTTCTACCCCGACTCGAGCTTCTCCGTTCCGAGCGGCACGGTTCAGGGCCAATGGGCGGCGGCCGCGGTCGCTTGGCAGATCGAGACGGCGACCGGGTTCGAGAATCCCTGCTACTACAACCCGCTGACCGAGGTCGGCCATCCCGGGTCGTACTTCCAGATGACCCAGGGCGACTCGATCAACGTCACGATGTCCGGGTGGGTCGGCGACCCGTACGGGGAGAACATCTCGGTCCAGGACACCTCGAGCGGGCAATCCTCGACGGTGAACCTGTTCAACTCAACCGGGAACTACCCGATCGACCCCGCGTACACGACCAGCAGCTGGGCGAACTCCCTCTGGTGGACCCCCGGCGGCGAGACCCCCGTCTCCTTCGCCCTCGAGACCGGCCACGGCGGAAACTCGGTGATCCCGGGGAACAACACGTTCGGCGGCTGCAGCCCCGGCGCGCCGCCCCCGACGTCGTACAACGGCGCCGTACCGTGCCCCAGCTACGATCCGGGGTCGTGGGCGAACGACTCGCTCCTCCCGTGGGAGATCGCCGCGCCGACGTTCTTCAACGGGACGGCCCGTCAGACCGCGAGCCAGGTCGGCTTCTCGCAAGACCTCGGCGGTCTCGCGTTCATCGACGGCTCGAACGAGTTCGGGTCGTTCCCCTACACCTGCCTCGGCCACG
>DAIQBL010000065.1:0-9884 GCA_036781185.1 Thermoplasmatota archaeon | reverse complement strand
CTACGACGTCTGGCTCGACAAGGACGCGGTGCTCGCTCCGGACGGTACGGCGTACTTCGTCGACCTGGAGGGGATCACGGAAGTGGCCCTCGAAGCCCGGGAGGTTCGCGAGCGGATCGAGGACCAGGTGTACCGGACGCTCTACGAGATGATGTTCGCCTACGAGCAGATCGAGGGGGAGCGGACCCGTCGGTTCGGGTCGCTCGGAACTCGGAAACGCCAGTTCGAATCGGTGCTCCGGCGGGCGCTCGAAACCGACCGGTTCGTCCGCCCGGTCGACGACGGGCCCCACGTCACGGTGGAGATCCGGAACAACGCTGAGGCGCAGTCCTTCTATACGCGGTTCCGGCTGGTGGACCGTTCCGATGGCGAGCTGTAACGACGTCTACGCGTTCCTCGTCGGGATCACGAACCGGAACGTCCCGACGAAGCTGGCCGACCCCGACCTCGCGCTCCTGACCCGCCTCAACCTCGTCCAGTCGGTCACCTCGGACCAGTACAACGACCTCGCGAAGCAGGTCGCGACCCTCCAGCAGCCCCGGGCCGACATTCGCCAGGAGACCGCGCAGCGGTGGGCGCTCGCCGACCAGGTCGCGGCCGACGAGCAGGAGACCCGGTCGGTGCTGTTCCTGTTCGAGGGGAAGAACAAGAAAGCGGCCGCGCTCGAGAAGGCCGCGCAGGACCGCGCCGCCCTCCAGGCGACGGACGCCGACCTGTCCCAGAAGCAGCAGGCGATCAACGAACTTCTCGCGAAGAAGTCGGTCTTCGACACGATGACCGCGTACGGCGGAGCGTACGTCGCGCTCACGGGCCTCGGGATGGCGCAGCTCCGGGAGCTCGGGGTGCGGATGTACCGGGTCTCCGACCTTCCGTTCGCGGACTACTGGACCCAATCGCAGCAGCTCCACGTGGACCTCGCCCGACTCGCCGACCGCAGCGCCCAGTTCGTCGCGGGACTGGCCCCGCCCCTCGCGTCGGTCGACCGCGGTCACCTCTGGTCGATCGCGATCGGGCTCGCGAGCGCGCCGAACGACCCGTCGACGGCGATCCCGAGGTTCGTCGATGCCTACGTGCGGCTCGGAAGGGTCACGAACAACGAGGAGAACCGCCTGCTCGCCGCCGAGATCGTAACGTCCCTCGCCCGGGAGGTGCCGGAGAGCGTCGTCGAGCTCGAGGGGCTCGTGGAGGACGTCCGGAAGCTGGGCGTCCCGAGCGAAGCGGCCGCCGGCGTCTCGGCGACGCTCCTCTACGGCCAGCGGGCCGACGCCTCCTACGCGACCGCCAGCCTGGGGAACTTCCTCCGCGTGACGAAGTCGTACGAGGCGGCCGCGATCCTCGGAATCGTCAACCAACCGTTCGACGCCCTCTCCCAGAAATTCGTCGCGCTCCGGCAGACGTTCGGCTCGTGGGGATTTGCGGAGTCGGACGACGTCGAGCTCGCCTCGGCGTACTTGGCGGTCTCGGAGCTCCCGATCCAGGGGATCAACACCAAGCTCGCGATCATCTCGAAGGGCGTGGCGACGTACCTCCAGTACCCGCTCGTGGCCTCGGCGGTGCTTGCCTCGATCCCGGTGCTCGAGGCGAACGAGACGCTCCACCTGCTCGAGCAGGCGTACGACGTCATCGGCCGGCGGGCGATGCCGCTCTCGCAGCCGGAGCTGATCACCCTCGCGGTACGGATGATCCACGGGGTCCGGAACGAGACGCTCGCGAAGCTGGACACCACGGCCACCGCCCCGCCGCCGGGCCCGCCGGTGGGATACCGCGGGCCGTTCGGCGGCTTCGGGGTCCCGATGTTCGTCTTCTACGGGGCCTATTTCTCGACGTTCAGCGCCTTCGGCGGCGTCCATCCGGGCCATGCCCACTTCGGCCCCGGGGGCGGCGGGGGCGGCGGCGGGATGGTGGGATGATGCGGGGCGTCGTCCTCCTCGGACTCGCGGTCGTCCTCCTCGTCGTCTCGACCGCCGGCGCGAGCGCCACGGGCACGACGTACGTCCCCAAAGCCGGCGACGGCTTCCACTACTACGAGAACATCGAACTTGCGAACGGCACCGGCAACTACACCGGGTACTCGGAGAGCACGTTCTACAACGGCACGATCGGCGTCGCCAGCGTGCAGACGAACGGCACGGAGAGCGCCACGTGGTCCGACGCCTGGTCGTTCTCGAACAGCCAGGGGCAGAAGTCGTCCGGGACGGACGGGCCTGGCACGTTCACGTTCTCGGCCGTCACCGACCACTACGTCCAGGGAACGGACAACCAGACCGGCGACAACGGCACCGGCGTCTGGTTCCTCGTGGACCGCACCCTCGGCGCCCAGGCGACCTACCAGAGCCTCAGCACCACGATGAAGGTCGTCTCGACGAACGCGAGCTACCCGCTCTGGACGCAGGGGGGGAAGTGGGTCGCGACCGTCTTCGCCGAGGGGAACAGCTCGTACCAGCGCAACGACGTGTACGGCGTCTTCACGGCGAGCTACAACTGGAAGGAGTACTACGACCCGACCACCGGCTACATCGTCGGCTACCTGCTCACCGAGACGGACAGCGACGGGTCGGGCGACGGCTTCACGATCGTCGAGGCGCTCGGCGTCACGAGCACCACCTACGCGCTCACCCCGGGCGTCGCGCCCCCGCCATCGACCAGCTCCGGAGCCCCGAACGCCGGGGTCGCGGCGGTCGTGCTCGTGGCCGTCCTCGTGGTCGTGGTCCTGATCGTCGTCGGGATCTACCTGCTCGTCCGCTCCCGGCGGCGGACCGGGCTCACACAGCACTCCCGCAGCGGGCCGGTCCAGTACGCGGCCCCTCCGCCGCCGATGGGACCCCCGCCGCCGGCGCTCCGGTTCGACCCCGGGCCGGAGCCCGCGGTCCAGCAGATCATCGTCCGCGAGACGGTCAAGGTCCCGTGCCGCTACTGCGGTACGTTGATCGACTCGACCGCGACCGTCTGCCCGAAGTGCGGGGCGCCGCGGACCTAGGCTTCGCGGCCCTCACGGCCCGACGCACCGGTAGATCTGGCCGACGCGGCGCATCCCCTGCGCCTCGGCGAGCGCGCGCGACCCCGAATTCAAGTCCGAGATCTCGGTGACGAGACGCCTCGCCCCGGCCTGAGCGGCCCACGCCGCCCGGGCATGCCAGAGGTCGGTCGCCACCCCGGTACGGCGGTAGCGCGACCGCACCGTCAGCGAGTGGAGCCGCGCGTGGTCGGAGGCGACCGAGACCCAGCCGGCGCCGGCCAGCTCGTTCCCGCCCTCGACGACGAAGCCGACCTCGTCCTCGCGGACCATCGGCTCGAACCAGCGCGGGTCGACGACCTCGTGGACGTCGCGCATCAACCGGACGACGGCCTCCCGGTCCGGCCCGAGGGCGAGCCGGACCGCATGCCGGAATCGGTGTCCCGGGGGCTCGGACGCGAGGTCCCCTTCGTACACTCCGTAGACCTCCGGCGCGGAGCCGAACGGGAAGTCGGAGTAGATCGACCGACCGGGGTGGAACGTCGAGAACGCCTGCGCGACCGCCGGATCCCGCGTGAAGATCGAACCGAACCCCTCCGAGTCGAGGTACAGGAACAGCCCGTCGACCGCGTCCCCCGCCCGCGAATCCCACACTTCGCCGCCGACCCGCAGTGTGTCGAGCGCGAACGGGAGGAGGAACGGGTCGAAGAACTCCGACAGATGGCCGAGGGGAAGGGCCCGTGCGGATCGGGCGTCGGGGACCCGTTCGATCACGGGGACCGGTCCGATCGGCATGGCCGGTGGTCGGAGGTCCTCGCGGCGATGAAGACTGGCCCTCGGGCCGGGCCGTCCCCTGCCCCCCGAGTCCCGTCCCGCGAACGGCCGGCCCCCTTCGCGACTTGAGCTATACATAGGGGCCGGGATTTCGGCCGGCGCCATGGCGAACCAGTCTCTCTCGCCGGAACAACGCGCGCGGGTGGCCCGAGCCGTCCTGAAGAACAACATCCAGCTCCGGTCCGGCGAGCGGGTGGTCATCGAGGCGTGGACGCACACCCTGCCGTGGGCCGTGACGTTCGCGCGCGAGGCCCGCCGCCTCGGCGCAACTCCGGTCGTACCGTACGAGGACGAGGACGCCTACTGGGACGCCGTCGACGAGGGCGAGGACCGAGTGCTCGGCACGGTAGGGGCCCACGAGTGGGCGCTTCTCGGGAAGACCGACGTGTACCTCCACATGTGGGGTCCGGGCGACCGGGTCCGGCTGAACGCACTACCCCAGGCCCGACGGGGGCGCCTGTTCGGATTCA
This sequence comes from Thermoplasmatota archaeon, assembly GCA_036781185.1. Lineage (GTDB taxonomy): Archaea > Thermoplasmatota > Thermoplasmata > Lutacidiplasmatales > UBA184 > Lutacidiplasma. The sequence goes on along the minus strand of DAIQBL010000065.1, from coordinate 5,627 downwards.
ACGAAGCCTGGTACGCGGCCGCCCAGAAGGCCGGGCTCCGAGGCGCCCGGCTGGAGCTCGGCCGTCCCTACCCGAGCCTGGCGAAGGCGTACCACGTCGACGAATCCGAGTGGCTCGACCAGGTCCTCAAGTCGACCCTCGTGGACCCGGTCGCGCTCGCCCGCCGCGGCGCCCCGATCACGAAGGCGCTCGCCAAGGGGAAGAAGGTCCGCATCCGGGACGACCGGGGGACCGACCTGACCTTGGGCCTGATCAAGAAACCCGTGCGGGGGGAGTACGGCCGGTCGACCCCCGCCGAGCGGAAGAAGCCGTTCAGTTCCCTGTTCTTCCTCCCGGCGGGCAGCATTCGCGCCCCGCTCGACGTCGCGGTGGCCGATGGCACGATCGTGGGGAACCGGACCGACTACTACGATGACGCGATCGCGACGGGCGGCACGCTCCACTTCGCCCACGGGAAGCTCACCGAGGCGACGTTCGAGCACGGCGGAGAACGGTTCGACAAGGAGTTCAAGAAAGGCGGGAAGGGCCGGGACCGGCCCGGCCAGCTCGGCATCGGGTTGAACCCGGCGCTGCACGACACCCCGCAGATGGAGGACCGGGAGCTCGGCGCCGTGATGGTCTCGGTCGGGAACAACCAGTTCCAGGGCGGGACGAACAAGTCGCCGTTCTTCGGCTTCGTGGTCAACGTCGGGGCGACGGTCGAGGTCGACGGCGTTCCGCTTCCGCTCGGTCGGTAGACGAAGGGCGGCCGACGCGCCCCCGTCGGCTCGGGGACGCGCGCCGCCGAGGGCCCGGGGCGTCCTCGGCCCTCGGCGGCCGACGTCCTTCGGAAAGGGCACGTCCCGTCGCGCACAGGTCCATGACCGGGCACTCGGGGCATTTCGGGTGGATCGGCCGGCAGATGTTCTGGCCGTGCTGGACGAGGATCGGATTGACGGGGATCCAGTACCGCTCCGGCACGTTCGCCCTCAGGGCGGCCTCCGTCTCCTCGGGGGTCTTCGTGCGGACCACCCCAAGGCGGTTCGCGATCCGGTGGACGTGCGTGTCGACCGGCATCCCGGGCATGCCGTAACCGAAGACGAGAACGCAGTTGGCGGTCTTCGGGCCGACGCCGGGGAGGCTCGTCAGCTCCTCGAGGGTCCGCGGGACGACCCCGCCGAACCGGTCGAGGATCCCCAGGGAGGTCCCGCGGATCGCCCGGGCCTTCGTGTGGTAGAACCCGGTCTCGCGGATCAGCGGCTCGATCTGGCGCGCCGTCGCCTTCGCGAGTGACCTCGCGTCCGGGTACTTCGCGAACAGCCGGGCGGACGCGACGTCGGTGTTCTCGTCCCTCGTTCGCTGCGAGAGGATTGTGCCGATGAGCACCTGGAACGGGTCCTCCGCGTGGTCGCGGAGGTACGGGACCCGCCAGTCCCCCGAGTGGTAGAAGGCGCTCACCCGGTCGAGGAACGCCTCCCAGTCGAACGAAGCCTCCCTGCTCATCGGGGCGCCCCGGCCGAGGGGGCCGCGACGCCGGGGTCGGAGAGATCCGGCTCGTCCTCTGGCCGGCCCTCGACGTGGCTGATCAGTTCCCCGACGAGGTAGTCACTGCCCGTGACGAGGACGAACCCCTCGGGGTCGGCCGCGGCGCGGGCCAGCTTCCAGGCGGTGGCCACGTCGGGCGCCACGACGACCCGGGGGAACCGGCCCACGGCGCTGCGCTGCAGGTCGCCCGCGCCGAGCGAGCGCGCCGACCGGACCGGCACGACGACGACCGTGCTGGCCAACGGGGAGAGCGCCTCGAGGATCTCGTTGGCGTGCTTGTCGGCGAGGCACCCGAATACGATGGCATTCCCGGCCGGGTCGGCGAGCGGGGCGATCTCCGCGAGCGACTGGGCGAGCGTTCGGGCGCTCTCCGGCGTGTGCGCGACGTCGAGCCATCCCTCGGGCCGACGCCCGAACCGTTCCAGCCGGCCGCGCCACTGCACCTTCGACAGGCCCTGCTGGACCTGGCGAGGCGACAGCGGGCGGTCGAGCGCCTCCTGGAACCGCTCGGCGGCGGCGATCGCGAGGGCGGCGTTCCCCGCCTGGACGATGCCGTGCAGGGGCAGTCGGATCTTAGGGTAGGTCCGGTGGGGCGTCGTCACGGGGAACTGCTGGCCGTCCTCGTCCAGGGCCCGAGCTCCGACCGACACCTGGGCGCCGAGGCGCCAGACCGGGACGCCGAGCTGGTCGGCGATCCGGTCGATCTCGCGGAGCGGTTCCTCCTTCGTCTCCCCGACCACCGCGGTCATTCCCGGATGCAGGATCCCCGCCTTCTCGCGCGCGATCGCCGTCAGCGTGGGGCCGAGGACCTCCACGTGCTCGAGCTCCACGCTCGAGATCACGCCCACGGGCGAATCGAGCACGTTGGTGGAGTCGAGCCGGCCGCCCAAACCGACCTCGATGACCGCCGCGTCGACCTTCTGCTCTCGGAACCAGAGGAACGCGAGGGCCGTCGTGACCTCGAAGAACGTCGGTTCGCGGTCGATGGCCCCCTTCCGCGTCAGGTCCTCGGCAAGCCCCTCGATCGTTCGTAGACCCCCGACGACCCCGTCGGGGGGGATCATCGCGTCGTTCACTCGGATCCGCTCCCGGTAGCTCACGAGATGCGGCGACGTGAATCGGCCGACCTTCGCCCCGGTCGCGGCGAGGATGCTGGCGGCGATCGCCGTGACCGACCCTTTCCCCTTGCTGCCGGTGACGTGGATCGACCGGAACGACCGCTGCGGGTTGTCGAGTCCCTCGAGGAGCGCCCGGATCGTCTCGAGCCCGGGCCGCATCCCGAACCGCCGGCGCTCGGCGATCCGGGCCAACGCCCCGGCGTACTCCGCGGCCGGGGCGGGAGAACGGCCGGACCGGCCCGATCGAGTGTGAGGGGTCATCGACGATGCACCGGGGCGAGGGAGTCGCCCCGAGTGCCCCGTTCACGCGAGGGGGGAGATGACCCTTGTCGATGGGCCCCCGGCCGCCGGACCGGCGGAACGCGTCCCCCCCGGGGCCCATGAGCGGTTCAGACCCGAATGTTGCAGTTGGAGCACCAGTAGGTGCCCTGCTCCGAGGAGTACGAGGCCGCGGTCCCGCAGCGCGGGCAGACGGCGATCCGTCGCCCCTCGGGCGCGGCTCCCGGACCGGCCCCGGGGTTGGGAGGGCCCCCGGCGGGCGGGGCGTAGGGCATTCCATAGGGTGGCGCTCCCGCGGCGGGGTATCCGGGGGGCATCATGCCGTACAGAGCGGCCGGGACGTTCTGCCGGGCCGTCTGGACCATCTCGTCGGCCATCTGCCGGATCTCCGCCGCCCTCGGCACCCCGAACCAGGCGACGCCCTGGCCCTTCCGTTCGGCCGAGATCGCCGAGCCCGCCTCGCCACCCGGCACCGTGCAGAACAGCAAGGTCCCGACGCCTTGGGAGCTGCCGATGAACCCTTCGCTGACGGAGATTTGATCGATCCGGTCGAGCGCGGCCTCGCGGGTCGTTCGGCCGGCCATGCCGGTGAGCTTCACCACTCGCCGGTCGGTGATCGCGTAGTGGCTGTTCCGTCCGACGAGGAAGGAGAGCCCGAGCGGGATCAGGAACGAGAGAAGGAGCAGGAGTCCCCCGGCCTCGAGGAACGACGTCCAAAGGACCCCGTTGATGGCCGAGGCGGCGTCCGCCGGGGTCGTGATGGAGCTCGCGTTGACGTTGCTGACGTTCGAGAGGACGGCCAGGAAATAGAGGACCGGCACGAGGATCCCGACGCCGACGGCCAGCAGGGCCCGGACCCAGCGAGCGACGTGGCCCCACAGGCAGGTGCCCACGATCCCCACGATCCACGCCACGAAGAACGAGATGAGGACGATGTCCACCGCCGCCAGGACGGAGTTGACCGTCGCGGTCCCGTTGACGGCCGCGTTGATCTCGACGGTCGTCACCAGCGTGCCGATCGCGAAGATCACGAACGAGGCGAGCGAGAGGATCAGGGCCGGCCAGGTGAGGAATCCGAGGACGTTCGGCCGGGCCACGACCCGGAGCTGCTCGTCCTTCCCGAGGTACCGGTCGAAGGTGCCGCGGGTGGTCGGGGGTCCGAACGACAAGATCGACGCCGGTGGGGCCGTCGGTGCGCTCGCGGCGGGGGTCGTCATCGTGGTCCGCAGGGGATTATGATACTTCAACTTCGGCCCGACGCGTCGCGCCCGCCGGAGGCCGGTCGCGCGGCTCCGGCGCCGAAGTTCAGAAGGTCGACCGCTCCCGGTACGCGCCGAAGACGTCCTGGAAGGCGTGGACGATCTCGCCGAGCGTCGCGTCCGCCTTCAGCGCGGCGAGCACGGCCGGCATCGTGTTCGCCGACTCGTCGCGCGCCGCCTTCCGGACCGCGTCGAGCGCCTTGGCGTGCTTCGGCTTCGACCGCTTCGCCCGGAGGGCCGAGAGCCGCTTCGACTGGGCGGTCCGCGCCTCTTCGGAGATCCGGAGCCGCGGCACATGGATCGGGGCGTCGGTCGTGTAGGCGTTCACGCCGACGACCTTCTGATCGCCGGACTCGACCCCGCGCTGGTATCGGAACGACGCCTCCTGGATCTCGCGCTGGAAGAATCCGCGCTCGATCCCGGCGACGACGCCGCCCATCGCGTCGATCCGGTCGAAGTACCGCCGCGCCTCCTCGGCCATCTTGTCCGTGAGCCACTCGACGTAGTACGACCCGCCGAACGGGTCGACGGCGTCGGCGACGCCGCTCTCGTGGGCGAGGATCTGCTGGGTCCGGAGCGCGATCCGCACGGCGTCCTCGGTCGGGAGCTGCAGCGCCTCGTCGTAGGAGTTCGTGTGGAGCGACTGGGTCCCGCCGAGCACGCCGGCGAGCGCCTGGATCGTAGTGCGCACGATGTTCAGCTCCGGCTGCTGGGCCGTGCACGAGCATCCGGCGGTCTGGGTGTGGAACCGCATCCAGAGCGACCGCTCCTTCTTCGCCCCGAACTTCTCGCGCATCGCCTCGGCCCAGAGCCGGCGCGCCGCCCGGAACTTCGCGATCTCCTCGAAGAAGTCGTTGTGGCTGTTGAAGAAGAACGAGAGGCGCGGGGCGAACTCGTCGACGGGGATGCCCCGCTTCTTCGACTCCTCGACGTACGTCATCCCGTCGGCGAGGGTGAACGCGAGCTCCTGGACCGCGGTCGACCCGGCCTCCCGGATGTGGTAGCCCGAGATCGAAACGGGGTTCCATCGCGGCATCTCGCGCGTCGCCATCTCGATCGTGTCGATGACGAGCCGGAGCGCCGGGCGGGGCGGGTACAGGAACTCCTTCTGCGCGATGTACTCCTTCAGGATGTCGTTCTGCGTCGTCCCGCCGAGCTGCGCGCGCGGGACTCCGGAGCGCTCCGCCGAGAGGATGTACATCCCCCAGACGATGTTCGCCGGACCGTTGATCGTCATGCTCGTCGTGACGTCCGCGAGCGGGATCCGCTTCAGGAGGCGGTCCATGTCCTCCGGCGAAGAGACGTTCACGCCGCACTTGCCGACCTCGCCGAGCGCCTCCTTGTCGTCGGCGTCGATCCCGTAGAGCGTCGGGTCATCGAACGCGATCGAGAGTCCCGATTCGCCGTGCGAGAGCAGGTAGTGGAATCGCCGGTTCGTGTCCTCCGG
>DAIQBL010000064.1:0-9954 GCA_036781185.1 Thermoplasmatota archaeon | reverse complement strand
CTCCCCGAGCCGCTCGTCGGGAACGCCGACCGCCGCCGCCTCGGCGACGGCCGCGTGCTGGTAGAGCACCTCCTCGACCTCGCGCGGGTACACCTTGAAGCCGCCGACGTCGACGAGGTCCTTCTTCCGGTCGACGATGAACGCGTAGCCGTCGGAATCGATCTTGGCAATGTCCCCGGTCAGGAGCCAGTCTCCGAGCATCACCGCGGCGGTCTCGGCGGGCGCGTTCGCGTACCCGAGCATGACCTGGGGACCCCGGACGGCGAGCTCGCCAACCTCCCCCGGACCGAGCACCTTCGTGCGGTCGACGAGGTCGTACACCCGCTGGTCTGTGAGCGGAAGCGGGAGCCCAATCGACCCGGTGCGGCGCTCCCCGCCGATCGGGTTCGCATGGGTCACCGGGGACGCCTCGGTGAGGCCGTACCCCTCGATCAGATTCCCTCCGGTGAGCTCCTCGAAGCGCCGCGCCACCTCGGCCGGGAGCGGCGCCGAGCCGCTCACGCAGACCTTGATCGAGCGGATGTTGGTCTTGCCGACGTCCGGGTGGTGGTTGATGGCGGCGTAGAGCGCCGGGACACCCGGGAGCTCCGACGGGCGGTACTTGCCGATCAGCTTCAGCGTCTCGTCCGGGTCGGGGCGATTCTCGAGGACGATCGTCGCGCCGTGCAGCAGGGGATAGTTCAGCGCGACCGTCATCCCGTAGACGTGGAAGAACGGGATTGCCGCGAGGACGACGGATTGGCCCGGTGACTGGGCGGAGAACCACGCGCGGCACTGTAGGGCGTTCGCCACGAGGTTGCGGTGGCTGAGCATCGCGGCCTTCGGCCAGCCGGTCGTTCCGCCCGTGTACTGGTACACGGCGACCTCCTTCGCCGTGTCGGTCACCGGTTTCGCGAACGTCCCGGACCCGGACACGAGATACCGCCAGGGCCGCACCCCGGCGGACTTCGGGACGCCGGTCGTGCGACCCTGTCGGTGGAGCACGAGGTTGACGAACATCCGGGTCGGCCAGGGGTAGAACTCGCGGGTCTCGGCGACGTACACGTGGGGAACCCGGACGCTGTCCGCGACCTTGGCGAGGTTCGGGTACAGGATGTCGAGCGTGACGATCCCCTTGGCCCCGGAGTCGGTCAGAACCCGTATGAGGTCCTGGCCGAGGTACAGCGGGCTCACGTGGACGACGGTCAATCCGAGCCGGAGCGCCCCGTAGAAGGCGATCGGGTGGGCGGGCGAGTTCGGCAGGTAGAGGGCGAGCCGGTCGCCGGGAACGAAGCCGTCGGCGACGAGGGTGGAGGCGACGCGCCCCGACGCCTCCCAAAACTCCCGGTAGGTCCACCGGCGACCGTAGTAGATCAGGGCGGTCCGGTCGCGCCACTCCTCCACGCTCGGCTCGACGAGGTCAGGTAGGCGGACGTTCGGGATCTCGATCGTCCGGGGCACGTTGGCCGGATAGTGGGCGAACCACGCGGCGTCCTCCGGTACGGGTCGGTCGGGCGGGACCATCACGCGGCTCCGGCATCGGAGGCGCGGACGAACTGGACCCCCGGCTTGTAGCTCGGGGCGAACCGGACCGGCTCGCCGACGGAGAGGTCGGACTCCCGGGCGATGCCGGCCATCCACCCGGTCACCCGGCCGCCGCCCTCGAGGTCCACGACCACGTAGGCGTACGGGGCTTCGTTCAGGAATTCGTCGGACGGTACGGTCTGGACCGTGAACGCCACGAGTCGACCGCTCCGGCCGAGCTCGGTCTCCGCGAGGTCCCGGGCCCCGCAACGCGGGCAGACGAGAAGCCAGGTCGCGGTGACGAATCCGCAGGCCGACCGGAAGCCGAGGAGGCGGGACTCCTCCTCGTACGCGTGGCGGAACGCCTCGATCGTATGCGGGGGCGCGGTCGGCTCGCCCATCGTCACCGGTGCGAAAAGACGTGGACGGAGCAAGACCCGCCGGTCGCCCCGACGTTGTGGGCGAGCGCCCACTCGGTGCGGGGAACCTGGCGGCCCCCCGCGAAATGGTTGAACTGCTCGAAGATCTCGACGACCTGACCGGCGCCGGTCGCGCTCACCGGATGACCCTTCGCCTTGAGTCCCCCGGACGGATTGATGGGGAGCTGGCCGTCGTGGGCGGTCTCGCCGGCCGCTCCCGCCCGCGCGGCGCCCCCCTTCGGGTAGAACCCGAGGTCCTCGAGCGCCATCACCTCGGCGATGGTGAAGCAGTCGTGGACCTCGGCGAAGTCGACCTTCTCCGGCCCGATCCCGGCCTGCCGGAAAGCGAGAGTCGCGGCGGCCCGGGTCGCCGGCAGCCCCGTCAGGTCCGGCCGGTCCTGCATGTCTGCGATCGACCCGGACCGCGCCGAGGCGCGGATCACCAGCGGCTCGGACGCCCGGGGTCCGACCACCTCGCGGGCGGCCACGACGAGGGCCGCGGCGCCGTCCGAGAAGGGGCAGCAGTCGTAGAGGCGCAGGGGCGAGGCGATCACGGGCGACTTGAGGTAGGTGTCGAGGGTGATCTCCTTCTGGAAGTGGGCGTGCGGGTTCCGCGCCCCGTTCGCGTGGTTCTTCACGGCGACCGCCCCGAGCTCCTCCGCCGTCGTCCCGTACCGCTGGCGGTGGGCGTGGGCGAGCGTCGCATAGAGCCCGGGGAACGTCGCCCCGTTCCGCGTCTCGAACGGATAGTCGGCCCCCATCGCGAAATAGCTCGTCGCGGCGAGCGTATCGAGGTGGGAGAGCTTCTCCACCCCGACGACGAGCACCGCGTCGGCGAACCCGCCGGCGACGTGGACGAACGCCTCGTGCAGCCCCGCGCTCGAGGACGAGCAGGCCGATTCAATCGTCGCCGACGGGACATCGGGGATCCCGAGCGCGGTGTTGATGAGCGGCCCGACGTGCGCTTGGCGCTCCGCCACCCCGAAGGCGTTCGAGACGAACGTGTAGCCGATCCGCTTTGGGTCGACCCCGGAGATGTCGAGCGCCTCGAGCGCGACCCGTGTGGCGGCCTCGCGGCCGGAGTCCGGCAACTTCCCGTACCGCGTGGAGGCGGCGCCCACGACCCACGTCTCGCGCATCGCTGGTGCCGGCTCCGAGAACGCTCGGAACTCGATAACCCTACCCAGATGCGGACGCAGCGTCCGGGGTATCCGGGAGGCCGACGACGCGGCGAAGCTCGGCGAACACCCGGTTCGCCTCCTCGGCGTCGCGGCTCTTGATCAAGACCCGACCGTCGCGGCTCAGCGTAACCTCCCGCTCCATTGCCGCGATTAGCATCACCCGGGCATCGGTCACGTCGATCCCCGCGGCGCGCAGCCGGTCCCGGGCCTCGGCGAGGTTGAGGGCCAACTTCGGCCGGGGGATCGCCTCGAACCCGCCCTTGGAGGTGCAGAGCGCGAGCGTGTAGTAGGTCACGGCCACGCTACAGGACGGTGGCGTGCTTCAGCACGTCGTCGAGCATCTGGTCGACGTCGATCCGCTGTTCTTCCTGGAGGATCTGTACGAGGTTGGAGCGCGTCGCGGGCTTCGAGGGGACGGCCTGGCAGCAGAGCCCGGGGCGGGTCGAGATCTCGTACGTCCCGATCGCCTTCGCCACGGACTCGATCTCGTGCTTGTCGAACCCGATCAGCGGGCGCACGATCGGCAAGGCCACCGAGGCCGTCGCGGTCCGCATGTTGCTGAGCGTCTGACTCGCGACTTGGCCGAGCGACTCGCCGGTCGCGAGGAACGTCGCCCCTTCCCGCACGGCCACCCGTTCGGCCGACCGCCACATGAACCGGCGGCAGAGGACGCATCCGACGTGCCGGTCGGTCTCGCGCATGAGCTGCACCTGGGTCGGCCCGTGCGGCAGGAGGTACATCGGGATCTTCTGGCCGTAGCGCGCGCGCAGTACCTCGAGATGGTCGACGACCTTCGCGAGCGGGGAATCGTCGGTGAACGGGCGGTTGTCCATGTGGACGCACGTCATCTCGTGGCCCTGTCGGAGGAGATAGTGAAGGGCGACGGGCGAGTCAATCCCGCCGCTCATCAGCATGACGCCCCTCGACACCCGGACTCCCCCCTGGACGACGAGGAGCCGACCGTGGGTATTTGAGGGCGCCGTCGCGCCGGGGCCGTCAAATAGAGGGCCCACGTCGGCGGCGGCCGTGGCGAGCGGGTCCCCGGTGTCGCTCCATGTCCTCCGGGAGGGGGCGGGAACTCCGGTCGTCCTGCTCCACGGAATCGTCGGCGACCACACGATCTGGAACGTCGTCGCCCGCGAACTCGCGCACGAGCATCTGGTGCTCGCCCCCGACCTCCGCGGTCACGGCCGGAGCCCGTTCCCGGACGGCTCGACGATGGAGTTTCCCGAGCTCGTCGGCGATCTCCTCGCCCTCCTCGACCGGGAGGGCGTCGACCGGGCCCACCTGGTCGGCCTGAGCGCCGGCGGCTTCCTCGCTCTCGCGTTCGCGCTCGCGCATCCCGCGCGGGTCCGGTCGGTGACGTTGGTGAGCAGCGCCGGACACTGCGACCGCCACACGCGGAGCATCGGCGACCGTTGGATCACCACGTACCGCGAGGAGGGAGCGGAGGCGTTCGCACTCCGCCTCCTGAAGGACCTCTACTACCCGGACTGGATCGAGAACCACATGGACGTCGCCGACCGCCTCCGGGAGAGCCTCAACGGACTCGACCTCGCCGGCACGCTCGCCTGGGCGGCGGCGATCCGGTCGTTCGACACGCGCGGACGGCTGGGGGCGCTCCGGGTCCCGCTGTTCGTCATCCAAGGGATGGACGACCAGGTCGTCGACCCGTCGCACGCGCGCCTGCTCCGCCAAACGATCCAGGGCACGGAGGTGCGGCTCCTCGCGCAGACCGGCCACATGGTTCCGGTCGAGCGTCCGGCCGAGACCGCCGAGTCGATCCGGAGATGGCTCGCCCGCGTCGACGCCAAGCCGAGCGCCTAGTCGCGCGCGCCTTTTCTACCCCGGCGGAGTACCGGGACGATGGCCTCCCCGACGACCGACGTCACCGCCTCCCGGCTCGACGCCCTCGAGCGCCAGGTCGCGGACCTCCGACGCCGGCTCGCCGTGCTCGAGGCGAGGCTCGCCCAGACGACCGGGGCGGGCCGCCTCGAACCGCGCGAGGAGCACCCCCTCGACCGCGACGCGGTGAAAGAGAAGGTCGTCTTCGATTGGCAGAGCTAGGTCCGCCGGTGCGGAAGCTCTCGCCGGCGCTCGACCGGTGGCTCGCCAGGTGGCCCACGGCCGACCTGCCCCGCGGTTCCGCGGGGGCCGCGGTGACGATCGTGCTCCGCGAGGGGCACAAGGACGTCGAGGCGCTGCTGATCGAACGGACGGTCCGGGAGGACGATCCCGCCTCCGGGCACGTTGCCCTGCCGGGCGGACGAGAGGACGACGGCGACGCGACGACGCTCGCCACGGCTCTCCGGGAGCTCCGCGAGGAGGTGGGGCTCGGTCCCACCGACCTCCTCGGGACTCCGGGCCTCGTCGGCGTGGAGGTCGCGAGCTTGTTTGGTCTGAAGGTGGCGGTGTTCGCGGCCGCGCTCGGCCCGTCGCCGACGCCGGTACCCGCCAGTCCCGCGGAGGTCGCCCACGTATTCTGGCTCCCCGAGTCCGCCCTCGACCGCGTCGAGACCGTCGAGCGCGACACCCGGTTCGGTCCCCGGGCGGTGCCGGCGGTGGTCCACCAGGGCCACGTGCTCTGGGGGTTCACCTACCGAGTCCTCCGCCAGTTCTTCGAACGCCCCGACCCCCCCGGCCCGGGGGGGCCGCCCGGACCGGCCGCGCCCTGAACCGGGCGACGATCGGGGGCGGACCGGCGAGGACGACGGCGCGCTGCCGGCTCACTCGATGTAGCGGACCGCCTCGCTGGGCGGCAGCCGCGCGGCGCGGAGCGCCGGGCCGCTGATCGCGACGACCGTCAGCGAGTACGAGACGACGACGATCGCGATGACGGTGAGCCACGGGATGGTGTAGGTGAGCCCGCTCCCGGGCTGCAACGTCGCCTCGTAGTCGAGGAGGAGGGCGAGGAGCGTCCCGATGCCGATCCCGAGGAGCGAGATGAACGAATACTCGAGCAGGAACGAGAGGAAGACGTCGGTGCGGGTGAACCCGGCGGCCCGGGTCATGCCGATCTCCCGTCGCCGCTCCGCGACCGCCCGCAGCGCGACGATCCCCATCGCGGCGATCCCGACCGCGAGGCCGAGGGCGGCGAACACCTCGAGGAGCGTAAGGATCCCGTTGAACTGCTCGATCGAGGTCGCGAGGACCTGGTGGAAGTCGAGGAGGACCATCCCGTCGGTGAAGAACGCGGTCTTGAGGTCCTGCGAGGCCTTGACGCTGGAGACTCCGGAGGCGACGTTCAGGAGCGCCCCGCTCAGGCTCGTGAACCCCAGGCTGCGGGCGGTGCTCGGGTTCAGCCAGACTCCGCCGAGCAACGAACCGGTAAGGATCCCGATCACCGTCAGCGTCTCCGTCTTCCCCGTGAGCGGGTTCGCGACCTGGAGCGTCGTGCCGGTGGTCAACGTCGGGTGGGGGCCAGCGAACCCGCCGCCCGAGAAGCTCCCGTCCACGATCGCCGCGGTCGGGTCGGTGGCGAGCCGGTTCCACGTCGCCGACGTTCCCATCCCCCCGACCGTGGAAGAGAACGTGAACTGGTTCGACCCGTAGAAGTCGGAGGCGAAGGGGAGACCCGTCGGCGCGGAGAAGATCGCGTCCGAATACGGGAGGTACGCGGCGGGGAGCGTCGACCAGTTCAGGAACGCCCCGCCGACCACGAGCGGGACGACGTTCGAGAACTCGGGCCCGAGCGTCGAATTGTTGTGGATCGTCGCGGCGATGTTCGGGAGCGCCGTCGCGGTCTGGCCAAAGAACGAGTACCCGCCCGTCTGGGCCGAGAGCGTGTTCTCTTCGGCGGTCGTCAGCGAGGCGCCGAAGCCGGCGACCACGACGACGGTGAACACGACGAGAGTGAAGATCGTTAAGGTGAGGGCGGGCCGGACCGGTCGACGCCCGGGGTACATCAGCCCGGTCTGGGCGATCGCGACCCGTCGCGAGCTTCCCCCGAAGATCCGCACGAGGACGTCGACCAGCATCGAGGCGTTGAACACGTAGAGGAGGACCGCGCCGAGGATCAGCTCCATCCCGAAGACGAAGACGATGAAGATCCCGCCGGAATGATGGCTGCCGAGCACGGCCACCTGGAGCGGTTCCACGCCGGCCCAGAGGAGGAGCGACGCGCCGGCCGCGCTGAACACGATCCGGTTCCGGAGGAACCGCGCCGCGACCATCGCCGCGCCCATGACGATCATCGCGACGCCGATGTTCGGGTAGGAGACGTCGCCGGTGCCGCGGAAGGTGAAGGCGAACAGGACGGCGCCGAGGAGCAGGATGGGGACCCCGGCGTAGGCGAGCCGGGTGTAGGTGCGGATCGGCGGGGGCGGTTCCGGAATGCTCCGGATCGCCCGGACGATGTTGAGCCGGCTCGCGCGGCCGGTCGCGGCGGCGACCGTGATCAGCGTCAAGAGGAATCCGATGGTGTAGGCGATGACCAAGCTGTCCGGAGTGACGGTGAACGACTGCAGGATCGCGGAGCCGCTCACCCCGCCGCCCGAGAACAGCTGGCTGAAGGCGTAGACCATCCCGTAGCCGACACCGACCCCGAGGAACGCCCCGGCGAGCGAGCTCCCGACCGCGTAGGCGAACCCCTCGAACAGGTAGGCGAACACGAGCTGCCGACGGGGGAGGCCGATCGCGCGGATCGTCCCCATCTCGCCCATCCGCTCCTCGGCGAGCATCACAAAGATGCTGACGACGAGGATGGCCCCGGCGATGATGGAGAACAGTCCGAACACGATGAAGAACGTCGCCGTGGATTGACCGCTCGTCACGGCCTGGCTGAGCGCCGGGTTCAGGAGGGAGTGCACGGTGAGCCCGGAGGGGACGTGGGCGGCGACGAGCGAAGCGTTCAAGGCCGTCGACGCGGCGGGGGAGCGGGCCGCCCCGTCCTGGATCCCGCCCGGGTTCGTCGCCGCGATGAAGTTGATCATCCCGGGGGCCGCGAGGAGGGTCTGAGCCCCGGCCAGGTCGAGGAAGACGTTCCCCGATTCCCCCGCGAACAGGTAGAACGTGCCGCCGCGAGCGTCGTCCTGGACGACCGCGCTCACCGTGACGTTCATCGGGACCCCCGTCGGGCCGTACAGGCTCAGGGTGTCGCCGACGTTCGCGGAGAGCTGCGTGGCGGCCTGGTCGTCCAGGTAGGTCTGGCCGGGGCCCGGCCCGGCGAGGTGGGTCCCGGAGTCCGTGACGAACGGTCCGAGCTGGGTACTCTGGTTGCCGTTCACGCCGACGAGGTCGAGATTCGTCTCCGGGATCCGGTTCCGATGGTCGATCGCCTGCGTCGCGCTGACGATCTCGGGCGTGAGCGCCGCGACGTTCGGATTGGTCCCGAGCGCGCTGGAGACGTTCGTGTAGACCGAGTACGGATAGAGCTGGAACCCGCCGGAGGCGGTCTGGTTGAAGATCCCCTCATCGGTGTACCCGTAGGACTGGATCACAAAGTGGACGTTGACCGCCGACACCGTGTCGTTGATGACGAGACTTCCGGAGATGATCGTCGTCCCGATCAGCAGTCCGAGGAGGAGGAGGACCGTCCGTCCGCGGGCGCGGCGGACGTTGCGCATCCCGATCCGGAACGCGAGTCGGTTGCGCGCGGCCAGGACGAGCGTGGCCGCGACCACGAGGGCGAAGATGACGAGGAGAGCCGTCGCGGTCGCGCCGAGCATGGGCCTTCTACGAGACGAACTTGCCGTCGCGCATCTTCAGCGTCCGGTCGCAGACCGCCGCGACGTCGACGTCGTGGGTCACGACCAGGATCGTTTGCTGGTACCGGCGGTTGAGCTCGCGGAGGAGCGAGGTGACCTGGTGCGAACCTTCCTCGTCGAGGTTCCCCGTCGGCTCATCGGCCCAGACGATCGCCGGACGCCCGACGAGGGCGCGGGCGAGCGAGACCCGCTGCTGCTGGCCCCCCGAGAGTTCGGACGGTCGGTGGTTGACCCGGTCGGCGAGGTCGAGGTCCTTCAGGATCTCCGTCGCCCGGGTCCGGGCCTCGTTCCGCGGGACCCCGGCGATCAGGAGGGGCAGCTCGACGTTCTCGACCGCCGAGAGGATCGGAAGGAGGTTGTACGACTGGAAGACGAACCCGGTGCGCTTCGCGCGGTACGCGCTACGCTCGTGGTCCGCCATCCGATGGATGTCGGTGCCCTCGAGCGAGACGGCCCCCTTCGAGATATCGTCGAGTCCGGAAAAGCAGTTGAGGAACGTCGTCTTTCCGCAGCCCGACGGCCCCATCACGGCGACCATTTCGCCCCGGGTGATCTCGAGGTCGATTCCTTTCAGGGCGTTGACCGCCGTCTCGCCGCTGCCGTAGACCTTCCAGACGTCCTTTCCGGACACCACGACTTCGCCCATGGTCGCGGTCGCCACCACCGCGGGGAGGCTATGAATTTGACGACGGACCCAGGTCGTTCGGACTCCGAACAACACCGCTCGGCCCCGTCGCCGGCGCGACGAGTCGAGGGTCGTTTGGCCGCTCCGGCGCTCGGCGATGATTTATATACCCATCTTAAATAGCGCACCCCCGAGTGGAACTTCATGGCGAAGATCCGAATCGAGAACGTTGTCGCGTCCACTTCCCTCGGCGACGAGCTCGACCTGCAGTCGATCGCGCTCGGTCTCGATGGGGCCGAGTACGAGCCCGAGCAGTTCCCCGGGCTGATCTACCGGCTCAAGGAGCCGAAGACCGCGATCCTCCTGTTCCGGTCCGGCAAGGTCGTCTGCACCGGCGCGAAGAGCATGCGCGAGGTCGAGCTCTCGATCGCGACGGTCGCCGCGCAGATCAAGAAGGGCGGCCAGAAGATCAACATGCACCCGAAGATCGAGGTGCAGAACATCGTCGCGAGCTCCGACCT
>DAIQBL010000063.1:0-9989 GCA_036781185.1 Thermoplasmatota archaeon | reverse complement strand
CCCGTCGATGTCCACACGCTGGACGAGCTGAAGACACTCCCGGACAACGACTCCAGCTCCCGCTCCATCGGCTGTCTCCTCGTGAAAGCGAAGGGGAAGACCGAGGTCGAGGAGCTCCTCACGGAGGAGAAGGAGACGCTCGAGGTGCGCCTGAAGGCGCTCGAGCGCCAGGAGGGGCATCTGAAGGAGAAGTACACCCAGATGCAGAAGGAGCTCACCGAAGCGCTCGACAAGGCCGGCGTCGTCGCCGCCGACGGCTCCGAGTCGTAGGCCCCCCGGCCCCAGGACGGGGCCTACAGAACGCCGGTGGTCACGTTGATCCAGACCGGGAAGGTCGTCAAGGGGCAGCCGCCGATCGGGCAGGAGAGGACGAGGTCGCCGATACGTACCGAGTAGCTGCCGCCCCACGTCCAGAACGATACGCTCACCCCGTGCCCCCCGAACGCCGTGACCTGGATCCCGTTCGGCAGCTCCGGACCGGTGACGCTGAACGTCGCCGCGAGCGGGCCATTCGTCAGGAAGTGCATCACGACCTCGGTCGGGAACAGGAAGCGGATGCCGGTGGTGTTCCCGCCGTTGGACGCGACCGAGAACTCCTGCGACGCCGGCACGACCGGGAGGAGCGCGAGGATTGCGATGACGAGGGAGATCAGGATCACCACGCCGAGGCGCGCGGCCCAGCGACCGCGGCGGCGTCGATGATTCTCCTCCTCCGGGTCGGGGGATCCCATGAACCGGGTCTCCGCGGGAGAATATGGTCGGAACCGCAAATCATCCTATCGGCCGACGGGCCGTCGGCTCGGCGCTACGTCCGTCGCTCGACGAGGCGTTCGGCGACCTCTTCGAGCAGCGACCGGCCCGCGGGCGTGAGGGACCGGCTCCGGCGGACTCGGCGGACGGCGGCGGACCTCAGGGTGGCGATCCGCCGTTCGGAGTACTCGAGGCTTCCCGAGGTTCGGATCGCGTCCCGAGCGGCGTCCACATCGGCGAGCGTGGCTCCCGGCCGGCCGAGCGCGGCCCGGATCACCTTGCGCTCCGCGTCGCTCCCGTGGCGCCAGGCGTGGACGACGAGAAGCGTCCGCTTCCCCTCCACGAGGTCGTTCGCGCTCTTCCCGGAGGAGCTCGCGTCGAACCCGGTTCCGAGGACGTCGTCCCGGAGCTGGAACGCGACCCCGGCCGCGAGGCCGAACGCATCCAGGTCCGCGAGGAGCGCCGGACGGGCCCCTCCGAGCATCGCCCCGATCCGAAGGGGAGCGCTCACCGTGTACACCGCGGACTTCAGTCGATGGACCAGCAGGACGTCCTCCTCGGTGACGTCGGCCACGTCGAGCGCGCCGTTCCGCACATCGAGAAGTTGCCCGTAGGCGGTCAGGCGCGTCATGCGCGCGTACTCGGCGAGCGCGGCGAGCCGCCGCAGCGCGGGCGCCCGAACGGCGAGAAGCGACTCGACGGTGAACGGCTCTTCGAGGTCCCCGAGCGTAATCCCGATCCCGAGGCCGTAATCGTCCGAGGCCCCGAGACCCCGGAATCCCCGGTGGTCGTCGGCGAGCGACCGGTGAAGGGTCGGCCCGCCGCGGCGGGTCTCGGAGTGGTCGATGATGTCGTCGTGGATGAGCATCCAGCTCTGGAAGTGCTCGAGGGCTGCGGCGGCGGGCACGGCGGCCGACGGCTCCTTGCGGGCGGCCAGGTGGTATCCCGCGAGGACGAGCAGTGCCCGGAACCGCTTGCCACCGCGGAGCGTGAACTCCTTGGAGCGGTCGAGGTACGGCCGGAACTGGGGGGCGGCCCGTCGCTTCGCCGTCGCGTACGAGTCCGAAAGCGCGCGCTCGACCCGGGGCAAATATTCGGCGAGCCGGGCGAACTCCACGGGGACCGGAGCGCTCGAAGTCTCTACGTATTTAACTACGGAGCGGGCATCGCCCGCCGATGGCGCATCCGGGGTTCGCCGACCTCGTGGGCCGGCTCGTGGAGGCGATGGGCCAGAACGTCTCGGCCGTCCGTCCGCGGGAGGAAACGCTTCTCCTCCAGACCCCGGACGGATTCCTCTACGCGTTCGTGGACGACACGACGAAGCTGTCGCTCGGGGAAGTACAACGACTGTTCGGGGAGGTGCCCGACGCCCCCTCGAAGGTGGTGGTCCTCACGCCGGATCGTCTGCCGCTCGCGCTCGGGACCGAAGTCGTCCGCCGGGGCGGCACCCTGATCGAAGGGGCGCGTTTCACGGAGCTCGCGAAGGGGCTCGGCCTCGGCGAGCAGCTCGGCGAACCTCCCCGGGTGGCGACGGATGCTCGACGGGCGCGCCTGCTCCCGTCCGCCCGGCAGCTCGACGAGGTGATCCGACGGGCCGAGACCTGGCAGGGCTGGGGGGTGCCGGCCCTCGCTCTGCGGTTCTTCCGCCAGGCGTCGGAGCTGAAACCGGAGTTCGCCCCGGCCAAGATCGGGATCGGCCAGTCCCTCCTGGCCTTGGGGCTCCCGATGGAAGCGAACCGGGCGTACGACGACGTCCTCCGGGCGACGCCCGGCAACGTCGATGCGCGCATCGGCAAGGCCGCCGTTCTGGGGGCGACCGGACACCCGGAGAAGGAGATCGCGGAGTACCGGACGCTTCTGAAGGAGCACGAGGGCCGATCCGACGTGCGGGCCCATCTCCTGGCGGCGCTCCTCGACGCGCGCGCCTGGACGGAGGCCCGCCGCGAGGTCGAAGCGATGCTGCAGGCCAATCCCGACGACCCCCGGCTGCGGTTCCTGCGCTCGGTCACGCTCGAACGCGTCGGCGAAGCCGGCTCGGCCAAGTCGGAACGGGAGCGTGCGCGGGCGCTCGGTCTCTCGTATGACGCCGAGCGCTCGCTCTGCGAGCATCTCGGGCTCCCGGTCCCGCCTCCGCCCGCCCGTGAGGAGCCGCCGGCGCCGGTCCGCCCCGCTCGCCCCTCGACGCCCAAGAAGGCCCGAACACCCGCCCCGCGCGCCCGCCCGACCCGACCGAAGACGTCGCGCCGCCGGTAACGCGACGGGGGCCCGCGCCGCCGTGCGGATCGTCTCGCTGCTCCCGAGCGCGACCGAGACCGTCGCCGCGCTCGGTCACCGCCGGGAACTCGTCGCCCGAAGCGCCGAGTGCGACGCTCCCGCGGACGTCCGATCGCTTCCGGTCGCCATGAGGGCCAAGACGCGGGACGCCGACCGGTCGTCGGCCGAGATCGACGCCCGAGTCCGCGCGGTCCGCGGCGACGGCGAGAGCCTCTACGAGCTCGATGTTCCGCTCCTCGCGCGTCTTCGCCCGGACCTGATTCTCACGCAGGACCTCTGCGGGGTCTGCTCGGTGACGGAGTCGGAGGTCGCGGCAGCGTGTCGATCGGCAGGCGTGAATCCGGAGGTGCTCAGCCTGACACCCCGGACGTTGGGGGACGTCGCGGATACGATCGACGCGGTCGGTCGGGCCGTCGGCGCGGTCGACCAAGCCCGGGTTCTCTCGACGCCGTTGCGCCGCGCCCCCGGCCGGCCCGCCGCCGTCCGTCCACCCCGGGTGGCCGTGGTGGAATGGCTGGACCCGCCCATCCTCGCCGGACTCTGGGTGCCGGAAATGATCGCCCGGGCCGGCGGTCGTGCTCTCGGCCCGGCGCCCGGCGGGCCGGGCACGCGTACCACATGGGCGGGCATCCGGCGACTCCGGCCCGATCTCGTCGTCGTCGCGCCGTGCAGCTTCTCCGTCGAGCGGAGCATCCGGGAGCTCTCCGCGACTCCCCTCGGCGACCGGCTGTTGTCGCTCGGGGCGACCCGGGGCGTCTGGATTGCCGACGAGGCGTGCTTCAGCCGACCAGGCCCGCGCCTCGCGGCGGGGATCGACGTACTCCGAGTGCTCCTGGGGACGGCCGCCCCGGACCGACCGATGGCGATACAACGGTGGGACCCTCCCGCTCCCGCGATGAGAGGGTCCCAATGAGCTCCTGGTCGCCGCCGCCGGGGGGCGGCTACTGGGTCGGCGCCGCGCCTCTCCCTTCCCGGAGGATCTCCACTTCTCCGACGGAAATCATGCACATCCTGATCGCGTTCGTGGTGCTGACGGTCGATATCGCGATCGTGGAAACCGGACTCCTCGGGCAGGTGGAGTTCGGCGGATTCAACCCGGGCGCGGTGGCGGCCGGACTCGCGTTCGGTGCCGCCGCCGCGTTGACCGGGTTCCTCGCCCACGAGCTCGCGCACAAGGTCTCGGCCGAGCGCCGGGGGTTCTGGGCGGAGTTCCGGATGTCCCCGGTCGGGCTCCTCTTCTCGCTCGTCACCGCCGTCTTTGGCTTCCTGTTCGCCGCACCCGGGGCGACGGTCATCGGCGGGATGGGGAGCGCCCCCGACTGGGGGAAGACCAGCCTCGCGGGGCCGGCGCTCAACCTCGTCGAAGGGAGCGTCTTCGCGGCCGCCGGACTCGCGCTGAACGAGTTTCACGGCCACGTCGCGGCCGTCCAGTTCCTCGTGCTTCTCGCGTTCGTGAACGGCTGGTTCGCGACGTTCAACATGCTCCCGTTCGGTCCGCTCGACGGCCGGAAGGTGCTCCGATGGAGCACCCCGATCTGGGGAACGGCGTTCGTCGTCGCCGCCGCCTTCACCGGGGTGGTATTCCTCATCGTTTCCTACGGCTGGCCGATTTCGCTGGTGGGGACATGAGCGCGCCGAACGTTACCGAGCTGGGCGACGGCCGCCTGATGATCGACCTCGGGTTCCGCGACCACGACGGGCTGATCGCGAGCTTCCTGCTCCCCGGACCGGACGGGTGGACGATGATCGAAACCGGCCCGACGAGCTGCCTCGACCGCCTCGTTTCGGGCGTGCTGCGCGCCGGGATCGACCCGCGCGAGGTCGAGCGGATCTTCGTCACCCACATCCACCTCGACCACGCCGGCGCGCTGGGCGCCGCCGCGGACAAGTTCCCCGACGCGGAACTGTTCGTCCACCGATCGGGCATCGCGCACATGGTCGACCCGACCAAGTTGGCCGCGAGCGCCCGCCGCGCGTGGGGGCCCGCCTCCGACCAGCTCTGGGGGGCGATCCCGGCGACCCCGGCGAATCGGCTGGGTCCGCTCGACGGGGGGGAGTCGTTCGAGCTGACCGACGGCACGCTCGAAGTGCTCGCCACCCCCGGACACGCCCGCCATCATCTCGCCTTCCTCGACACGGGGCTCTCGGCGGTGTTCACGGGGGACGCCGCGGGCGTTCGGCTCCCCGGCGGCGGGCGGGCGCGTCCGGCGGTACCGCCGCCCGACCTCGACCTCGAGCAGATGTTCGCCAGTCTCGACCGCATCCGGGCCGCGGAGCCGAAGCGGCTCCTGCGGACCCACTTCGGTCCTTCGGACGTTCCGGCGGCGGACCTCGCGGCGTACCGCGAGGCCGTGGAAGAGTGGCGGGACGTCGCCCTCGGGGCGGCCCGAGTCGACGCCTCCGTCGAGTACGTCGCCCGCGCCCTCTGCGAGCACGAGACGGCCGTGGCCCGGGCCTCCGGTGTCCCGGCTCCCGCGGAGGACGCCGGGGCCCTCGTCTCGGGCTACGACCTCGCCGCCCAGGGCCTCCTTCGGTACTTCCGGGTGCGCGGACTCCTCCCGGAGTGATTCGGTTTGGCCGAGCTCCCGCCCGGGCGCCGGGGGGTTCCCTCGGCGGTGCTGTTCCTCGTCCGGATCGTCTACGCGTTCAACTGGTACAACATCGGGGCGGTCCTGCCGCTCATCGCGGTCGCGTTCTCGGCCTCTCCCGCGCAGCTCGGGATCGTCCTCGGAGCGTTCCTCGTCGGCGTCGGAGTCTTCCAGGTCCCGGCCGGGCTCGCCGCGGTCCGTTGGGGATCCCGGCGCGTCTCCCTCGCCGGGGTGGCGGTATTCGGCGCGGCGGGGGTCGCCAGCGCGTTCGCTCCGTCGTGGGAGGTACTCGCGATGCTGCGCTTCGCCGGGGGGGTCGGGGCGGCGTTCTTCTTCTCGCCGGCGCTGAGCCTCATCGCCTCGTACTTCCCGGACGGCGAGCGCGGCCCTGTCATCGGATTTTACAACGGCGGATTCTCCGTCGGGGGCGCGATCGGCCTCGTCGCCGGGGCGGGGATCGGCCTCGCCATCGGGTGGCCCGCCGCCCTCGGCCTGGGGGGCGCCGCCCTGCTCGCGACGACCGCCCTCGCCTACGTCGTCCTGCCGCGCCAGCCGCCGGAGGGGTCGGCCCGCGCGTCGGCCGCCGTCTACGTCGCCGGCCGGGCGGTCCTGACGAGCCGGTCGATCTGGGGGCTCTCGCTCGCGCTCACCGGGTTCTGGACCGCGATCTATCTCGTCGCGCAGGATTTCGTCGAGTACGCCCACGACGTCCATCCCGGCTGGGGCACCGGCGTCGCGGCGCTCCTGACGGCCGTCGTCGTGATCGCCGCCTTCCCGGGCGGGCCGATCGGGGGCTGGTTCGCCGAGCGAGGCCGAGACCGCCGCGTGCTCATCGGGATGGTCGGCGCCCTCGTCAGCGCGCTCGTCCTGCTCGTCCCGTTCGCCTCGGTCTGGACGATCGGACCGTTGTTCCTCGCGCTCGGCTTTCTCGACGGTGTCGTGTTCACCATCCTGTACCTCATCCCGACGTACCTTCCGGAGACGCAGGGCGAGGGCCTGGCCCTGGGCGTCGGGGTCGTCAACTCAATCCAGGTGCTCCTTGGCAGCGGGTTCGTCATCCTGTTCGGCGTCTTGGTCGAGACGATCGGCTGGACGGACGCCTGGCTCTACGCGGGGCTGCTCAGCTTCGCGCTCTTGCCCGCCTTGCTCTTGGTCGCCCCGAACCGCGGGGCCTCCCGGCCGACAGTACCGTGACGAGGTTCGTCGGTTTGCCGAGGACGGGGTAGCCGGCGGTCAGCACGACCGGATCGCCCGACCGAACTCCGCTCTCGCGTCCGATCAGCTCCTGCACGAACGTCCGCATCCGCTCGAGGGGAAGCCCGGCGGGACAGGCGTGGGACTCGACGCCCCAGCTCAGGGCGAGGCGCCGCCGAGTGGTCGCCAGGGCCGAGAGCGCGTGGACGGTCGCCGTCGGCCGGTGGGCGGCGACGAGACGCGCGGTCCGGCCCGTATGCGTCGGCGTGGCGATCGCGACCGCCCCCACCTCCTCCGCGAGGTGGACCGCCGCGGTGGCGACGGCCTCCTCCGGACTCGCCGATCCGGCCGCCGGTCGCGCGATCCGTACCTCCCCGGCCCGGACCGCGGCCTCGGTGGTCCGGCAGATCCGGTCGAGCCAACCGACCGACTCGACCGGGTACCGACCGACCGCGCTCTCCTCGCTGAGCATGACCGCATCCGCCCCGTCGAGCACGGCATTGGCCACGTCGGTCGCCTCGGCCCGGGTCGGGCGCGGGTTCGACACCATGCTCACCAGCATCTGGGTCGCCACGATGACCGGTTTGCGCGCCGCGTTCGCGCGAGCGACGAGGTGCTTCTGCGCCAGCGCGAGCCGCTCGAGCGGCACCTCGATCCCGAGGTCGCCGCGGGCCACCATGATCGCATCCGCCGAGGCTAGGATCGGATCGACCCGGTCGAGCGCCTCGGCTCGTTCGATCTTCGCGATCAGCCCGACGTCCGGCCGACCCGCCGAGACGAGCGCCCGACGGACGGATTCGACGTCCGAAGCCGCTCGGACGAACGAGAGGGCCACGAAGTCGACGTCCTCCGCGAGGGCGAGTTCGAGGTCTCGGCGGTCCTTCGGCCCCAAAATCGTGCGGCGGAGTCGGGCTCGCGGCAGAAACATCCCGGCGTGCGACGGAACGATTCCTCCGTTTCGAACCACCGCATCGATCGAGTCGGCCCCGGCCCGTGTGACCTCGAGCTCCACCGACCCGTCTCCGAGGAGGATCGGGTCACCGGGCCGCGCGACGTCTTCCAAATGCCGGATCGTGACTCCGCAACGCGCAAGATCGCCGGGCCGGCGATGCAGGTCGAGGCGCCACGGCCGCCCGGCGGTCAGATCGACGGACCCACCGCGGAGTTCACCCAGGCGCAACTTGGGGCCCTGCAGGTCCGCGACCAACGCCACATCGCGATGCGCCCGCTCGGCCGCGGCGCGTAGACGGCGGAGTGTCGACCGGTGCTCGTCGTCCGTTCCGTGCGAGAAGTTGACCCGGAACGCGTCGGTGCCGAGGGCGACCATCGCCCGGAGGACGTCGGAGGACGCGCTCGCGGGGCCGACGGTGACGAGAAGTTTCGTTCGCCGCACGGCGACCGGAGAGTTGACTCGCTCTTAGCTCGGTGGCGACCTTGGACGACTAGTTCGTCCTAGCTTTTGTACCACGTCCGCTCGTCGAATTGGCAGCCCCGTGGTGTAGTGGCCAAGCATGCTGGCCTTTGGAGCCGGCGACAGCGGTTCGAATCCGCTCGGGGCTAGATCCCGTGTGCGACGGGTGATTGACCGCTCCCCACCTCGGCGGGGAACGCTTCTACGATCCTGGGAGCACACGAAACCCGGCCTCGGCAAAGTTGTGGTCGAACGTGAAGGCATCTTTGACCTCCAACTCCCCCATGAGGACAAAGCTCGTGCAGTCGGTGAGGCTCCAGCGTTTGTCCTCGTGCGCGAGCATGAGGTCCACGGAACGCTCGAAGTCGTTGTCGGAAACCCGGACTGCCTGAACGCTCGAGGATTGTCGAAGAAGCCCGCGGAGGCGCTTCACGGGCTCGATTCCCAAACGCATCCGGAGAAGCGTGTACGTCTCGTCGAGGATGTAGTCGCTCGTAACCATGCGACCATGCTCCCCTTTGGTCAATCGACCAAAGAACGCCACCGCATGGCCGTGGTGGCGTTCCTGAGGGTCCGCGAGGGCGTACCACGCCCCGGTGTCGACCAGAATCATCGAATCGGCCCGTACAACAGCTCGTCGTGACGCTTCGCCACGTCGACCTTCGGGCCCTTGCCGCGGACGAGCGGGAAGGCGCTGAAGATCGGGTCGTCCGAATCCACCTCGTCGGGCAGCAGTCGGTTCCGAATCGCCCCGCGGATCCACTCTTGCATCGTAATTCCCTCAGCCTTGGCCTTGCGGCGGAGCAAGTCGTACTCCGCTTCCGGAACCCGCGTCTGGATAAGTTTCATACAATCTGCAATTGATTAGTGGTTATATCAAGTAGGCGGACGGGTTCGTGGCACGGCGACGCGCCTCGGCGAGCGAGGGTGCCGAGGTGCCCGGGGATTCGTATCGGTCCGCCGACAGTTCCGCTGCGGCCGATCTTTCACACGGGACCTGGCCGGCCCTGCTCCGCACGTCTCTTCCGGCCCGAAAGGATCGGGCCTCGACGACCTGCGGCGGACTTGCGTTTTCCCCCCGTGACGATCCGGCGGGAGCGTATCTGCGGTACCCGGCAAGTGCGGGGAAGTCCGGCGGGGGCTATCCTTCCAGCCGCCCGGCCCTCGGAAGGGAACGCGAATGGTTGGTCGCAAGGCGGCTCGAAAGGGGGAGCTTCACTAACCGCCCCACCGAGTGTTCTCACGCAACGTCATGTTCGACGGGGCGTTCGGACTTGCGTGGGAGACCGAACCGCCTTCGAGGGGCTGCTCGAATCGCCCGACGCTTCTCTGCGGTGGAAAGCCAAGGTCGAAGTTCTGGGTGAGTCCCGTGATTCGCGTAGCCTTCGCCGACTTGAGGAAGAAGTAGCCCGCTCCCCTCGGGTCCGCTCTCTCCTCCAAGTGCGGGGGTGGCTCGAGCGCCCGGGCCGAGGCAGCGCCGTCTATCACAAATGGCTCGGCGTTCAATGGGTGCTCGCCAGTCTCGCCGATCTCGGCTATCCCAAGGGCGACGAACGTCTGAGGCCCCTGGTCGACCTCGCGCTTCGATGCTGGACGGCCCCGCACTATTTCACCGACGTGGAGTGTGATTCCAGCGGGCGGGCGAATCGGGCTCGGGGCGTTCCTCTCATCGCGGGCCGCTCACGTCGATGCGCGTCCCAGCAGGGAAATGCCCTTCACTTCGCGACCGCCCTGGGTCTGACCGACGAGCGGTGCAATCACATTGTCGAGCG
>DAIQBL010000062.1:0-10095 GCA_036781185.1 Thermoplasmatota archaeon | reverse complement strand
CGTCGAGATCGTCTGCCCGGCCGTCTGGTACGGATACGAGTTGACGAAGAAGTTCCGCACCCCGATGTTCGAGAAGAAGTCCTGGGGCACCGTGATCGGGTTCGTGGTGTACTTCTCCGCGCTCGCCTTGTTGAACAAGAAGGTGAACGGGAAGAAGTAGATGCTGAGCGACGGGAACGTCGTCGCCGCCACCTTCTGTTCCTGGATCAGCTGCAGGAGGAGCGCCGCGTCGGTCGAGGGAATCGACGCGAAGTCCGCCTGGCTCGCCGAGTACGCCTCCTCACCGGGGAGCTGGCTCTGCTCCCACAGGACGCTGACCTGGCCCACGTAGCCGCCCTTCGCGGGCTCGCAGCCGGTCCAGGTGCAGCTCGGGTTCTGGGCGTAGTCGGGGTTCGCCTTCAGGAGGTAGCTCGACCCGATCTTCAGGCTCGCCATGTAGTACGGGCCGCTGCCGGCCATCGTCCACCGGACGTTCCCGTTCGACCCGGAGTTCGCGCTCGTGCTCTCCCAGGTGTCCCAGCTGGTCGCCGACATGTTCGTCGGGCTGGTCGCCTGCTGGAACGCGGCGCTCGACGTCGACGTCGCGCCTCCGGGGAGGAGGCACGGGTGGTCGCCGGTGCCGGAGTCGGTGCCGAGGGTCCAGCCGGGGATGCCGGCCGCCTGGTTGTTGGCGCTGAACCACCCGCACGGAACGATCGAGGAGCCGAGTCCGTCGGTGATCAGTTCGAGGAAGTATGGCCAGTTCAGCCCGTTCGCATTGGCGTTCAGGGTGACGCAGCCGTGGTACGGGGCGGCCATCGCGGCCGTCGGGCACGCGCTTGTGTTCACGCCGATCGAGGCGAAGACTCCCGCGGGCGTGTTGTTCATGCTCGCGTGGATGCCGCCGTCCCAGGTGCCGTTACCGGCGGAGACCAGCGCCTGGCCGATAATCCAGCCGTTGTTCGAGCCGAACGCGGGCTGGGTGCCGAACCCGATCGTCCGGGCGAGGCTGAACAGGACGTCCGACGGGTAGACGCCCCAGTGGTTCCCGGTGACCGGGTCGTAGAACTGGGACGCGCCGTTGATCACGAACGTGTAGCTGGTCCCGCTGGACAGGTTGTTCCCCGAGAACATCGACGAGCACTGGGGGCTGCCCGGGACGCACGCCGCGAGCTCCGGAACGAAGTTCTGGTAGCCGGGTCCGGTGTCGCTCCCGTTGTACGTGATCAGCGTCTGGTACACGTTGATGATCGGCTCGAATCCGAGCGTCTCGTAGTCGAGCGCCGGGTCTTCCGACGTCGAACCGCCCGGAGCGAGCTCGAAGACGTTCAGAGAGCCCTTGTGCGGGCTGTTGACGGTGGTGGCTCCGCCCGCGAGTCCCGCGTGCACGCCGCTCGCCGCCACGAAGACCGTCCAGACGTAGCTCTGGAAGACCGTCGTGCCGCCCGAGGCCGCCTTGCCAACAAAGCTCGCCGTGAAGATCCCCGGGTTCGCATAGATCAGGGTCGTCGTGTAGGTCGAGTTCGTCGACTTAGTGTTGGACGCCGAGACGCCCGTCCCGCTCGCGACGATCGTGGGGGGCGAGGCGAGGTACGCGGGGTTCGTCGGCGCCGAGGTGTAGGAGCCGCTCAACGTCACGGTCTGACCCTGGCCAAGGACCGTGGTCGGGCCGGGTCCGTTGCTCGTGTTCGCCGCGACCACGCCGCTCACCGCGGGGGCCGCGCCGGACGAGGAGGACGTGTAGGACGGGGACACGACGATCTGCACGAGCGACTGGAAGTTGTCGTGCGCGGCGCCGGCGACCGTCGCCGTCACCGAGGCCAGGTAGGTGCCCGGCTCCGTGTAGACGTGCGCCGTCGTGGGCGTGCTCGAGGTCGAGTTGTTGCCGTCACCGAAATTGAAGTTGTACGAAGTCGCCGTTTCGCCCTTGGTGAACGAAGCCGTGAAAGGAACCGTGGTGCCCGCCTGCGTCGCCCGGAAGGGGACGAGGAGAGTCATGTCATGGCCCGCGGCCAGGTTCACGCAAATGTAACTCGTCGCCGGCGCGCACGTCGAGGTCGTCGACGTCGTCGGCTTGATCGAGTTGAACGCAAAGAACCCGCCCGCCGCCACCAACGCGATCACGACGATCATGACGACCGCCGCCGTCGGTGTCGACATCGCGCGGTTCCCGCGCCACCGTCCATTCTGACCAGGAGACATACGCTCCGCTTCCATTCGTGTTCACCCAAAGTTCGGCTTCCGCCGGACCTGCGCGGCCAACCCCGTCTCTAATATATATATATGACCGGAAACCGCGGCGGGTTACGGACCATTTCGAAGCCGGACGGACCGGGAGCCATCGTTCGGCGACGGCCGGGCCGCTTGTCGGGTGCAACGCGGGCGAACGACGAACGGATCTGACCGGCCGGGCCGCCGGATGGGGCGAATGGTCCCGCGAACTCGCCCGAAGAGGGCCAGTACGGTCGCCCGGGCCGAGCCGGGGTCCGAAAGCCGTTAGGGGAGAGCCGCCGGCCGGGCGGCCCGGCCGTGCAGTCCGCGCGACAGCGGCGAGAGTTCCTGGTGGGCGCCGTCGAGCTTCCAGCCGTACAGCTCCGTGGCGATCTCCTCGAGCACCTCGGCGGTCCGGGTGGCGTCGTGATTCCGCATCCGGTCCTCGAGCGGCGCCCATCGCTCGGCGTTCCGAGCTTCGAGTCGCGCCGCCAGCGCCTGGCCCTCGGGGGTGAGCGACACGAGGACCTGGCGGCGGTCCTCGATCCCGTGCTCGCGCCGGACCACCCCCGCGTCGGCGAGCCCGTCCAGAATGCCGCCGACGGTCGCCCTCGAATTGCCCGACCACTTGACAAGCTGCGTGATCGGGACGGTGCCGGACCGCGCCAACGCCCGGACGAGGAAGGCTTGGGGCAGGGAAAGCCCGTGCTCGTTCGCTTCGATCCGGGCCGTGCGCACCGAGGCGAACACCACCTGCTCGCAGGCTTCCCGGAGCGACCGCTCCCCCTTGGTCCGGGCGGCGCGGCCGGGGTCCGACTTCCGAGTCATCCGCGTTTCCCCCTCCGCTCCGTCGCGACCCGCCCGGACGAGGCGGTCCGCGCCGGAGCCCGGAGACCGAGAGGGCCGCGGGAGCGTAGGACCCACGCACCTCCGGTGCTCACGAACGACGGGAACGGAGGGTCGTCGGCCACGGTCTCTTCCTCGACGGATGCGAATGGGTTGGCCCCGGCTACGTCCTCGGTGGGCTCCGTCCGACCCCAGCGGCCGCCTAGGCGGCCGCTGGGATGGTGAACCAGGTCTGCACCTTGCCCCCGCCGATGGTCACGTTCGTGTTGAACATGCTCCCGTTCAGCCAGGGCGCGTAGCTCACGACCAGGTTGTCCTGGCCCCAGTACCCGTACAGGGCGAGCGCGTTCGCGATGTGCTCGGCCATGTTGTAGAACAGGACGCGCTGCGGGCCGGCGGGCAGGTGAGCCGCGAGCTTGATCGCGTAGGTCATCGCCGCGTACGCCGTTCCCTGGCAGGCGTTCGTGATCCCGCCGGCCGTGCTGGCGAGGTTCGACCAGTAGCCGAAGTCCTGCCAGTTGTGGCAGCTCGTCTGGTTGTACGGGCCGGTCGTGTAGGTCGGTCCGTTCTCGAGTTGCTCGCTGACCGCGTCCGCGTGGGTGTACGACCCGTCCGGCTGGTAGAGCGCGACCATGTAGTCGGTCGGGTCCGGGTAGTCCGGCGCCCAGCCGAGCTCGTAGACCGGCATCGGGTTGAGGCCCGGGCCGTTGTAGAGCGAGTTCAGCACGAGGTCGATGAAGTCGACGTCGAGGACGTCCATCTTCAGCGCCCCCTTCGAGAGCGTGCTCACCTCGCTCGCCCAGAGCGCGAGGCGCTGGTCGAAGTCCGGCGCCCCCGTCTGGCCGAAGAACGGCACCTCGCACGGGTTCGACGAGGTGCATCCGGCGAGCTCGGGGTCGTACGTCGCCGGGTTCGAGGCGTTCGTGAGGCCCGCCCACCACCAGGCGGCCGAGCCCGCCACCGCGGGGTTCGTTCCGGGGTCCGTGTTCGGCCAGGAGATGTTCGTCGGGTAGTAGTTCGCCATGAACTGCGGGATCGCCCCACCGTAGTTGAACAGGTACTGGATCCCGTCCTTCGTCGAGATCGTCTGCTCCGTCGTCTGGTACGGATACGCGTTGACGAAGAAGTTCCGGACGCCGACGTTCGTGAAGAAGTCCGTCGGCACGCTGATCGGGTTCGTCGTGTACTTCTCGGCGCTCGCGAGGTTGAAGTTCAGCGTGAACGGGAAGAAGTAGATGCTGAGCGTCGGGAACGTCGTCGCCGCGACCTTCTGCTGCTGGACGAGCTGGAGCAGGAGCGCCGTGTCCGTCGGCGGGATCGTGGCGAAGTCCGCCTGGCCCGCGGAGTACGCCTCCTCACCGGGGAGCTGGCTCTGCTCCCAGAGCACGCTGACCGTGCCCGCATACGAGCCGGCCGCCGGCTCGCAGCCGGTCCAGGTGCAGCTCGGGTTCTGGACGTAGTCGGGGTTCGCCTTCAACAGGTAGCTCGACCCGATCTTCAGGCTCGCCATGTAGTACGGGCCGCTCCCGGCCATCGACCAACGGACATTCCCGTTCTGCCCGGAGTTGGCCGAGGCGCTCTCCCAGGCGTCCCACGACGTCGGCGTCATGTTCGTCAGGCTGGTCGCCTGCTGGAACGCGGCGCTCAGGGTCGACGTCGCGCCCCCGGGGAGCAGGCACGGGTGGTCGCCCTGGTCGCTCGAGCTCGTGAGGGGGTTCCAGCCGGGAATCCCCGCCCCCTGCGCGGAGGCGCTGAACCATCCGCAGGGAACGACCGCGCCGCCCTGGCCATCCGAGATGAGCTCGAGGAAGAACGGCCAGTTGACGCCGTTCGCATTGGCGTTCAGCGTGAGGCACCCGTGGTACGGCGCGCTCATCGCCGCCGCCGGACAGGCGCTCGTGTTCACGCCGATCGCGCCGAACACGCCCTGCGGGGTGTTGTTCAACGTGGCGTGGATGCCACCATCCCACGTGCCGTTCCCCGTCGAAAGGATCGACTGCCCGAGGATCCAGCCCGGGTTCGCCGCGAACGTCGGCTGGGTCGCGAATCCGACGGTCCGGATGAAGCTGAACAGGGCGTCGGACGGGTAGACGCCCCAGTGGTTCCCCGTGGACGGGTCGTAGAACTGCGACACGCCGTTGAGAACGAAGGTGTAGCTCGTCCCCGTCGATAGGTTGTTCCCCCCGAACAGCTGGGCGCACTGCGGGCTCCCCGGGACGCACGCGGCGAGCTGCGGAACGAAGTTCTGGTAACCGGGGCCGGCGTCGCTCCCGTTGTACGCGATCAGGGTCTGGTAGACGTTGGTGACCGGCTCGAAGCCGACCGTCTCGTAGTCGATCGCGGGGTCTTCCGACGTCGAGCCGCCGGGCGCGAGCTCGTAGACCTCGAGGGTTCCGGGGTGGGGGCTCTTCGCGGTCACGGCCCCTCCGGAGATCCCGGCCTGCAGGCCGGTGGGGGCGACGAACACCGTCCAGACGTAGCTCTGCGCGACGGTCGTCGACGCCGAGCTCGCGGTGCCGACGAACGCGACCGGGTAGATCCCGGCCTGCTGGAACAACACGGTCGAGGTGAACGAGACGTTCGTCCCGCCGCTCTTGCTGACCTGGACGCCGGGGCCCTTCGCGACGATCGTCGGCGCCTTCGCGAGGAACGCCGGGTCGGTCGGCGCCGAGGTGTACGACCCGCTGAGCGTGACGCTCTGCCCCGGGGTCAGCACCGCGGTCGCGGCGCTGGACGCGGAGGAGTTCGACACGATCGCTCCGTTGACCGTCGGAGCCGAGCCGGACTGGGAGGAGGCGTAGGAGGGAGAGACGACGATCGCGACGAGCGACTGGTAGTTGTCGTGGTCGACGCCGGCGACGGTGGACGTCACGGAGGCGAGGTAGGCGCCGGGCTCGGTGTAGACGTGCGACGCCGTCGGCGTGGACGCCTTCGAGAAGTTCCCGTCACCGAAGCTGAAATTGAAGTTGGTGGAGGATTCGCCCTTGAGGAAGTTCGCCGTAAATGGTACCGTCGTGCCGGCCTGCGTCGCCCGGAACGGGACGAGCAACGTCATGTCGTGGCCCGCCGCGAGGTTCTGGCAGATGTAACTGGTCGTCGGCGAACACTGCGTCGAGGACGAGGTCGTCGGCTTGATCCCGCTGAAGGCGAAGTAGCCGCCCGCGGCCACGAGCGCGAGGACGACGACCATCACGACGGCCGCCGTCGGCGTCGACATTCCCCGGTTTCCCCGCCCGCGCGCGCTCAGACCATTCCCATCGTTCGCTCCGACCATTCGGTTGGATTCATCCCAAGTCCGGCTCGCGCCGCGACTGCGGGTCCAACGTCCGCGACCCGTACATATACACCGAAAATCTACGGAGTCCGAAGCAGTTTTTCGACGTGCCGAGACAAACCCGGCCGACTTCGACCCGCGAACGGTGAACCTTATTCTCGGGCCCGGCTGGTCGGCATCGTGTCGCGCCGGCCGCACGCGCTCCGCCTCGCCCCGTCGCTTCTGAGCGCCGACTTCGCGGACCTGGCCGGGGCGATCCGGCTCGCGGAAGAGGGCGGCGCCGACGCCCTCCATCTCGACGTGATGGACGGCCATTTCGTCCCGAACCTCACGTTCGGTCCGGCGCTCGTGAAGGCCGTCCGCGCGCGGACCCGTCTGCCGCTCGACATCCACTTGATGATCGAACGGCCGACGAAGTTCGCCGAGGCGTTCGCGAAGGCCGGCGGCGACACGCTCGTCTTCCACGTCGAGGCGGCCGACGCACCGGAGGAGTCCATGCGCGCGATCCGGGCCGCCGGGGCGAAGGTCGGCGCCGCGATCCGTCCCGACACCCCGTTCGACCGCGTCGTGCCGCTCGTCGACCGGCTCGACCAGGTCCTGGTCATGAGCGTCCAGCCCGGCTTCTCGGGCCAGTCGTTCCACGCCGAGGTGCTACCAAAGGTACGGGCGGCGCGAGACGCGGTCGACCGTCTCGGGTCCGCCGCCGACATTTCCATCGACGGTGGCGTCACGCCAGAGACGGCCGTCCTCGCGGCCGAGCACGGGGCGACGTTCTTCGTCTGCGGCAACTCCGTGTTCGTCGGCGGGTCGGTGGTGGACAACCTGAAGAACCTGCGGACGGCCGTGGACGAGGGGGCCCGCCGTGCGGTTCGCTGAGCTCGTCGCCGCCTACGAACGCCTCGAGGCGACGACGAAACGCCTCGAGATGCGAGCGGTCCTGGTCGAACTGTTCCGTTCCGTTCCGAGGGCGGAGCTCGCCGAGGTCGTCTATCTTTCGCAGGGCCAGCTTCGCCCCGAATACGAGGGCGTCGAGCTCGGCGTCGCCGTCTCCCTTGCGACCCGGGCGGTGTCGGAGGCGACCGATACGCCGGTCGCGGCGGTCGAATCGCAGTTGCGCACCCTCGGGGACCTCGGGGACGTCGCCCAGAAGCTCCTGGCCGGGCGGAGCACCGATCCCGAGAAGCCGCTCGACGTGCGCGACGTCTACGGCGGTCTCCTCGACGTCGCCCGGACGTCCGGGGAGGGCTCGCAGGACGCGAAGATCGGAGTTCTCCGGGGCCTGCTCGGGCGGTCGACCCCGGTCGAAGGAAAGTACCTGATCCGGTTCGTCGTCGGGACCCTCCGACTCGGCGTTCGCGAGGCGACGATCCTCGACGCGTTCGCGACCGCGTACGCGGGCGGCACGAAGGAGGCCCGGCTGAAGGTCGAGGCGGCGTTCAACGTCTCCTCCGACCTCGGCGTCGTCGCCGAGACCCTCGTGGACGGGGGCGTGGACGCGCTGGCCGCAATCCGCCTCACCGTCGGCCGGCCGGTCCGACCGATGCTCGCCGAGCGGGCGAAGGACCTCGCCGAGGTCCTGAAGCGGATGGACGGCTCGGCGGCGCTCGAGTACAAATACGACGGGCTCCGGGTCCAGGCGCACGTCGACGGCCAGGGAGGGGTCCGGCTGTTCTCCCGGCGACTCGAGGAGATCAGCGCGCAATTCCCCGAATTGCGGACGGAGCTCCCCGGCGCACTCGTCCGCGCCCCGGCGATCGTCGAAGGCGAATGCGTGCCGATCGATCCGGAGACCGACGAGATCCGGCCGTTCCAAGAGGTGTCGCGCCGGCGCGGCCGCAAGTACGACCTTGACAAGGTCGCCGAGGAGATTCCCGTCGTCCTGTTCCTGTTCGACGTCCTGCTCGAGGGGGCCGAGCAGACGATCGACCTGCCGTTCCCCGAGCGACGCCGCCGGCTCGAGACCCTCGTCCGCGGCTCGACCCGGGTCCGGCTCGCGACCCAACGGGTGGTCCACGACGTCGAAGCGGCCCAGGCGTTCTTCGACGAGTCGATCGCCGAGGGGTGCGAGGGCGTCATGGCGAAGTCGCTTGCCGCGGAGAGCGCCTACCGAGCGGGAGCGCGCGGGTTCTGGTGGATCAAGTACAAGCGCGAGTACACGCAGGGGCTTGCCGACTCCATCGACGGCGTCGTCGTCGGCGCGTTCCACGGACGCGGCCGCCGGGCCGGGACGTACGGGGCGCTGCTCCTCGCGGCGTACGACCCGGCGAAGGGGACGTACGAGTCGTTCTGCAAGGTCGGGAGCGGGTTCGACGACGCCGCCCTCCAAGCACTTCCGGAAAAGTTCCGCACGCTCGAGATGGACACGAAGCCCCCGGGCGTCGACAGCGGCATCGTGCCGGACCGGTGGATCCGGCCGTCGATCGTGATGGAAGTCCAGGGGGCGGAACTTTCGCTCAGTCCGACGCACCGGGCGGGCCTCGGGAAGGTCCGCGCGGGAGCCGGCTTCGCCCTCCGTTTCCCACGGTTCACCGGCCGATACCGCGACGACAAGGGTCCCGAGGACGCGACCACCGTCGACGAGCTGCTGCGCCTCTACCGGACCCAGGTTCGCCGCGAGGCGACCCCCGACGAGGGGTCGACCGAGGGCGGACCGGCGGGCTAACTCGGGCACTTGAACGGCACCGGCCTTCGTCGGGCCGCCGGTGGCCGGCGAGGGGACGGGTCGACGCTCCGAACGCTTCCTCCCCACAGAAAGGACTAAAAGGGGTCGCCGCCGTCGAGCGGCTCGAGAGGCCGTTCGCATGCTGGTCGAGATGACGGAGCTCCTGGGTCGGCAGGTCTACACCGCCGAGGGGCGGTTGCTGGGCGAGGTCGAGAACGTGGTCGTCGACGTCGAGGGAGCCAAGATCGATGGTCTGTACATCGACGAGACGAACCCGCTCTTAGTCGACGAGTCGAAGCCCGTCAACGTTCCGTACCGGTGGGTCACGGCCGTGAACGACGTCGTGCTCCTCAAGTTCTTCCCGAAGCGGGTGTCGCTGAAGCGCGCCCCCGCGAAGGCCGCGGCGAAGGACGAGCCGACGCCGATCCCCGCCCGCTGACGGCGCGGGGATAGCCAAGCCCGGAAACGGCGCAGGACTTAAAGGGCGGTTCGACCGCCGAAGAGATCCTGCCGCGTAGGCGTTCGCCGGTTCAAATCCGGCTCCCCGCATCCCCAGACGCGGAACGGTAGGACGGGCGATGCGGCGGTCGGAGCTCGTGCGTCGCCTCGACGCAATCCCGCCGTTCCCCGAGCCGGACCCGAAGCTCGAGCAGATTGCGACGCCCGCCGAGCGGGCGGCCGACCTATTGTTCGAGGCGCTCGCGCGGGGCGACCTGGAAGGGCGGACCGTCGCCGACCTTGGGAGCGGCACCGGTCGGCTTGCGGTCGGGGCGGCGCTTCTCGGAGCCCGACACGTCGACGCGTTCGAGGTCGACGAACGGGCGGTCCGGGTGGCGCGCGGCCTCGGCGTCGAAGGGATCGACTGGCACGTCGCCGACGTCGGTTCCGTCGCGACCGACGCCGAAACCGTGCTGATGAACCCGCCGTTCGGCGCCCAGAACCGGGGCGCGGACCGCCCGTTCTGGACGGTCGCGCTCGCCCGGCCGCGCGCCGTCTACGCGTTCGCGCTCGCCGACTCCCGAACCTTTATAGAGGCCGTTGCGGTCGAGCGCGCCGCGCGGGTTGAGGCCCACCGGCCGGTCCCGTGGACGCTCGGCCCGACGTTCCGGCACCACCGGAAGCG
>DAIQBL010000061.1:0-10144 GCA_036781185.1 Thermoplasmatota archaeon | reverse complement strand
CGGGTCGTTCGACGTCATCTTCTGCGACTGGGGGGCGATGACGTTCGCCGACCCCGTCCGCACCGTCCCCGAGTGCGCCCGGCTGCTCCGTCCCGGGGGTCGCCTCGTGTTCGCGACCGCGAGCCCGCTCCGGTACGTCGCGTTCGACTACGCGCGGGACCGGCAGGGACGGCGGCTCAGCCGTTCGTACTTCGACCTCGAGCGGGTCACGTTCTTCGGCAGCGTCGAGTTCCAGCTCCCGTACGGGCGGTGGATCGAGTTGTTCCGACGGTCCGGCCTCGTGGTGGAATCCTTGTCCGAGACCCGCCCGAACACCGGAGCCCGCAGCACCTACGTCGGTCGATCGGACACCCGGTGGGCCCGCCACTGGCCGATGGAAGCGATCTGGTCGGTCCGCAAGGCGGTCGACCGTCCGGCCCACGCGCCCCGCCGACGCTAGGCGTTCGACCTCGGGTCGGCGCCGCCCGGCTCCCCAAACATCCGTTGGAGCAGGTGGACGTCCAACCGGCGGCCGAATTTGGTTCCGACCTCCCGCATCACCCCGACGGTCGCGAATCCAGCGGAATCGTGGAGGTGCAAGCTGACCTCGTTCCCCTCCGCGACGCGCGCGAGCAGGGTGTGGAAACCGAGGGCGGCGGCCGACTCCACGAGGGCGCCGAGCAGACGGCGCCCGACCCCGTGACCTCGGGCGGACTCCTGCACGTACACCGAGACCTCGCCGGTCGCGTCGTAGGCCCCGCGGTCGGACCAGGCACTTACGGATCCCCACCCGACGATCTGGCCGCTCCACTCGGCGACGAGGATGGGGTGGCGCCGGTCGTGCGAACGGAACCATTCGGTCTGGTCGGCGACCGACCGGGGTTCTGTATCAAACGTGCCGGTGGTCGTCCGGATCGCCTCGTTGTAGATTGCGGCGATGGCGGGAACATCGGATTCGCTGGCCGACCGAATCCGGACGGAGGCGCGACCCGTCGCCACGGCCCCCTGAGTGGTGGCGTGCCTTATCGCCGCCGCTCTGGCCCCGTGGCCGCCGACGTTCGAGGGCGGGCCGGAATACGGATGGATGGTTGATGAAGGGGGTCGAGGGTCCCTCCGAGCGACGGGGGCCGATGTCCGGAGGGGGACCTGAGGGAACCATGCCTCTCGAGGCCGACGTCCGTCGGCGGCTGAGGGACGGGGCGATCGGCGGGCTCGTACTCGTGGCGCTGATGAACGTGGCGGGGATCTCGCTGAACCTCTTCGTGACGGTGACCGACACCTCGGGCTATTCGGGGGTGTTCCCGGCGATGTTCGCGACGGTCCAGGGCGCTGTCCACGTGCTCGTCGGGATCGCGCTCTTCATCGGCGGGGTGATCCAGATCTTCACCGCCCGTCGGTGCACGGACCGCCGGTTTCTGGGCTTGACCCTCATCGCGCTCGTCTCGCTCATCGGCGCGGCGTACTCGGGGTACCATTTCGTCTACTCGGGCGAAAGCACGTACTCGTTCGCGATGGAGATCGGGTTCCTCGGCGTCGTTCTCGCGGAAGCGTTCATCCTCGCCCTGCTGATTGGCCCGCCGGCCCGTACTCGGCCGAACGGTCCCACGTCGGACGCGGTCCCAATCTCGGGCTCGCGGTTTGAGGGGCCCGCGGCCGAGGTCTGACCGGGGGATTCGGACCCGGCGGAGCTCGACAATCGACTGAATCGGAGATGCCATTGCGAACACTCAGCCGGACGGCTCGTCGGGCCATCGTCGCGTGGGAGGTCATCGGTCTCGGGGCGGTGACACTCGTCGTCACGCTCGGGTCCGTCGCGACCGGCCGGTCGAACCTGTCGGCGACGAGCCTTGACTGGCTGTACGTCGGGATCGGGATCTCCCTCGTCCTCGTCGGGATGGAAGCGTCCGCTCTGAACCGGGAACCGTGAGGCTTCCCGATTGCCCGGGGATCCCCTGAGGCTTTCCGGCGCTCGACCCTGCGCTTCCAACCGGTCCTGGTTCCTTTCGGGGCAGCGGAGGGGATTCCAACCTGCATTGCAAGTCGCGGGACGTTCCGCCTCACCGCCCCGACCGCGGAGCACGTGGGGCGTTCCGCGACCGAGTTGCGTCTGACGGCGATACGGGACCGCCCAACACGAGAATGGGCCGGAGTCAGAACGACGCCCGGGCTGGCCCAGGGCGGGACGACCCTGACGCATCCCGGGTCGAGTGTCCGGACCCTCCACCCGTCCGTGGATTTATGGGCCGGAATCGGTTCGCGGACCGGCGGCGCCTCTTGCGAGTGGTTGACGTGGAAGTGAACAACGCGGCGAATCCGCGGACTCGAGCCGCTAGTCGAGTCGCTCGGTCCTCGAGGGCACGACGTTCCGGGCTCGCGGCGACCTTCGCGATCTCGGTGGTCCTGCTCCCCCTCCTAAGCGACGTGCCAACGAGCGCCGCGCACGCCAGTCCCGGCCTGCCTGCGACGCCGGGTCCACCGCCCCCGCCCCGACGACCGGTCTCGCCCGGTGCGGTCTCCGCGTGGGCGTCGGACTCGGGTCCGGCGCGATCCTCGCTGTGCCTGCTCGGCGTGATCCGCTCTTGCGCCTCGAACGGGAGCCCGACTCCGGCCCGACCCGAGCCGTCGGCCTCCGGGACGCCCTCGTCGTGGACCAACATCACCCCGCCGAACGGCCGACCGAACCCGGTCGGTCGCACGCTGGCCTCGCTCGCCTACGATCCGGCCATCCACGGAACGGTCCTGTTCGGAGGCGCCGTGCAGGGTCTCCCCTACTGGGAAAACGACACCTGGGTCTTCTCGCACAACAATTGGACGGTCCTCGTCGCGAACTCTTCCTGCACCGCCACCACCTGCCCGTCCTCGCGGGAGGACGCGATGATGGCCTACGACCCGACGCTCGGCGGCGTCGTCCTCTTCGGTGGCGCGATCTCGATCCTCGGCTTCACGAGGGCGTACAACGACACCTGGCTGTTCTCGGGCGGAGTCTGGCGCAACGTGACCTCGACGGCCGGCGCCGCCCCGTCGCCCCGGTTCGGGTCGGCGATGGCCTGGGACTCGCTCGACAACGACATCGTCCTGTTCGGTGGCGCCCTCGCGAACGGCGTCACGCTCGGCGACACGTGGACGTTCAACGGCACGTGGACGAACATCAGCGCCTCCGTCAACGCCCTCCACCCCTCGCCTCGCGCCGGCATGGCCATCGCGGACTCGCCGAGCGGCTACCTGCTCATGTTCGGAGGGGAAGGGTGGAACGGCACAGCGGCCAATATTCTGGTCGACTCGACCGGCTCCTGCGTTCTCCCCGATGTGGCGTGGTGGTTCTACGCCGACCAGTGGCTCCACATGAACTACGGTGGGATCTGCCCGAACCTCCCCCGCACGCCCTCCGCCCCGCGGGCCGGGGTGCAATCTCCGGGCTACCCGGCCCCGTGCGGACGCGTCGGGGCGTCGCTCGGCTGGAGCCCGAAGAATGAGCGATTCGTCCTGTACGGCGGGTACGGCCCGGCGAACACGCAGCTGACGTACACCTGCAGCGGGCCGATCGACTACCTCAACGACACCTACGTCTACAACAACCCCCCCGGGAACGGCTTCGACTGGGCGTACGCGGGCGACGCCGGGGACCCATCGAACCGGACGTACGCGGCGGCGACCGCCGACCTCACCGACGGGTACTTCCTCCTGTTCGGGGGCTCGAACGGCGCCAGTGTTCTGAACTCGACGTTCCGATATTACGCGCTCGTTCACGCGAGACTGACGGGGCCCACCGGGATCGACACGAACTCCTCCCACCTCGGATTCAACGTTCCGTTCCAGGTCGTCGGCTCGGGCGGAAGCGGTTCGCTGGACTACACCTTCGTCGTCCACGGGCTCCGGAGCTCGAGCGGTCTCGTGGACGGGGGTTCGACCGACTGCGCGAACTTCACGAGTCTCGGCACCGATTACGGCCCGCTGCCGTACGACGGGACGTGGCTCGTCGACTGCCAGCCGAGCTCATTGAGCTTCAACGTCTTCCGGATCACGCTCTTCGTCTGGGACACCAACAACTCGACGCTCTCGAGCGGCCGCCCGGTCGCGGGCGACTACGCGACGGCGAACTGGACGTTCTCGGTATTGCCCCCGGAGACGGGGATCATCTATTCGCAATACGCCCCGGATTTCTACTCGAACTTCTCGTTCCACAACGTGTTCAGCGCCTACCTTTCCGTCGCCGGAACCCCCGCCGTCACTGTCACCGCGGCCCTCGGAGGGCTCCCGGTCTCGATCCAGCAGCGCTCGGCCGGCTCGCTCTGGTGGGATACGGCCTCGATCGACATGGGCACGGTCTCCGCGGGCTCCGTCCTCGTGGTCACCGGCAACTGGCCCGGCTGGACGCTGAACGCGACGTACCAGCCGGTGATGATCCAGACCCCGACGTGGCTCGTTTCGCTGTTCGACTTCTCCGGGGCTCTCCAGACGGTCACCACCTCGGGGAACGGCCCGTACAACCACAGCTACGCGATCCAGGAGTCGTACGTCTGGAGCCTCGCGAACTCGACGAGCTTCGTCATCCCCAGCCCGATGATCAGCGGGAGCTACAGCTTCATCCCGTCGATCGAGGTCGACTTCGGCGCGACCTCGGCGGGCCAGCTCTCCCTCACCGGCATTCTGGCGTTCGGCCTGCCGACCATCAACTTCGGGGTGGCCACCCTGAACCTCACGGTCCAGATCGGTCTCGCGGGGAAGTTCGTCGTACTCAACGCGAGCCAGGGGATTTCGGACGTCCAGTGGGTGAACGCCGCCGCGACGGTCAGCCTGGCCGGAGACCTCGGGGTGAGCGTCCCGTTGTACGGGTTCGACATCCTGGGGCTCAAGGTCGGATTCACGCTCCAGATCGACCTCAAACCGACGCTCGCCCTCTCGCTCCTGCTCCTTCCGACGGACGACCCCGGGAAGGACATCATTCCGGGGCTCGCGGTCATGGTCAGCCAGCTCGTCGGGGCGCTCACCGTCGCCCTCGACGTCGCCGTCTCGTTCGGGATCGGCATCGCCTCCATCGCGATCGGAGGGGCGCTCTCCATCGCGGTGGCGTTCAACATCACGCCGAGTTTCCACGTGGGGGCCGGGTGGATCAACGGGACGGTCTTCGGCCAGGCCACGTTCCTTTGGTGGTCCACCTACTGGAACATCCTCGGGCCGGCCGTCATCTACGCGTGGACCGACCCGCCGGCCGCCGAACCCCGCCCGGGCACGGGGTGCCCGACCTGCTACGACGACGGGGCGAACGCGACGTGGACGCCGTTGAGCCGGTACTACACGATGAACGGGTACGACGTCTCGGTCTGGAACGCGACCGTCACCAGCGGGAACGCGGTGCGGGACATCTACCCGCACACCGAGGTGACGGCGGCGCCGGGGCCGGACGGCGCGTACCTGTTCTACACCGACGACAACTCGCAGCTCCCCGTCTCGCAGGGCCTGGAGGTCTCCGGCCTCGGACTCAATGCTTCGACGAACCAGCTCGCGGCGCTCCCGCGACCCACCGACCCGGGGTTCCTCATCTCGAACCCCGAGGCCGGCCGCCTCGCGGACGGCAGCCTGTACGTCGCCTGGTCCGCCCTCCCGGTGGCGGAGGAGGGGGCCGGGACACCGGCGGCGCTCACGTCTCTCGCCCTCCACGGCGCCCGGTTCTATCCCGCCAACGACTCTTGGGGCCCGGTGAACGTCTGGACCCACGGCGGGTTCGCGCAGTCGTACCGCGTCGACGCATCGGGGAGTTCGGGAGTCCTCGAGGCGCTCGTCGCCCCGTCGTACCTTGTCGGGGCCACGACCGC
This sequence comes from Thermoplasmatota archaeon, assembly GCA_036781185.1. Taxonomy (GTDB): domain Archaea; phylum Thermoplasmatota; class Thermoplasmata; order Lutacidiplasmatales; family UBA184; genus Lutacidiplasma. Next base: position 4,352 of record DAIQBL010000061.1, on the reverse strand, counting down.
CGAGCAGCTGGTCGAGTTCGACGTCGGGACGGGTCGGACGCTGGCGAACGCGAGCGCGACGGGCCTGTCGGAGGTCGCGGGCCTCAGCGGCATGGCCGGGGACGCGGTGGTGCTCGATGCGGGCGGGAACTACTCGATCGTCAACCTCACGACCGGTGCCGCCGTCTCGTTCGCTCCGCCTGTTCCTGCGAACTCCCATCTGATCTCCGCCGGATTCGTTCAGGACGCCCCGACGACCGTCGTGCTCCTCTACCGGTCCCACTACGACACCGAGACGATCTTGTTCGACCTCGCCACCGGGCAGGTCGTCGCGCAGCTCCCGACCGGTACGGACGCGACGACCGTCCGGGCGATCTTCGGAGACGGTCGGTACGACGTCTTCGTGAACGGACACGCCGGGATCACCGGATGGACGGTCAGCGGATCCTCCATCGCGAACCTGACCGAGATCCCGGAGGCGAACGTGTCGAACTTCGGGCTCGTGCAAAACGGAGCCTCGATCCTGGTCTACTCCCTGGTGGCCAACTCGACCTCCGCGCAACCGATCGTCGCTCTCAACCTCGCGGAGGTGCCCGCTCTCCTCCCGGCCCTCGCCGGCGCGACCCAGACGAGCGGCCCGATCCGATCGACGACGTCGGGGGGCACGACCTACCTCCTGGTGCTGGCGCTCGCCGCCGTGGCCGTCGCCACTCTGCTCGCGGTCGTCGCCGTCGTCACGCGCCGCCGCCGGCCGCCGCCGACGTCCGAGGAGCAGGCCCCAGGAGGCCCCGTACTCGCGGAGTCACCGCCCTCCCCCCCGCCCGGGACGGGGTGAAACAGATGACCCGGTGCCGGCCCGCCCGATCCGTCCAAGAACGTCGAGCACGCCCACGAGGGTGGGCCTTGGTCCTCCTCCTGGCGATCGTGGTCGTGGTCCCCGGGGCCTCACTGTCCCGAGCCACGGAGATGCCATCCATCGCGACGATGCCGACGACCGCGACCTCCGCAAGGTTGGCCGAAGTTCCGGGAATCGGTCCACAACTCGCATCTCCTCAAGTCTCGGGCGGGTCGGGTCACGCAGCCGGCGCCGGACTCCCCCAATGGATCAACGTCACCGGCGCCCCGAACTCCTCCCACCCTCCCGCGAGCACGCTCGGCGCAATCGCCTACGACCCGATTGCCCAGGAATCCGTGTTCTTCGGCGGTTGTACCGGCACCGATTGCCCCGACGCCCTGACGTGGGTGTTCGCGAACGCCACGTGGATCAACGTGACGAACCCGTCGGATTCGCCGCCCGCCCGGTACGGCGGAGCGATGGACTACGACGCCAACCTCCAGGGAATCCTCCTGTTCGGCGGGGTCGGAGCGTCGCTGAACTACCGGAACGACACGTGGCTGTTCCACGACGGCGCCTGGACCGACATCTCGGGATGGAGCGCGGCGGCCCCCGCCCCTCGCGCCTTCGCGAGCCTCGCCTTCGACCCGGAACCCGAGGAGAACGGTTCCGTCCTGCTCGGCGGATACGTCGGCGGCACCGGCTACGCCAACGACACGTGGGTCTTCGAGGGCGGAGCGGGTTGGGTGTCGCTCGCGACGTCCGCCGCGCCACCGCCGACCGGCCGCGCCCAGATGGCCTTCGATCCGGCGGAGTCCGCGGTCGTCGTCTTCGGCTGCGGCTACGGCTGCGGTTCCCCGGACGAGACGTGGGAGCTGTACTCCGGACAATGGTGGCCGGTCGCCGGCACCGGCCCAGTTCCCCCGTTCCGGTTCGACGCGGCGATGAGCTACGACGCCACCCTCTCCGAGATCGTCATGTTCGGGGGCTGGGGAGCCGCCAGCGCCCTCAACGACACGTGGACGTTCGCGCACGGAGCCTGGACGAACGTCACCGGCGAGATTGGGCCGGCTCCCCCGGCGCGGTGGGTCGGCGCGATGGCCGGGGACAGCGGCACGTTTCCCCCGCTCTTGTTCGGCGGCACCCGGACCTTCTACGGGAACGGGGCCGTCGCAGACACTTGGGTGCTGGAGACCCCGCCCACGGTTTCGCCCCTCACCATCCCGTCGTACGCCGAGACCTCCGTCCCGGTGACCGTCGGGGCCACGGTCTCGGGCGGCACGGCTCCGTACTCGGCCGTCGTGGGGTTCGGGGACGGCTCTCTCGAGGGGGTCGCGGGGGTTGCTGGCGCCTTCCAGCTTACGCACGCGTACGGAGCCAGCGGGTCGTACACCCCGTGGGCGAACGTCACCGACGCCGCCGGCGCGCGGGCGATAGCGGGAGCAACGGGAGCGGTGGTTGTCCGCCCCGGGCCCGCCACCGCCCCCTGGTTGGGCCCATGGGCGGGCGACGCTGGAATCGCGATCGCGCTCACCGGAGCAGCGGTCGGCGGGGGATCCGCGCCGTACGCCTACTCGTGGGAGTTCGGAGACGGCACGATCGCGTCGGGCCGGAATGCGAGCCACACGTTCGCGACGGCGGGGTCGTACGCCGGGAACTGGACGGTCACCGACGCCCTCGGCGGCACCGCTCGGGCCTCCTTCGACGTCGCGGTGCAGGCGACGCCGACCCTCGCCGTCGGCGCTTCCGCCCTATTCGCGGGGGCGCCCGGCACGGCCTATGCGAACGTCACCGGCGGCACTGGTCCGTTCCAGTTCAGCTGGCGGTTCTCGGACGGCGGCGCGAGCGCCTCCCCGTACGCCCACCACACGTTCGCGTCCGCCGGAACCTACACGATCGAGGCCTGGGCCAACGACTCGGTCGGCGCATCGGCCCACGCGAGCACCACCGTCACGGTCGGGCCGGCCCCGCCGCCCGTAGGCTCGTCGAGTTCCGCCGCCGCCGGCGCCCCGGCGTGGTTCTGGCCGGCCATCGCCGGATTGGCCGCGGTGGGCGTCCTCGGAACCGCGGTGCTGGTGTGGCGAGGGCGCCCCCGCGGACCGGTGTGATTCCCGATCTCGCGACACCCGCTCGCGGGCTTCGCCGACCGGATCGCATCCTTCGTCGGCCAGGACGATGTTTCTCCTCGGGGCCGCCGGGCTCCCGGAATCTTCGGAGGACCGGCGAGTGTTGGAAGGGGGCATTCCGGTTCGCGCTCGCGCGGATTGTCCCCCGGTCCTTCGTCAAGGTCAGCCCCACGAGGACGGAACAATACCGTTCAAGCCGAATGTTTAAGTAGCGAATCCAAAAATGGTCGCGGCAGAGCGTATGACGCTCGTCTGACAAACACGGCAGGAGAATCGAACGATGAAGTCCATCATTCAGGAAGCTATCGCGAAGCACCAGGAGAACCAGGCGCTCGTCGACGACAAGAAGCCGACCACGCCGACCTACACCAACGCGGACGACGTGGAGCTGGCGAAGCTCGCGGAGACGCTGCGCGTCAACATCCGGATCGTCGGATGCGGCGGCGGTGGCTCCAACACGATCAACCGGTGCGTCGAGGAAGGGATCCAAGGCGCCGAGATGTGCGCCATCAACACCGACGCGAAGCACCTGCTCACCGTCCACTCCCCGCGCAAGATCCTCATCGGCCGCCGGGCCACGAAGGGCCTCGGCGCCGGCGCCCGCCCCGAGATCGGGGAAGAGGCGGCCCGAGAGAACGAGGAGGAGCTCCGCGCGTTCCTCAACGGCGCGCACATCGTCTTCATCACGGCGGGGATGGGCGGCGGGACCGGGACCGGTTCCGCGCACCTCGTCGCCCGCCTCGCGAAGGAGGCCGGCGCGCTCACGATGGGCGTCGTCACCCTGCCGTTCTCCGGCGAGGGCGCCGCACGCATGGAGCAGGCCCGCGACGGGCTCGAGCGCCTGCGGCGCGTCTGCGACACGACGATCGTCATCCAGAACGACAAGCTCCTCGAGCTCGTCCCGCGGATGCCGCTCGACGCCGCGTTCAAGCTCGCCGACGCGGTCCTGATGACCGGGATCAAGGGGATCACGGAGATCGTGACCCGCCCGGGCCTCGTCAACCTCGACTACGCGGACATCATGACCGTCATGAAGGACGGCGGGGTCGCCCTCATCGGCCTCGGCGAGAGCGAGAGCGCGACCGACCGGGTGACCGAAGCGGTCACCGAGGCGCTCACGAGCCCGCTCCTCGGCTCCGTGGAACTCAAGGACGCCACCGGCGCGCTCGTCCGCGTGATCGGCGGTCCGACGATGACCGTCAGCGAGGCCGAGAAGGCCGCGGCGCTGGTCGGCGGCAAGATCTCCAAGCGGGCCCGGATCATCTGGGGCTGCTCGGTCGAGAACTCTCCCGAGATGGAGAACACCATCAAGGTGCTCCTCATCATCACCGGCGTGCGGGCGACGAGCCTGCTCGGCCAGAAGGGAGGCTACGCCGCCGGTGAGTCCGAGGAAGTCATCGACCTCGTCCGCT
>DAIQBL010000060.1:0-10580 GCA_036781185.1 Thermoplasmatota archaeon | reverse complement strand
GCGGCCACGACGGTGGTGACCGAGGCCACGCTGATGACGATGCCGATGGTGGTGGTACCCTTCAGGAGACGCTTCTCGTCCTTGACCGCGACTGCGTGCATGAAAACCCTCCGTCGGCTTATCGGAAAAGCGGTCGGGTGACCGATGGTCGGTATATAAGGGCGCGCGGGCCGATTACGTCGCCGTCACCGAATTTCGACGCTCTGGCTCCGGCCCGGGCCGGTTCGCCGACGTCGGTAGGTTGATGACCCGGGGCACGAGCTTCCGGGCGTCCATGACCCGCACGGTGACCCGTCGGATGGCTCTTCTGACCGCCGCCGTTCTGGCGGCGCTGACCGTTCTCGCGCCGATGGCCTCCGCCGCGGGCACGGGCTACAACCTCTCGTTCTCCGCGTCGACGAATGCCGCGGTCAACGCGCACGCCGACCTGACGGCGCTCCTCACGGACTATTCGACGGGGCCGAACATCACCGTCTCGTTCTCGACGGCCGCCCCTCCGGTCACGACGAACTTCTCGTACACCTACGAGGTGTACTTCGGCGGCTCCGGCCAGTCGAGCTCCTCCGCCTACGTCGTCCTCACCAACAACACCACCGTGGCCCAGTTCGGCAGCAGCTCGTCGACGTCCGGCTCGTATGGCGCGCTGCCGTACACCACGTCCGGCAACACGCTCTCGTTCAGCATCGCAACCGCGTTGGTCGGCGGCCCGTCGGGGTTCACGGCGAACGCCGAGGCGACGTACTCCGGTTCGACCGGAAGCGGGTCGGTCAGCTGGCTCGGCTCCGACTACACGAACGGCCAGGGAAGCGGCTGCGTTTCGCTGAGCTGCGTGCCGAATAACCCCGGGGTCGGCAACGCGCTCGCGTTCGGGTTCGGGCTCCTGCTCCTGATCATCCTCCTGCCGATCATCGTCATCATCGTCATCGTCGTGATCGTCGTCGTGGTCGTGCGGGGCAAGTCCTCGCCGCCCCCCCAGGTCTGGCAACCGCCCCCGCCGGGGATGATGCCGCCGCCGCCCCCTCCGCCCGGGATGATGCCCCCGCCGCCTCCTCCGCCGCTCCGGTAGGTCGACGCGGCGACGAGCCGTCGTCGGAGCGAGGCGCGCGCGAGGGCGCCAAATTTGCGGGGAACGGATAAATGGGCCCGCGCATCGCTCCGCCGGTCGTTCTTCGATGCGTCGACACGACGTCGTGGTGGTCGGGGCGGGGCTCGCGGGTCAACGCGCGGCCCTGGCGGCCATCGAGGCGAAGTGCGACGTCGCGATCGTCTCGAAGCTCCACCCGCTCCGCTCGCACTCCGGGGCGGCCCAGGGCGGGATAAACGCCGCGGTGGGGAAGGAAGACTCCGTCGACACCCACATCTACGACACGGTGAAGGGGTCCGACTACCTCGGCGACCAGGACGCGATCGAGTTCTTCTGTCGGGAGGCCGGCCCGACGGTCATCGAGATGGAGCATTTCGGCACCATCTTCAGCCGGGCCCCGGACGGTTCGCTCGCCCGGCGACCGTTCGGTGGGGCGGCGTTCCCCCGCACCATCTACGCGGCGGACCGGACCGGTCTCGCCCTCTTGCAGGGGCTCTACGAGCGCCTCGGCGTCGAGACGTGCACGGTCTACGAGGAATGGGACCTGACGAGCGTCGTCGTTCGGGACGGACGCTGCCAGGGGATTGTCGCGTTCGACCGGCGCGGCGGCAAGTTCGAGGAGATCGCGGCGAAGAGCGTGGTCCTGGCCACCGGCCCGGCGGGACGCGTCTACGGCCGGACGACGAACGCCCACACGTGCACCGGCGACGGCATCGCGGCGGCGTACCGGGCCGGCGCGGCGCTGAAGGACATGGAGTTCGTCCAGTTCCACCCGACGGCGCTCCTCGAGTCCTCGATCCTGATCACGGAGGGGGCCCGCGGCGAGGGCGGGATCCTGAAGAACGCCAACGGCGAGCGGTTCATGGTGCGGTACGCCCCGCACGTCCAGGACCTGGCCAGCCGGGACGTCGTCAGCCGCGCCATCGTCACGGAAGTTCGGGAGGGCCGGGGGTTCCCGGGCTCCTACGTCCACCTCGAGCTGATGCACCTCGGGAAGGAGAAGATCGAGTCGCGGCTCCAGGAGATCTGCGACTTTTGCCGGACGTTCGCCGGGGTCGACCCGGTCACGGAGCCGATCCCCGTGATGCCGGCGCAGCACTACATGATGGGCGGCATCGGCACGAACATCCGGGGCGCGACGAACATCCCGGGACTCTTTGCGGCCGGGGAGGCCGCCTGCGTGTCGATCCACGGCGCGAACCGATTGGGCGGCAACTCGCTCCTCGAAACGCTCGTCTTCGGGAAGCAGGCGGGGATCGCGGCCGCCGAGTACGCCGCGAAGTCGCCCCTCCCCGAAGTGCTCGCCGCCGACGTCGACGCGGAAGAGACCCGGGTCGGGAAGATGTCGTCGCGGACCGTCGGCGAGGAGCCCCAGCACCTCCGGGTCGAGATGCAGGCGACCATGGACCGAAAGGTCGGCGTCTTCCGCCGCCCCGACGAGCTCTCCGAGGCGCTCGCGGAGGTCCGTGCCCTCAAGGCGCGGTACGACCACGTCCGGGTCGTCGACACCTCCCGCTCCTACAACCTCAACTTGACCGATGCGCTCGAGACCGGCAACATGCTCGACCTGGCCGAGGTGATCGTCGCGGGCGCGATCCCGCGCACGGAGAGCCGCGGCGCCCACTCGCGCATCGATTTCCCGAAGCGGGACGACGCGAACTGGATGCGCCACACGCTCGCGACCCGCGGTCGGGACGGCCCCATCCTGTCGTACGCGCCGGTCGCCTACACCCGCTGGGACCCGAAGGAGCGGGTGTACTGATGGCGGCCACGACGGTGCCGACGCCGTTCGAGGTGTACCGGTTCGACCCGTCGAAGGACAAGGCCCCCCGGTACGACCGGTTCACGCTCGACCTCGCCCCCCACACGCCGGTCCTCACCGCGCTCCTGAAGATCCGGTCCGACTCCGACCCGTCGCTCACTCTCCGGTACTCGTGCCGGAGCGCGATCTGCGGCTCCTGCGCGATGGTGATCAACTCGAAGAGCCGGCTCGCCTGCCAGACCCAGGTCGGCGCCGAGCTCGCGAAGCACGGCAAGATCGTCATCGAGCCGATGCGCAGCCAGGCCGTCGTCCGGGACCTCGTCGTCGACCAGAAGCCGTTCTGGAACCGGTACCGGCAGATCGAGCCCCACCTGAAGACCGACCCGAACGACCCGATGCCCGTCGGGAAGGAGAACCCGATGACGCCCGAGCAGGTCGAACGGTTCAAGGAGACGCCGCGGTGCATCGCCTGCGCGGCGTGCTACTCCGCCTGCCCGGCCGTGGAGGCCGACCCGGAGTTCCCCGGACCGATGGCGCTCGCGAAACTGTACCGGTTCGTCGTCGACCCGAGGGACAAGGACACGAAGAACCGTCTCGTACGGATCCAGCCCGAGGGCCTCTGGCTCTGCCTGCGCTGCCACCTCTGCACCGAGGCGTGCCCCAAGGACGTCCGCCCATCGGAGCGGATCCGCGACTTGAAGGAGCTCGCGATCGCCGCGGCCGGCACGTCGGAGAACGGGAGCCGCCATGCCGTCGGCTTCAAGGACAACATCGCCGGGGCCGGCGTATTGAACGAGTTCAAGCTCGTCCGGCAGACGTACGGCGCGATGGACCTCCTGCGCCAGGTCCCCCAGGGTGTGAAGATCGCCCGGAAGAAGCCGGAACTGCTGAAGAAACCCCATCCGATCGAGGGGATCGAGGAGGTCGAGGCGATCTACCGCGCCCTCGACCCGGAGGGCGACCGGTGAAGTTCGCCTACTACCCCGGCTGCGTCGCCCAGGAGTCCGGCAAGGAGCTCGACATGGCGACCCGCTGGGTCTGCCGGCATCTCGGCATCGAGCTCGTCGAGTTCCCGAAGTTCTCCTGCTGCGGGTCCGGCTTCGTCGACGAGGCGAACTCGATCCTCAACGTCGCGCTCAACGCGCGGAACCTCGCCCTCGCCGAGTCGGCCGGCCTCGACCTGATGACGATCTGCTCGACCTGCCAGGGGATGCTGACGCTCGCGAACCGGCGGCTCGAGGAGCCCCCGGTGAAGGCGAAGGTCGACTCGGTCCTCGCCCCGCTCGGGATCCGGTACTCCGGGAAGACCAAGGTCACCCACCTCCTCTCGATCCTGACGCAGCAGGTCGGCGCGGAGCAGCTGAAGAAGCGGGTCGTCCGGCCCCTGACGGGTCTGAAGGTCGGGGCGTTCTACGGCTGCCACCTCCTCCGCCCCCAGGCGGAGATGCGGTCGGAGAGCGCGGAGGAGCCGCACTCGTTCGAGGACCTGATCGCCGCGATCGGCGCCACCCCGGTCTTCTACCGGGGACGGGTGATGTGCTGCGGGTTCCCGATCCTGTTCGTCAAGGAGCCCACGGCGAACCGGATCGCGGCCCGGCAGATCGACGACGCGAAGGCGCACGGCGCCGACGCGATGGCGACGCCCTGCCCGCTCTGCCACATCTCGCTGGACAGCTTCCAGAACAAGGCCGAGCACGAGGCCGGCCACGCCCTCCAGATGCCGGTGTTCCACCTCCCCCAGCTCGTCGGGCTCGCCCTCGGCGCGACGGCCGAGGAGCTCGGTCTCCCCCGCCACCTCGTCTCGACCGACGCGGCGCTCGCGAAGGTCGCGCAGGTCGCCGTCCCGACATGACGCGCGAGCGGTTCCGCGACGGGACCAAGTGGGAATCGACCGTCGGCTACGTCCGAGCGATCCGGGCCGGCGACTCGATCTACGTCTCGGGCACGACCGCCGTCGACGACGCCGGCGAGGTCGTCGGCCCGGGGAGCAGCTACGAGCAGGCGCGGTTCGCCCTCACGAAAGCGGTCCGGGCCCTCGGTTCGCTGGGCGGACAGGTGGAGGACGTGGTCCGGACCCGCTGGTTCGTCACCCGAATCGAGGACTGGGAAGACGTCGGCCGGGCCCATCGCGAGGTGTTCGGCAAGTCGCCGCCCGCCGCGACCATGGTCGGCGTGACCCGTCTCATCGACCCGCGCCTCCTCGTCGAGCTCGAGATCGACGCCGTCGTCGATTCGTCGACCGGCGACGCGCCCTAGGTGGAGAGAGCGACCGTGACTGCCGAGGCTCTCTCCGGCGCCGACGCGACCTCGGTCGTCCTGTTCGCCATCATCGTGCTGATCATCGTGCGCCGGGTCATCGGCATGGTACGGGGGTCCGCGGTGCGACCCGCCCGCATGTTCGCGGTCGCCGCGCTCCTGGTCGGCCTGCTCGCCTTCACCCTCCTCCTCTCGAACGGCCAGCTACCGGTATGGGCCTACGCGGTCGACGCCGCCGTGCTCGTCGTGGCGAGCGTCCTCGCGACCGGTTGGGTCCGCCGACGAGTGGTGCTCGACTGGAAGGACGGGGCGTGGACCTACCGTCTCGGGCCACTCCTCCCGGTCGTCTACCTCGTCCTGTTCGTTGTCCGTCTTACGCTCGACATCGTCGTCCTGGGCACCAACCCGTTCGCCGGCACTCCGCCGAGTCCGGCGCCCCTGACGGGGTACACGCTCGGGATCGTCGCCGTAGTCGACGCGCTGTTCGCGTTCTCCACGGGACTGCTCGTCGGACGGACGGTGGGAGTCTATCTCGAATACCGGGCTCGGAGCGCCGCCGGGCCTCCGAGCCCCGCGGGCGCACCCCCTCCCGCCGGACGGCTCCCGTGAGCTACGACGGGTTGAACCCGACTTGCGTCGGGGTCAACGAATGAGTCCGGACTCTCCGGCGGGCAAGTCCGCCAAGGAGGAGGCGCTCTCGGACACCGGCCGGATCCTCTCGCTCACGGACGGGATCTTCGCCTTCGCGATGACGCTCTTGGTCCTCAGCCTGGTCGTTCCGGCGACCACCTGCTCCCTCAACCAGGCGAACTGCGCCGGTGCGTCGCTGGGTTCGACGGGGAGCTTCAACAACGCCGGCTTCTCCCCGACCCTCTGGCACATCCTCCAGGGCGATGGCGGCCAGTTCTTCGCCTACGTGCTGGCGTTCGTGATCATCAGCCTCTGGTGGTCGATGCACCACTCCATCTTCGGATTCATCAAGCGGTACGACTCGCGCCTCCTCTGGCTCAACCAGATGTTCCTGCTCGGCATCGCCGTCACCCCGTTCGTCCTCGGGGTGCGGAGCGCCTTCTCGAACACCGCGGCCGCGAACGAACTGTACGGGGGGGCCCAGGCCGTCGTCGGCGGCTTGCTGTGCGCGATCGTGTTCTATGCCACCGACGGTCACCGCCTCGTCGACCCCCGCATGAGCGCCGACGACATCGGCCAGCAAAAGGTCCGGGTCGTGTTCCTCACCGTCGCTTACGCGGCGACGGTCCCGGTCGCCTTCGTCGATGTGGCGGCGTCGCAGGTCGCGTTCGGTGTGATCCTCGCGATGCTCTACGTCATCCGGCGCCGCCAGGTGCGGCGTCGTTCGAGGGACTCTCCGAGCTGAGGCGGTCGTCGGCCGTCAGACGTCGACCACCTTCCCCGGCGGTCACATACAAGTGCAGCCGGTCGCACATCCCCCGGAAATACGGGGTCGCGCCGCCCGGATGGGCCTTCGAAAGCTCCGCCGCGACTTCCGCGTCGGACCACGCCGGGTCCACCTGCGGCGTGAACATGCAGGCGAAGACGACGAACCGCTTGCCCTCGAGGACGAGGCGGTCGGTCTCGTCCGCGCCGCAGAACGGGCAGTGGAGCATGGGGGGCGAAGTCGCCCCGACCGCCATAGGGTTGGCGGCGCTCAATCGATGTACCCGAGGGAGCGGAGTCGCTCCTTCAGGCGCCGCTCGTCCTCGGCGCTGAACGGGATCTCGCCGGTCGACTCGAGCAGCCGGGCGAGCACGAACTCGACGAAGGCGTCGGTCGAAGCGAACCCCGTGTTCCGGATTCGCTCGTCGATCCCTTGGGCGACGTCCTCGGGGATCGTGATCGTGCGGCGCTTCGCCGGGGGGGTCGTCATGGCGCGGCTCCGGTCGGCGAATCCCTCGGGCGGATAGGCTCTTCCCCGGTCGGAAAGGCGGTCATTCCCATTCGATCGTCGCCGGGGGCTTGTCGGTGATATCGTAGAGGACGCGGGTGACGCTTCCGGAGAGGGTCCGGGTGATCCGCTCGGCGATCCGGCGCCGGATCTCGACCGGGAGGTCGACGGCGGTGGCGGTCATCGCATCGTTGCTCTGGACGATCCGGACGCTGACCGCCTCGCCGTGGACGCGGTTGTCGCCCATCACGCCGACCGTCTTCACGGGCAGCAGGACCGCAAAGTACTGCCAGGGACGGGCCAACGTGCCGGCGGCGATCGCCGCGTCGACCTCCTCCTCCACGATCGCGTTGGCCGCCCGGGCGATCGCGACTCGGGGTCTCGAGATCGGTCCCGCCACACGAACCGCGAGGCCCGGGCCGGGGAACGGCTGACGCTCGGGCTTTGGGATGCCAAGGTGGGCGGCGAGGACGCGGACCTCGTCCTTGTAGAGGTCCCGGAGTGGTTCGACGAGCGTCAGCCGGGAGTCCTTCGGGATTCCGCCGACGTTGTGGTGGGTCTTGATCGTGTCGCGGATCGACCCGCCGCTCTCGATCCAGTCCGGGGCGATCGTCCCCTGGACCAGCCGGTCGGCGCCGAACCGGTCGGCCTCCTCCTCGAACAGACGGATGAAGGCCGTCCCGATCCGGCGGCGCTTCTCTTCCGGATCCGAGATCCCCTCGAGGGCGGTGAGGAACCGCTCGGACGCCGGTAGGACCTCGACGGGGAGGTCGGAGGCGGCGAAGAACCCGCGCACGAGCTCGATCTCGTTCGCCCGAAGGAGCCCCGTATCGACGAAGAGCGAGCGGACTCGGTCCCCCAGCGCGCGATGCGCGAGAACGGCGGCCGCGGTGCTGTCGATCCCGCCGCTGGCCGCGACGATCGCCTTGCCCGGGACCTCGGCCCGAATCGCGGAGAGGGAATCGGCGACGAACTTCGCCGGATCTTTCACAACGTTCCCTTGGGCGGGGTCGAGGGTTCGTCCCGCCACTTGGCGCGGTACCTTTGGAGCGCGGCGGTGACTTCGGGGTACTTCAGCCCCAGGATTTCCGCCGCCAGGAGCGCCGCGTTCTCGGACGCATCGAGCCCAACGGCGGCGACCGGCACGCCGGGGGGCATCTGGACGACCGAGAGCAGGCTATCGAGCCCGAGCCCGCGGTTGATCGGGACTCCGACCACCGGTTTGAGGGTCCTCGCCGCCACCGCACCCGGGAGGGCCGCCGAGAGGCCCGCCATCGCGACGAAGACGTCGACCTCGGGGTCGGCGACGATCCGGTCGACCTTTTCCGGGGTCCGGTGGGCGGAGGCGACGTGGACCTCGCAGGGCACCCCGAGGTCGACGAGCCGCGCACGGACCTTCTCGGCGTGCTCGAGGTCGGACTTGCTCCCGACCAGGACCGCGACCTTCATGGCCGCGACGAGGGGGAGCGGGAGAAAAGGGTGACGTGCGCGGGCGCGGCCCCAGCACAAGACCTATCTCGCCCGGACCCCCGGCTCACGCCCGTGCGGTTGCATCGCGGAGGTCGCACAAGGGCCTGGGTCGGCGCCCGGTTCGGCGGCGACTACGAACTCGGCGACCGGATCTGGCGGCGGTTCCTCCACGGCCTCGGCGCCCTCGCCGTCCTCTACCTCATCATCCCCTCGAACGCGTTCGTACTCGTTCCCACCGAGGCGGTCCTCCTCGCCGCTCTCGAGTTGATCCTCGTCCTCGAGCTCCTACGGCATTTCCGAGGCTGGGAGCTCCCCACGATCCGGCCGTACGAGCGCGACCGGATCGCGAGCTACGTCTGGTACGCCATCGCGCTGACCGTCGCCCTCGTCGCGTTTCCACGCCCGGTCGCCGCCGCGGTCATCATCGGCACGGCCCTCGTTGACCCGCTCCTCGGGGAGCTTCGCCTCCGGTTTGCCCGTCCCGCCGGCTCGATCCTCCCCGGCGTCGCGGCGTACGCCGTGGTGGCCGGCGTCGCGTTCGTCGTGTTCGGGCCCTGGTCCGGCCCGGTGGTCGTCGGTCTGGCCCTCCTGACCGCCGTCGTCGCGGTCGCCGTCGAATGGCCGACGTGGGGAACGGTGGACGACGACCTCGCCATGACCATTGTTCCGGGTGCCGTCCTATCGGCGATCCTCCTGGCGTGGCCAGGGCTCGTCTAGGCCCCGAGCGCCTCCCCGGGGAACCGGCCGCCTCGGGCCCTTACAGGCGGCGAGCGAACCTTCTCGAAACGAACCAGAGCACGAAGACGAGAAGCCAAACCCCCTCCGCCGCGGTGACGCTGAAGAACGCGACGGGGATCGAGATGGCGAATATGACCGGCATGAACAGGGAGGAGCGCCGGAGGTACCGGCGCCACTCGGCGGGGATTCCCTCGCCGACGAGGTGGCCCGGTCCGGCCGCGTACCACCAGATCGTTGCGAGGCTGAGCCCGGCCACGATCTGGGTCACCGCGAAGAATACGACCCCCACCGGATCGGAATCGGCCGCATTCAGCACGATCGTGGCGAACGGGAGGATCGCGATCGTGACGAGGAACATCGTGTTCGCGCGGATCAGAACCCGGTCGAACTGCTCGATGTAGCCGAAGATCAGGTGGTGACCCTGCCACCACATCCCGATGACGAAGAACGTGAGGACGTAGGCGTAGATCGCCATCTGGAACGGTTGGGTCCGGAGATAGGCGCCCACGGCGCCGCCCTTCGTGGAGAGGGGCAACGTCAGCCCGAGCACGAGCAGGGTCATCGCGAACGCGAAGACGCCGTCGCTGAGGGCGAGGATCCGCCCCATGTCGTGGCCCCGGAACATCCACGGCGGCTCGAGGCGGTCCGCGGCCGCGAGGGCGTGCTCGTCGTCTTCCAAGGCGACTCCGAACGGGTCCGCCGAGGAACGACCGCCCCTTCTACCTTCCGGGCCCCCGCCGAATCGGCGGGGTGGGGAGGAGCGGCTCAGACGATCGGCGTCAACTTCGCATGCGGCGCGCCCTTCTCCGGGTCGGGCGAGATCGCGTAGATCGTCGTCCTCGGCCGGATGCCGTAGATGCACGGCGCGTTGTCGATGTTGATGATCCGGAAGTACGTGTCCATCATGTTCAGGATCTCGCTCGACACGAGCAGGCCGGGCTTCAGGAGACCGATCCCGAGGTTGCCGACGAGCTTCGTCCTTCGGACCCCGTGGAAGTACATCCGGATGGCGACCTGGTCGCCCATCAGGCTCTCGAGCGTGTCGAACGCGGTGTACTCGAGGAACGGCTTCTGTTCCGGACCGCGGGCGGCCTTCTCGGCCGTGACCATCGCCCGCATCGCCTCGTCGCGGCCGTACCGCGCCATCGGGACGATGTAGCTCTCCTCGGTCTCGTTGGCCGTGTAGTCGGCGATCCGCACCCGGGTGTCGAAGACGTTCGGCGGCGTGTGGCGCACAAGCGTCTCCCGCAGCTTCTCGTGGGACTCGCCCGCCGCGAGGACCGCGATGATCCCGCGCGACTGGGTGAGGAAGTTGAGGAACGTCGGCGTGAACAGCATGTAGTAGTCGTCGATGCCGACGTTCACGT
>DAIQBL010000059.1:0-10603 GCA_036781185.1 Thermoplasmatota archaeon | reverse complement strand
TCCGCGGGATCTCACCGGCGTCGAGTTGCTCGTAGATCGAGCGGGCGAGGTCGAGGGTCGGTTTCAGGGCGTCGACGCGCACCGGGGCGGTGTCGCTATCCCTCGTCGTCTTCGACTCCCGCACTCCCTTCCGCGGCATCGTAGTCCACCTCCGCTTCGTCCGAGCCGGGCAATGGCTCGAGGCCGGCCTCGGCCGCCTCGATCACAGCGCGCGGCAATCGTACATCCCAGTCGCCGGGAAGCGGCTCCGCGCCGAGCAGGTGCGCCTCGTCGACCCCGGCGATGTACCAGGAGAGGTCCGAAGCCTCGACCTCCGTTCCCTTCGGGAACGTCACGCCAATCGACGCCTTGCCGTGCGGCGGGAGCTTCTCGAGGGTCCACCACGCCCGGCCCAGCTCGGCGTCGACGCCCTCAGGGGGCTGGGCGTACTGCGCCTTCGGCAGAAGCTCGCACGGCATCTCCAGGAACACCTCGAGGACCCGGGCCCTCGGCGTGTAGTTCGTAAGGTCGGTGGTGGCGCGGACCATGTCGCCGACGGGGGCGATGGACGTCTCCACGTTGACGACGTCCATGATCTTGGTGATCACCGGCGTCAGGTCCGGGACGGGCTTGTGGACGAGCGAGCTCGTCTTCTCGGCGAGCTTCGGGAGGATCTTCAGGATGATCGCGAACTTCTCTCCGGCGAACTCCCGGCGGGTCCGGCGCGAGATGTGGGTCTTCAGGTGGCGGGCCGCCGCCTGGAGGGCGAGGGTGAGCTCCTTGTCGAGCTCCGGGTCCTCGGCGACCGCCTCCTTCGCCTCGCTCGTGAATGGGATCTTGGTGGAGGCGACGTGCACGAGGATGAGGCACGGCCCCGTCGGGAGCCCCTGGCCCCCCTTCTGGTCGAGGCCGTACCGCCGCCAGTCGAGGTTCTGGACCGCGTTGGTCACGGCGCACGCCCCCTGTTGGAAAAGCAGCGGCACGCGGTTCGCGAACCTCAGCAGCTGGATCGGCTGGTCGGCGGGCAGTCCGCCACCGTAGACGAGCCCGACCTCGACGAGGAACGGGTAGCCGCCCCGGACCTTCGGGGGGCGGCTCACGGGCGGGGCGTAAAACTCCGGGCGGACGTCGCCGAGGACGTTGCGGAGGCCCCGCTTGATCAGCATGGGCCCGATCGGCGACAGCGACTCGGCCGTCGGCGCGACGAGCGGGACCTCGTGCATCGCGGTGAGGAGATTCTCGAGCTCTTCGCTGTGGACGTCGGACGGGGCGGTCTTCGAGGAGAGACCGGACCGCTCGAGGATCTCGCGCGCCGCCCGCGGCGACACCCCGGCGAGGTCCTTCTGGAGAAGCTCGAGGACCGTCGGCTTGGTCGACGCTTTCAGCCGGTAGGCGAGCTCGCCGAGCTCGAGGCCGTACGGATGGGGCGGGACTTCCTTCGGGACCGGGGGGACCTCCGTCGAGGCCCGCTCGTAGGTGATCTTCGTGCCGTCCGGTTCGACCAGCGTGAGCCGCGCGTGCGGGTTGACGATCGCCGTGCCCTTCAGGTAGTCAAAGGGGGACTGGCGGCCGCGCTGGTACTTCGCCTTCAGGAGCAGCTCGACCCGCGTCCCGCTCGGACGGTCCCAGAGGACGAGGTCCTCGGAGACGACCCGGGCGAGGTTCTTCTGGGTGTCAATGAGGAGTTCGACCACATGCGCGGCCTCTTCCTCGGCGACCTTGCTGGTGACCTTGGCCGGCCGCGCCGTGGTCAGGCCGGCGTACAGGACCGCCGCGGAGATGCCGATCCCCTGCTGGCCGCGGGACTGCCGGTTCGCGTGGAACCGGGAGCCGTAGAGGAGCCGGCCGAAGACGTTCGGGATCTCGCGTTTCAGGATCCCGGGGCCGTTGTCCTCGACGGCGACCCGCAGCCGGTCGACCCCCTCCTTGGAGATCTCGACCTTGATGTCCGGGAGGACCTGGGCCTCCTCGCAGGCGTCGAGGGCGTTGTCGACCCCCTCCTTCACCGTGGTCAGGAGCGCGCGGAGCGGGTTGTCGAACCCGAGGATCTGCCGGTTGCGCTCGAAGAACTCGGCGACCGAGATCTCCCGCTGCTTGGCGGCGAGCTGCTGCGCGAGAGACTTCGCCGGGGGCACCGTTGGCCGACGAACGGACCCTCTCTATAACCCCGTGCTTCGAGTTGTCGTCGACGGGTGCGCCCCGGGCCGCTGCGCCACGTCGCGGAGCACCGGTCGGAACGGTCGCCACCGCGCCGGCTCGTTCACGTCCGCGTCGACCAGGACGACTCGCTCATCCGGGCCGAGCCTAAGGTTCGGCACGGGCCGCTCCGGGAGCGGCTCGCCCCGGGCATCGTAGCCCCGCGACCCGCCGCCGAACACGATCCCGTCCTCGACGCCCACCCGGTTGACGTACACGAGCGGCGCGGCGTTCTCGACGGCGCGCGACGGGAGAACCTTCTCGAACAAGCGTCGCGACGTCACCGGGGCGGCGGAGACGCAGACGAAGAGGTTCGCGCCGTCGAGCGCCAGCGCGCGGAACACTTCGGGGAAGAACGCGTCGTAGCAGATGGCGAGTCCGACTCGCTCCGGGCCGAGCGGGGCGGCCTGGCTCGTCTCCGTCGGAGAGAAGATGCCGCCCTCCTCGAACGGACCGTACGTTGGAAGGTACCGCTTCCCTTGCGTGAACCGGGTTCCGTCGGGCCGGAGGAGGAGGACGGAGTTCTCGACCTCGCCCCGACGGCGCCCGACGGTGGGCGCCCCGACGACGACCGAGCGGCCGGTCCCTTCGACGACCTCCATGAGGGGGGTGAGTCGGGGCTCCGTCTCGCGGATCGCGAGGCGGTGGAACCGGTCCCCGACGCGGTAGCCGGTGAGATAGAGCTCGGGGAACACGACAAGAGCGGCGGGCGCGGCCCGCACGACCTCGGCGGCGCGCGCGACGTTCCGTTCGACGTCGCCGGGGACGGGCGCGAGCTCGGCGAGGGCGATCTCCATCAGAAGAAGTGGTGCCGGACGGCGAGCAGGTAGACGAATAGGAGCAGGAACACGAGGAAGATCACCGTGATCGTCGAGGTGAAGAACAGGTAGCCGAGCCCGAGGAACAGCACCACGACGGTGGTGTAGAGCGCCCACGCCTCCTGGTTCCAGAGCGCGGTCGCCACGCCGACGAGCACGGCGCCGAGGAGCACCAGGATCGCGGCCCCGATGACGTCGACCTGGTGGACGATCAGCAGTTGCGACGGGATCGCGGTGCCGAGGTACTCGTTGAGCAGGAACAGGAGGCCGCTGACGAGCACGACGAGGCCAAGGAGCGCAATCAGCACGGCCAAGACCGCGACGCCGAGCGGGAGGGAGGGACGGACCTCCGTCGGCTCCCACTGGGGCGGAAGGTGCTGGACCTCCGGGACGGATCCGGAGGCGGCCGCCGCCCTCGCTGTCGTCGGCATCGGGCTCCCGACGCTCGAGCCCGCGGTCGAGACAAGTAGCTTTCGTTCGACGGGGCAAGGCCCCGTCCCGAACTCTCCGGGCGCCTACGGGCGGCCGCTACGCGAGGAATTGGGGCTGGGTGACGAGCACGCCCGACCAGCCCTCTTCCACGAGCTCTCGGTCGACCTGACTGACGAGCTGGGAGTGATTCTCACAGAGGAGGAACTCGCGCGCGGCGGCGGCGGCGGCGCCCCTCGACTTCGCCGCGCCCCGCATCTGGGCGGAGTAGGCGGCCGTCTCCCGGCACTTGGTCGCGAGGGACATCCGCCGGTCCTCGACCGGCGCGGGTCCGCGAGGAAACGAGTACGCTGCCGCCGGTTCGATTTGGCACTGGGCCATCGGACCTCCGAACCGCCGGGCGCCATAAGGTAGGCGAGGCGGCGCGAGGGGGCCGGGAGGCTACGGCGGGGCTCAGAAGCGGCGCTCGGCCGCGCCCCACGCCATGTGCTCGAGTAGGATCCGGAACGGCGACGGGGGCAGGGCCTCCAGCGACCGGCTGGCGCGGTCGGCCCACAGCCGGGCCGTATCCGCGACGCGGGCCGGTGCCCCGCTCGCGTCGACTAGGGTCCGGAGCCTCAGGAGGTCGCCCGGTGACTTTCGGTGGAGGCCGAACAGCCGCTCGAACTCGGCGCGCTGCGTCCCGTCGAGCGTCTCGTACGTCTCGAGGCTCAGGAGCGTCGGGTTCCCCTCGCGGAAATCGCCGTAGAGCGGCTTGCCGAGGATGTCCGAGTCCCCGTAGACGTCGAGAAGGTCGTCGCGGATCTGGAAGGCGATGCCGAGCGACCGCCCGTATCCGGCGGCCGCATCCTGGATCGGGGTCGGGGCTCCCTGGATCTCCGCCACCGACGCGAGCGCGGCCGCCACGATGGCGGCGGTCTTGCGCTCGACGACGCGGAAGTAGTGCTCCCGACCGGACGTCAGGTCGAACCGTCCGCTCTCCTGCAACACCTCGCCCTCGACGAGGTCGGCGCACGCCTCCCCGCACCGCATGATGATGGACCGGGGGTACTCGGAGGCGAGCTCGAACGCGCGGACGAACAGGTAGTCGCCGGAGACGATCGCGAGCGGGAGCCCGAACGCCTGAGGGAGCGACGGCCGGCCGCGGCGCATCTCGGCGTGGTCGATGACGTCGTCGTGGACGAGCGTCGCGGTGTGGATCAGCTGGAACGCGGCGGCGAGCGAGTGGATTGGACCGGTGTCCGTCGCCCCGAGGGCGCGATGGAGCGCGGCCATCAGGACGGGGCGGACGCGCTTGCCGCCGGTGCTGCAGGCGTACTTCGCGGCGTCCGTCAGGCGAGGGTACGTGGCGCCGAGGACGTCCTGCATCCGCCGGTCGATGTCGGCGAGGTCGTGGACCAACAGCGGGAGCACCTCGGTCAGCTTGGCGGTCAGGTCCTCGCCAATCGTCTGGCTGACGAGGACGTCGAGCGGAAGGTCCGCGGGGTCGGCGGTCGTCGGGGCCGGAACCGTCACGAGGCCCCCCCGAGGCGGCGGGGACGACGCATCCGCATCATCGCATCAAGACCATCCGGGCCGATATAGCGCATCCCGAGGGCGAGGAGCCAGTCGCGTTCCACGAACCGGTCCCCGAACTCCTTCAGTCGGAACCCTCGGCTTAACGGTTCGTAGAGGTGACGCTGCCACAACCGGTCGTACTCGAGGAGGGGCGCGCCGGTCCGGATGTGCGCCGCGGCGGCCACTCCGGCGTCCCGGCCCGAGATCATCGCGGTCGGGATGCCGCCACCGTTCGTCGCCATGACGAGGTTGGCCGCGTCGCCCGCGAACAGCGCCCGGCCGCGGACCGCCGAGCGCGGCGGGGGTCCCAACGGAACCCACCAGCGGGTCCGGTCCGTCGCCGCGGCCCACCCGGCATCGTGGGTCAGTCGGTCGAGCAACGTCGAGAGCGTCTGTCCCTTCGGGAGGTATCGCACCCCTACGCCGACGTTGGCGTCGTGCGCCCGGGGGATCATCCAGGCGTAGCCACCCGGCGCGACCGACCCGAAGTACAGGTCGATCTCGGGCGGGAACTCGCCCGGGCTCGTCGCCGTGATCATCCGGTACATCTCGCGGGGCACGGTGAACCCGACCGAACGCGCGACCGTCGAGAGGGGACCGTCCGCGCCGATGACGACCTTCGCTCGGACCGAGGTCCCGCCAACAAAATCGACCTGGTCGTCCCGAAGACGCGCGACCCCGGCCGGGAATCGCAGCTCCGCTCCGGCCCCTTCGGCCCGCGCCGCCAGTGCCTTGTCGAACGCCCGACGCGAAACCGTCGCCCCGCGGAGGGGGAACGCGAATCGACGGCCGCCCGGGGCGATGCACGCCATGGTGCTCGTCTCGCGGAGAACGGTCTCGGAGGGGATCTGGAATGACTCCCGGATCACGTCGGGGAACGGGAAGATCGTCGCGAGCTCGTCGGGCGACGGGACGTACTCGCCGCACTGAACGGGCTCGCCCAGCTCCGGGCGCCGGTCGACCAGGAGCGTGCGCGCCCCGCCGAGAGCGGCGAATCGGGCCGCCAGGCTTCCCGCTGGCCCGGCTCCCACGACGACGACGTCGAACGTCTCCGTAGGCGTCACGCCCCAACTTGCAGGAAATGCACGGCCGCCGACTGGAACCCGTTCAGGACGAGCGCCGGGTCGATGCCGAAGACGACGATGGCGCCGACCGCGAGCGCGATCGCCGCGGACCGGCCCCAGCCGATCGGGGCCTCCAGCCGTTCCGCCATGGTCGGGTCCTCGGGCGCGGGGTCGAGGTAGACCGTCTTCAGCACCCGGGCGTAGTAGAACACCGAGAGGGCGCTGTTCAAGAGGCCGGCGACGGCGAGCCAGACGAACCACCCCTCGGCCTGGACCGCGGCCGAGAACAGGACGAACTTCGAGACGAACCCGACCGTCAGTGGGATCCCGGCGAGGCCGAGGAGCATGACGGCGAACGCGAACATGAGGTACGGTCGCTTCGTCGCGAGTCCCCGCCAATCTTCGACCCGGGGACCGACGCCGAGCCCGAGGACCGCGGCCACGACGAGGAAGGCGCCGGCCTTCAGGAAGACATGGGCGAACACCTGCAGGGTCGCGCCGGCGAGGGCGGGGGCGGTGCCGACCGCGACCCCGATCAGCATGTAGCCGGCCTGGCTGATGGACGAGTAGGCGAGGAGTCGCTTGATCTCCTTCTGCTGGAGCGCGAGGAGGTTTCCGATGGTCATCGTCAGGACCGCCACGATCCCGAGGGCCAGCTCGACAGTCGGGCGCAGCGTGATCGTCGCGCAATGCCCGGCGGCGCACCAGTGGCCGAGAACGGGGGCGAACACCACGGGGCCGACGAAGACGAGGAAGAACGCGAAGATGCCGATCTTCTTCGAGCCGCCCGCGAGGAACGCCGAGACGTCGTCGGGCGCACCGTCGTAGACGTCGACCGCCCAGGCGTGGAACGGCACCAGGGTGAGCTTGAATCCGAGCCCGGCGATGAGGAGGGCGAACCCGGCGAGCGCGAGGGCCGGGTAGCCGACGACCCGGGTCGCGCTCTCGAGCGTCGCGAAGGTCGTCCCCCCGTACGCCCCGAAGATGAGCGAGGCGCCGAAGAACGAGAGCGCGCTCGAGAGCGCTCCGACGATGTAGAACTTCATCGCCGCCTCGAGGCTGCGGGCGTCGCGCCGGGTGTACCCGACGAGGAGGTACGTGGCGATGCCCGTGATCTCGACGGACAGGAGGAGGAAGATCAGGTCGCTCGCGACCGCCGCGAGCAGCATCCCGAGCGTCGCCATCAGCAGCAGGCCGAAGAACACGGCCCCCCCCTTCTCCTCGCTCGGGCGGGAGAGCGAGGCGAGCGAGACGAGGAAGGCGCTCGTCAGGAAGATCCCCTGGAAGACGAGGCCGAGGCTCGTCACGCCGTAGAGCGACGGGCCGAGCGGCGCGTCGACCACGCCGGACGGGATGGTACGGAGGATGGCGAGAGGGGCGAATCCGAGGTCGGCGACGACCGCCAGCAGCGCGATCGCCGTGGCGGAGACGGCTACGGCCCCGAGGGTCTCGAGGCGTCGGACCCCGAGGACATCGAGGAGGAAGACGAGGAGCGCGGCGGCGAGGACGATCAGCTCGGGCGTGAACGTGGCGAGGAACGTCGTGTCCATGTCGATCCGTCCTTACGGGAACCCCGGAAAGCCATACACGGGCGAGTTCACGATCACGTTCACGAGGAACCCGGGAAGGATCCCGTAGACCACGATCAGGGCGACGAGGATTCCCATCGCCGCCGCCTCGAACCACGGGACGTCCGACGCGTGGTCCGGCACGTTCCGCTTCGGGCCGAACAGGACCCGCTGCATCATCCAGAGGTAGAACGCGGCGGTCACGACGAGGATGACGAGCGGAACGACCACCCAGTAGCCGATCCGGTCCCACGTGGCGAGAAGCGCGGTGAACTCGGCCGGGAAGCTGATCAGCGCCGGCAGTCCGAGGGAGGCGAGCGAGCCGACCATCACCATCGTCGCAAGGAACGGAGTGACGGGCGTGATGCCGCCAAGCTTCGAGATGTCGCGGGTGCCGAATGTGTGGTGGACGCTCCCGGAGACCATGAACAGGAGCGCGCTGACGACCCCGTGGGCGAACATCAGCAGCACCGCGGCCAGGAGGCCGAGCTGCGAGTAGACGGCGATCGCGAGCAGCACGATGCCCATGTGGTTGATCGACGAGTACGCGACGAGTCGCTTCAGGTCCCGTTGGGCGAGCGCGACGACGGAGCCCCAGACGATCATCGCGAACGCGATGACGTAGAGGAGCCAGGTCAGGTGGCTCATGCCGACGGGTAGGACCTCGACGGCCCACCGGATCAGCCCGTAGCCACCGAGTTTCAGCAGGAGTCCGGCGAGCAGCACCGACGCGCCGGTCGGGGCCTCGACGTGGGCGTCCGGAAGCCAGGTGTGGAACGGGACGATCGGGAACTTGACGCCGAAGCCGAACAGGAGCGCGAGGAACAGGAACACCTGGACGCTCGTCGAGAGCCCCCGGGCGGCGACGTAGACGGAGGCGAAGTCGAACGACGTCGCCCCGGAGTAGAACACGAGGGCGAGCAGCCCGACCAGCATGACGATCGAGGCGACGTGGGTGTAGACGAAGAACTTCAGCGCCGCGTATCGTCGGCGCGGCCCGCCCCAGAACCCGATGAGGAAGAACATCGGGATCAGGACGGCTTCCCAGAACAGGAAGAACAGGAGGATGTCGAGCGAAATGAACACGCCGAAGCAGCCGAGGCACGTGAGGAGGAGCAGCCCGAAGTACGCCGCCGGTTGGTTCGTCTCCCCCCACGAGTAGATGACGACCGCCACCTGAAGGAACGCGGTCAGCAGGACCATCACGAGCGAGATCCCGTCGACACCGACGGTGTAGTTGATCGTCAGCCAGGAGAGGTGGATCCATGGGTACGACTCGAGGTAGGCGTACCCCGGGCTGCCACCCGAGGGTCCGGGCCACGCGGTGTACGACGCGAGCAGACCCGCGACTTCGAGGAGGAAGATGACCGAGGTCCCGAGGGCGACGAACCGGGCCCTCTCCTTCGAGAGGAACGTCAGGACGGTCCCGACGACGATCGTGAGCAGGGTCAGGGTAAGGACCGGGACCGTCACGTCACGGCACCCCCACCGTCGCGAGCACGATCGGGGCGACGAACAGGAGGAGCAGGAGCAGGCCGATCACGCCGAGGACTACGTAGCTCGCGTAGTCCGAGACGAGGCCGCTCTGGCCCCGCCGGAGGGCGTTCGACGACGCCGTGCCGAGCCGCTCGAAGCCGTGGATCGTCCCGTCGATGACGTACCGCTCGAACCAGTCGGCGATCCGGCTCCCCCCGTAGACGAGGGTGAGGCCGACCCAGTCGTAGAACGCCTTGACGTAGTACCGCTGGAGCAGGATCGTCCGGAGCGGCTGGAGCGTCGAGTCCGGCGCGAGGACGTAGACCCGGCCGTTCCCCCAGAGAGCGGTCGCGAGGAGGATCCCCCCGGCGCCGAGCCCGACGGAGACGGCGGAGAGGACGAGCTCGGTCGCACTGTAGGTGGGCGGGACCCCGCTGCCCCCGCCGATCGAGAAGAGTGACGCGAACGAGGGGGCGAACGCAAACAGTCCCGCGACCACGGCGAGCGCCGAGAGGGCCAGCAACGGCACGCGCATCGTCCACGGTCCCTCGTGGGCGTGGGGCACGGTCGCGTCGCGGGCGCGCTCGCCGGAAAAGGCGAGGTGCCAGGCCCGGAAGATGTAGTAGGCCGTCAGGAACACGGTGGCGTACGCGAGGATGAGGAACGGCCAGTACGCGGGGTTCGACCGGGCCGCCGCGTACACCGAAGCGAGGACGTCGTCCTTCGACCAGAACCCCGCGAACGGCGGGATTCCCGAGAGGGAGAGGGCCCCGACCGCGAACGCGATGGACGTGAGCCGCATCGACTTGCGGAGCCCGCCCATCTTGAACAGGTCCTGCGTGCCGACGGCGTGAATCACCGAGCCCGCGGCGAGGAACAGGAGCGCCTTGAAGAACGCATGCGTGAACAGATGGTACAAGCCGACCATCGCAAACCCGGCCCCGACGGCGAGGACCATGTACCCGAGCTGGCTGATCGTCGAGTAGGCGATCACCCGCTTGATGTCCGGGTGGACGACCGCCATCGTCGCGGCAAAGAAGGTGGTGAAGCCGCCGACCGCCACGATCGCGAGCCGGTCGTCCGGCGTGAAGCCGAGGAACAGCGACGCGACGGCGAGTAGATAGACGCCGGCGGCGACCATCGTCGCGGCGTGGATGAGCGCGCTGACGGTCGTCGGCCCTTCCATGGCGTCGGGGAGCCAGGCGTGCAACGGGAACTGGGCCGACTTGCCGGCGGCCCCGGCGAGCATCATCAGGCCCGCGACGGTCAGGAGGGGCGTGTTCGCGCCCATCGTGGCCGCGAGAAACGGAGTCGAGCCCTGGACGAACAGGAAGCCGCTCGCGGCCCAGCCGGCCCCGCCGCCGCTCGTCGCGTAGACGGAGAAATAGATGAAGATCCCGAGGAGGAACAAGACGTCGCCGATGCGCGTGACGAGGAACGCCTCCTTCGCCGCGGACGCGGCGCTCGGCTTCTCGTAGTAGAACCCGATCAGGAAGTACGAACAGACGCCGACGAG
>DAIQBL010000058.1:6521-10681 GCA_036781185.1 Thermoplasmatota archaeon | reverse complement strand
CCTTCCTCCCGGAAGTCGATCGCGGCCGCGATCCCCTCGCGGCGCATCCGGTCGAGCGCCCGACGCATGGCCGCGACCTTCCGGGTCGGAGAGGTGTCGCGGAGGAGCCGGAACTTGAACCCGTCGGGCGGTTGAACCATCTCGGCTACGGTCGTCGCCGGCGGTTCCACGGTCGCCGCCGCATCGCCCAGATGGGTGTGTCCGTTGACGGGCGGCGGGACGACGATCCCGCGGATCCGGCGCTCGCCCGGCTTTCGCGAAGCGGTGCCGACCTGGCCGACCTCGACGACGGTCGGCCCCTCGAAGCGGACGTACCCCGGTCGGATCCCCTCGAGGTCGACGATCGCGCCTTCGACCAGCACGGGGACCGCCCGACCCGGCTACGGCGCGGCGTATGTAACCCGGCGGGCGGTCGCCGAGCGAAACGCCTAATCGGGAGGGACCGTCCGCCCTCCGTGGTCGCCGCGGGCCGCGCGAATCCCCGGGACCTCCTCGTCGTCGGCCACACGGTCATCGACCGGTTCTGGCATGTCCGAAACCTCCCCGAGAAGGACCGGACGGTCCCGGTCGACCGCGTCGCCGAACGGCTCGGCGGTACCGCCGCGAACCTCGCGCGCTCCGCCTCGGGCCACGGCCTTCGCGTCGGGCTAGTCAGCCGGGTCGGACCGGAGTTCCCGCCCGAGTTCCGGCGGACGCTCCGGGCCGGCGCGATCGACCTGGCCGGCTTCCAGACGGTTCCCGGCGAGCGGTCTCCGAGCGCGCTGATCGTCGAGGACGGTCGCGGGGGGCAGATGACCCTCATCGACCAGGGAGCGATGGGCGACGCGTCCCGGGCCGCGGTTCCGGCCACGCTGATCCCGAAGTATTCTTGGGTCCACCTGACGACGGGAGACCCGTCGTACATGCTCCGATTCCTCGCGGCCGCCCGGGCGCGCGGCGTGCGGGTGGCGGCCGACCCGGCCCAGGAGATCCACTACCGGTGGCGGGCGCCCCAGCTTCGACGCCTCCTCCCGGGCTGCGAGCTGTTCTTCGGGAACGAAGCCGAGACCGAGGTCGCCTGCCGGATGCTGGGGGTATCGTCGCCGGCCCGCCTGACCCGCTACGTCCCGCTCGTGATCGTGACGCGGGGCCGCCACGGGGCGAGGGCGTACAGCCGCACCGGGACCACGAGCGCCCGCGGACGAACGCCTCGCCCGCTCCGTCAGGTCACCGGCGCGGGAGACTCGTTCCGCGGGGGATTCTACGCGGCGTGGCTGCGGGGTTCTCCCGTTGAGGAGGCGCTCGCCGACGGCGTGCGGTCGGCGACGCGCTGGATCGAAACGGCGCAATTCCCCTCCCGGAGGTCCCCGTGAAGATGCGCCCGTTCGGCCGGCTCCTGTCTACGGACGAGGCACTCCGCCGGCTCCTGGCGGCGACGGCTCCTCTAACTCGCACCGAGCGACTCCCCGTCGGCGAAGCGGTCGGTCGGCGAAGCGCCCGACGGGTCGTGGCTCCGCATCCCGTTCCTCCGTTCCGACGAGCCACCTGGGATGGGTACGCCGTCCGATCGACCGACACCCGGTCGGCCACGAAGGCCCGTCCCGTCCGACTCCGACTCCTCGGCGACGTGTTCGCCGAGAGCCCGTCCCCCCGGAGGGTGCGCGTCGGAGGAGCGGTCGCCATCGCCACCGGCGGTCCGATGCCCCCGGGGGCCGACGGGGTCGTCATCTTCGAGGACGTCGACGTCGAGGAGTCCGAGGTCGTGCTGACGGCCCCGGTGCGGGCCGGCGACCGGATCGCCGACATCGGCGACGACTTCCCGGCCGGGGCCGAGTTGGCGGCCCGCGACGACTTGCTGACGCCGCCGAGGCTCGGCGCCGTCGCCGCCGCCGGGCTCCCGGACGTCGAGGTCTGGCAGCGGCCCCGGGTCGGGCTGCTCCCGAACGGCAACGAGCTTCGGCTCCCCGGCGAGCGGCTCCCGCCCGGCGCCATCCACGAATCGAACAACGCGACCCTCGCGTCGCTCGCGCTCGCGTTCGGCGCGCTGGTGACGCCCCATGCGCCGGTCCCGGACGACGAGCGCGCGATCGAGGCGGTGATCCGGCGGGCCGTTCACGGCGTCGACCTCCTCCTCGTCACGGGGGGGAGCTCGGTCGGCGAACACGACTACCTCCCGGCAATCTTCCCGCGGCTCGGACGGCTGCTGTTCCATGGGATCGCCGTGCGTCCGGGCAAGCCGACGCTCGCGGTTCGCGCCGGTCGGACGCTCGTCATTGGGATGCCCGGACACCCGACGTCGTGCCTCGCGAACGGGCTCTGGCTGGTCGCTCCCGTGCTGGCCCGTCTCGGTCACGCCGAGGGCGTGCCCTGGGTCGACCGACCGGTGGTCCTGAGCGAGCCGTACGAAGTCCCGACGTCGTCGTTCTCGACGGTGGTCCCGCTCGAGGTCCGCGGCGACCGCGCGCGGCCGACCTTCCGGACCTCGTCGGCCCTCACGAGCCTGATTCCCGCGAACGCCTACGTCCTCCTCCCGCCCAACCGACAGGCCCTGCGGAGCGGCGACGTCGTGACCGCGCGGCTTCTGCCCCCCCCGTTCTCCGCCGGGACGCCCTCGCCACGTCCGGGTGCGACGCGCCGCCGAAAGGCTATCTGACGTGGCGCCCCTCTCCGGAGCGTGCTGCGGGACCGGTACGGCCGACCGTTCACCGACCTCCGCGTCTCTCTGACGCAGCGGTGCAACCTGCGCTGCGTCTTCTGCCACATGGAAGGGCAGATCGCCTCCACCGAAGAGCTGCGTCCGACCGAGATCGAGGCGGTCGTCCGGGCGGCCGTCCGGGCCGGCGTCGAGCGGGTCAAGCTGACGGGCGGCGAGCCAACACTGCGGACGGACATCGTCGACATTGTCCGGCGGATCGCCGCGCTTGGGCCGGAAGTGTCGATGACGACGAACGGGCTGAAGCTCACCGAGCTGGCCGGCCCGCTGAAGGCGGCCGGGCTCCGCCGCGTCAACATCAGTCTCCCGAGCCTCGACGCGGCGACGTACCGGGAGCTCACGGGCGTCGATGGCCTGAGCCGGACGATCGCGGGGGTCGGCGCCGCGGTGGCCGCGGGGCTTTCGCCCGTGAAGTTGAACGTCGTCGCCCTCGCCGGCTCGACGGCCGATTCCGCCGGCTTCCAACGGTTGGTGGAGTTCGCGCGCGAGGTCGGGGCGTGGATCCAGGTCATCGAGTTCGAGAACGTCCGCGGACGGGTCGACCCGGACGTGTACCGCTCGCTCCACTCCGAGCTGGGGCGGCTCACGAAGGAGGCGGTCCGGTCCGCGTTCCCGACGGGGTACAACCCCCTCCACCACCGGCCGCGCTACGACATCACGGACGGCGGGCCGCCGGTCACCCTCGAGGTCGTGCAGCCGGTCGAGAATCCGGCGTTCTGCATGTCGTGCGAACGGCTCCGCCTCACGAGCGACGGCCACCTGAAGGGGTGCCTGATGACGAACGCGGGACTCGTCGACCTGCGGGCGATCCTGCGCCGGCCGGACCCGGAAGAGGGGCTGGCCGAGGCGTTCGCTCTCGCCGTCGACCGCCGTCGCCCGTTCTTCGTCGGGCCGGAAACGCCCTCCCCCGAGCCGTCCCCGTTTGGGCCAGGCGCCGAGCTTCCGATGGTCTCGATCCGGCCCTGACCGGGAATCGTTAAGCGAACTCGGCCCTCGTACGCCCCGTGCGACGGGGCGAGATCCGAGTCGCGATCCTGTCCATCGAGGGGACCAATTGCGACGAGGAGCTGTTCGTGGCGATGAAGGCGCTCGGCGCCCGGCCCGAGATCGTCCACTTGAAGCAGCTCGAACAGCGCGACGTCGAGCGGAACCGGTACCGGAACCTCGACGATTACCAGGTCGTCTTCGTCCCCGGGGGGTTCTCGGCCGGCGACTACGTGCGCGCCGGGGCGATCTTCGCCGCCCGGATCCGGACCGCGATCGGTCCTCAGCTCGAGGCGTACCTGCGGAGCGGCCGGCTCCTCGGCGGGCTCTGCAACGGGTTCCAGGTTCTGACGGAGCTCGGGCTGTTGCCCGGCCAACCGGGGGGCCGCCTCGGTCCGCCCGAAGCCGCGCTCCACGCGAACGCCTCCGGCCACTTCGAGTGCCGCCCGACGTTCGTCTCCTGGGAGGGAGGACGCTTCCCCGC
>DAIQBL010000058.1:4138-6421 GCA_036781185.1 Thermoplasmatota archaeon | reverse complement strand
CACCCCGAGCGGAGCTTCTACCGCGCGCAGGCGCCCGACTGGACCCGGACCGGAGGCGCCGAGGGGAACTTCGACGGGGCCCGGTTCTTCGAGGCCGTGCTCCGGCAGGCGGAGCGGTCCGGCTGAGTTTCCAGACGGTGAGCCGCTCGCCCGGAAGTTCCCGGGTCGCCACCTCGGACACCGCCCCGCCGCCCGCTCGCCAATGATCGAACATCGCCTCGCGCCGCGCCACGGGGGAAAGGGAGGAGAGGAGCAGGAACGCGGCACCGCCTTGGGCGAGATGGTCGCCGAGGTCGGCGAGGATCCGTCGCGCGACCGCAAGGCCGTCCCGCCCGCCGTCCAGGGCGAGGTTCGTCCAGGGGTCCGGGTCCCGCTCCGACGGGCGGGTCGGGAGGTACGGCGGGTTGGCGAGGACCCGCTCGAACCGTCGCAGCCCTCGGGCCAGGTCCGTTCGGACGACGGCGACCGCGAGCCGATGCGCGCGCGCCGAATGCGCGAGCCGAGCGAGGGCCGCCGGGTTTCGGTCGGTCGCGACGACCGACCAGCCGGCCCCGGCCGCGGCGAGGCTGAGTTCCCCGCTGCCGCACCCGATCTCGAGCAATCGCCCGGAGCCCCCCTCGGTCGAGAACGGACGGAGCAGCTCGGTGTCCTCGCGCGCCGGATAGACGCTCGACCCGGCCTCCGAAGGCGGGAGACTGTGGGGTCGTAGCACGCCGGAGCGGACGGGCACCGAGCCTTTTTCTCTCTCCGCCCCCTGCGGGGGTTCTCTCCGGAGTTTCGCGATCGTGCCACGCCGCCTCTCCGCCCCGGTCAAGATCGGCATCACCGGGCTCCCCGGCTCGGGAAAGACCCAGACCCTCCTACGGATCATCCAGCTCCTCGAGCAGGAAGGCGTCAAGGTCGGCGGGATGGTCACCGAGCCGATCGTCGAGAAGCAGCGCCGGACCGGGTTCCAGATCACGAACTGGATGACGAAGGAGCACGAGGTGTTCGCCCACGAGGGCATGAAGTCGCGGGTCCGCAGCGGCCGCTACGGCGTCAACCTCGCGGCGCTCGACGGGCTCGGTACCCGGTCCCTCGCCGAGGCGCGCGAGAGTGCCGACGTGATCGTGATCGACGAGGTCGGCAAGATGGAGGTCGAGAGCGAGACCTTCACCCAGTCGGTCGTCGACACGCTCGATGCCAACAAGTCGATCGTGATGACGCTTCATAAGAAGTCGCGGAATCCGCTCCTCCAGGACATCCGGCGGAGGGACGAACTACGACTCCTCGAGGTCACGCCGGTGAACAAGAACCTGCTCGCGTTCAAGATCGTCCGCCTCCTGACCGGAAAGGCGCACTAGCGCTCGTCGCCCTCGGACGCGAAGGCGGGACCGACCTCCTGCTCCCGGAGCCCGCGGGCGCGCGGGGACCGGCCCGTCGACGAGCCGTGTTCTACAACGGGGCGATGGCCCTCGACCGGGACCTCCACGTCGCGGTCGCGACCGCGGGCGCGGCCGGCCCCGCCGGTTCGGCCCGGGCGTGGGAGATGCTCGCCGCCACCGGCGTCCGCGGCCTGCGGGTGCTCGTCGAGAGCGGCGCCCTGGCTTCGCTCCTCAGCACCGACGCCGGTGGCCCCGCGTCCGAGGTCCTGGGGGAGAACGCGCGACGGTACGGGGACCGGGGAGCGGGCGCGCTCCGCTGGGACGCTCGCCGGACCGCCCCCGGCGGCCCGTTCGACCTGGTCGACCTGGACCCGTTCGGCTCGCCGCTCGAGTTTCTCGATGCCGCGTTCGACGGCCTCGCTCCCGACGCCCTCCTCTCCGTGACCGCGACCGACATGATCGTGCTCGCGGGCGTCGACCGAGCCTCGACGCGCCGCCGGTACGGGGCGGAGCCGGTCACCGGCCGCCTCGGGCCGGAGGGCGGGCTCCGCATCCTGCTCGCGACCCTGGCCGCCCGGGCGGCCGCTCGCGGACGCGGGATCCATCCGCTGCTCGCGTACGTCCACGACCACTACGTCCGGGTGTACGCCCGAATCGGAGCCCCGGACGGGGCGCCTCCCGTCGGGACGATCGAACCCGGCCGATGGGACGGTCCCGCGGTCGGGGCCCCGGGGCCGGTCGGCCCGATGTGGCTGGGGCCGCTGTTCGACCGGGGATTCGCGGAACGCCTCCGGGTGCCGGCCTCGGCGGCGCGTCCCGTTGAACTCGCGCGTCTTCTCGGTCGGTTCGTCGACGAGTCGGTCGCCGACGTCCCGTTCTACTACGAGCCGAACTTGATCGCGCGGGACGCGGGCCTCGC
>DAIQBL010000058.1:1313-4038 GCA_036781185.1 Thermoplasmatota archaeon | reverse complement strand
CGCTCGGCCTTCACGATCTCCGCGACGAGCTCGCTCGTCTGCCGGTACGGCCGCGAGAGGAGGCGACGCGCGGTCTCCGGCCCGACCCCGCGCGCCGCGAGGGCGAGCAGCGCCCGCTCGCCGAAGTTCGCGACGAGCTCGGCGGAGGTGTACCCGGCCCGCACGAGCGGCGGCAGCGACTCGGGCAGGGAGCGGGGCGCCTTGCGGCCCTTCCACTTCCGCTTCGCATACTGGACGAGCGCACGGATCTCGTCGGTCCGCCGCGGGGACATCACGGCCGAGAGCGCGCCGTGGCAGAGCCCGCACCGGCTGCCGCCCTCCGCCGCGTACCGGGCGGGGGTCGTCGTCCGCTGGAACCCGCAGCGGAGGCAGATCAGGGTGAGCGACTCCGCGCGCAGCCGTTCCTCGACGGCCCGGAGCAGCGTCGGGGGCGGGACGTCGGGGAGTTCGCGCCACTTGAGTCGGGCGAGCGGCAGGTCCGTCCAGTCCGACCTCGGGGTCGCCACGACGGAAATCTCGCCATCGCGGATCCGCTCGAGGACACTCCGGGCGTGGGCGACGTCGAACCGGTCGTGGAGCGTCTTCTCGAGCGCCTCCTCGCCGAGCGGGTTCGTCTGGGAGGCGTCGAGGAGCGGTTCCAACCGGCGGGCGTCGCGCGCGTCGACGGAGGCCGGGAGGGCGCCGAACTTTCGCGCGACGTTCAGGAACACCCAGCGGTACTCGAGTCCGCCGGGCACGAGCCGGGTGAGCGTCCCCTCGAGGTCCTCGGGAGGGAGTCGGATGGCCTGAGAGAGGCCGTCGGCGTCGACCGCGATCGGCAGTCCGAGGACGATCCACGTCGGCTCGACCGCGACGACCTCCACCCGCGCTCCGAGGCGCTCGGTGAGGCCGCCGGCGATGGCCACCGCGAGCGTATCGTTCGTCCGCGTTCCGAAGCAGCATCCATACACGACGAGGCGGCCCTGCGGCACGACGGTGACCGTCCGGTCGTCCGGGATCGTCCCGGTCGCGTGCCCCGCGACGAACCGTGTCTCGAGCCGCGAGCGCGCATCGGGCCCGAGGGGGTACTTCCCGACGGTCCCCTCCCGACGGAGCCGCCCGATCTCCTGCGCGACGTCGAACGGCACCGGTAGGTCCTCGCCGACCCACCGGGGCTCCTGACCGATCTCGCGGACCGGCTCGACGAGCAGCTCGTCGTCCCGGAACTCGACGACCTTCCAGGTCCGTCCATGGAGGAGGAAGATCTGTTGGGGCTCCCCGAGGATCTGCGTGAGGACGAACCGTTCGTCGAGGGTACCGATCGGCCGTCGGGTCCCGATGTCGCGCAACCGGTACGTGCGCTGGTCGGGGATGAGGGAGAGCGTCGCGTAGAACCGTTCGAGCGTCCCGCGACCGGGATGGAGTTGCGGGCCGTCGCGTCGGAGCGATCCGAGTCCTTCCAGGTACGTGACGAGCGCCTCCCAGTCCGGGTCGGAGAGCTCCCGCGTCGGCTCGGCGGCCCGTAGCGTGCGCGCCACTTCCGCGAGGTCGACGGTCCGGTCGGCGCGTAGGACGGCGACGAGCTGCTGGGCCGCGGCGAGTCGGTTCGACCGCCGCCAGGTCGTCGGCTCCACCTCGCCATGGATCGCCCGACGGGCCAGGACCGCCGCCTCTTCGAGGTCCTCGTCATCGAGCGCAAGGACGAGTCCGTGGGCCTCCCGGTCCAGCCGGTGGCCGGAGCGGCCGACCCTCTGCAGGAGGCGACCGGCCTGGTGGGGGGAGCCGAACTGGACGACGTGGTCGACGAAGCCGACATCGATGCCGAGCTCGAGGGAGGAGGTCGCGACGAGGCCGCGGAGCTTCCCGTCCCGGAACTGCTGCTCCGCCTCCTCGCGGACCTCGCGGGAGAGCGACCCGTGGTGAACCGCAACGGGCAGGTCCGGGGCGAGCCGGTTGAGTCGCGCCGCGAGCCCCTCGGCGGTCGGCCGGGTGTTGACGAAGACGAGGGTCGTCCGGTGCGCCCGGATCGTCTCTTCGAGGGCGCGGAGCGCCGCGAGCTGGATCGGGTCGGCCCGTAGCTCCTCGACGAGGGAGGCGGAGAGTGGGGGCCGGTCGTCCCGCGGAACCTCGGCCGTGATCGTTACGCGCCGGGGCTGGGCCGCCTTCCGGACTTGCACCCGCCGTGGTGCGGGCGACAAGTATCGGGCCACCTCCTCCGGGTTCCCGATCGTCGCGGAGAGTCCCACGCGGCGGACCTGTCTCCCGACGAGGGCGTCGAGGCGCTCGAGCGTCACCATCAGCTGCGCCCCCCGGTCGGACGGGGCGAGCTCGTGGAGCTCGTCGACGATGACCGCGCGGACTCCCTGAAGGCCCAGCCGAAGTCGAGGGCCGACGAGCAGGAGTTGCAGCGTCTCCGGGGTGGTGAGCAGAAGGTCCGGAGGGTGCTTCGAGAGCCGGACGCGTTGGCTCGGCGAGGTGTCGCCGTGCCGGACGGCGGCGGTGAGACCCACGGCCTCCGAAAGCGCGAGCATCCTCTGCTCGAGGTCACGATTGAGCGCCCTCAGCGGGGTGATGTAGAGGATCGCGATCGGCGGCCCCGGGTCCGCCAACCGCTCCGAGAGCAGCGGGAGGACCGCCGCCTCCGTCTTCCCGGATCCCGTCGGGGAGATCAGCAGCACATCATCGGAGCCGGCGAGGGCGCCGATCGCCAGGCGCTGGATCTCCGTCGGCTCCGTGATCTCCCGTT
>DAIQBL010000058.1:0-1213 GCA_036781185.1 Thermoplasmatota archaeon | reverse complement strand
CGGAGCTGCCCGATCCCCATCGAGACCGCCGCCGCCCGGATCCCGTGCGCCCGCGCGAGTTCCGCGAACACCTCGGGGATCCGTTCTCCCTCGGCAAGTCGGAGCATCCAGCGCGGCCCATCGGAGACGGCTTGCATCGCGCGGGCGAGGCCGTCGCGGGCCAAAAGGCGGACGACGGGGCCAAAACGGTATCCACCCGTGGGGCCCTCCGCGGCCCTTCGACGATGTCGGACACAGAGGGGTCCACCCAGGGACCGCGCGAGGAGGGCGAGCTCCTGCAGGAGCTCCGTTCGGGGGGCCCGAGCGTCGTGGCCCTCTCCGGCGGGGTCGATTCGGCCGCGGTCGCCGCCCTGGCCTTCCGCGCGCTCGGCCCCCTGGCTTCCGCCGTGACGTTGGCCGGTCCCGCCGTCGCGACCGAGGAAGTGGAGCGGGCCCGAGCCGTCGCGCGAGCGATCGGCATCGGCCACGAGGTGGTGGCCGTCGACCCGGTCGCCGATCCGCAGTACCGCCGAAATCCGTCCAACCGATGCTACTTCTGCCGGACGGTCGAGTCGCGCGCGATCCGGGAGTGGGGGGAGGCGCGCGGGATCGTTCGCTACCTGGATGGGGTCCAGCTCGACGACCTCGGCGACGACCGGCCGGGGATCCGCGCCATGGACGAGGCCGGGTTCCGCCACCCGCTCGTCTGGGCCCGCTGGCGCAAGAGCGACGTCCGGGCGTTTGCTCGGGGCGCCGGTCTCCCGAATTGGGACACCCCGTCCGACGCGTGCTTGGCGTCCCGGATCCGTCACGGACAGGAGGTGACGGTCCCGCTCCTCTCGCGCATCGAGGTCGCGGAGCGCGCCGTCCGTGAGATGGGCTTCCGCCGGGTCCGGGTCCGCGTCGATGGCGACGGGGCCCGGGTCGAGGTCGACGGCGGGTACGTGCCCCGTCTGACAAGTGATCCGGTCGCCACCGAGGTCCGGTCCAGCCTGTACCGGCTGGGCTTCACGACCGTCACGCTCGACACCGCCGGGTACCGGAACCGGCCGAACGCCTGAGGGAGTCGGTGGGGATGGCGACGCAACCGAAGATCGCGACGGGGATCGCCGCCGAGCCGACCGGCCAGTTCACCCTCGAGACCGAGCTCGTCCCCCAAGGCGACCAGCCGCGGGCGATCGAGGAGATCATCGAGCGGATCCGAGCGAACGAGCGCTACGTGACGCTTCTGGGC
>DAIQBL010000057.1:6419-10930 GCA_036781185.1 Thermoplasmatota archaeon | reverse complement strand
CCGTTCCCTCCGGACCCGTTCCCGCGCGAGCCATTCCCACCGGACCCGTTGCCGCCCGAACCGTTTCCGCCGGACCCGTTCCCACTCGAGCCGTTCCCACCGGAGCCGTTTCCTCCCGAGCCGTTCCCCCGGCCGTTGGCCGGGTGGACGGCGACATCGCGCGCAGCCCCAGGAACGTGCATTAGGGGAGGGGGCAAGGGGCCGAGGGCGGCGATCGGGACGAACATCAACGCCGCGATCCCGAGAACGCCGAGAAGCGAGAGCCAACCCGCGGGGCTACGAACTCGAAGGCGGGGGTCCGAGGTCGTTTGGGAGTTTGACGAACCGGGCGAGGAGCGCTGCATGAGGGGTTCTGGTGAGCCCGAGCCTTATAACGGTCCGTCAGAGATACGACGGAGACACGCCGGTCGGCGGTGGGAATCCGTCGTATCGAGCCGGCCGCTAAGCGTAGGACAGGAGGCGAGCGACATCCCGGTTTTCTCGAACGTCGTCACGCGGCACCGGTGCCTGCATCGCGCGGCTGTCGGATAACTCCGATGAACGTTTCAAGGCTCCATGCCTCGGCGGCCCGTGGCCCCCGCCGACGTCCGGACCGAGCCGATCCGAGCCCCGCACGGACCATCGCTGTCGTGTCGGGGCTGGAGCCAGGAGGCCGCCCTTCGACTGTTGATGAACAACCTCGACCCCGATGTCGCCCGTGACCCCTCCCACCTCATCGTTTATGGGGGCCGAGGAAAGGCGGCCCGGAATTGGGTGGCCTACGACCAGATCGTGGCGGCCCTGAAGCTCCTCGGGAACGAGGAGACACTCCTGGTCCAGTCCGGCAAGGCGGTGGGGGTGTTCCCGACCCACGCCGACGCCCCAAGGGTCCTGATCTCGAATGCCATGATGGTCCCCCACTGGGCGACCGACGCGGAATTCTGGCCGCTCGAAGCCCGGGGCCTTACGATGTACGGCCAGATGACGGCGGGCAGCTGGATCTACATCGGGACTCAGGGGATCCTCCAAGGGACGTACGAGACGCTCGCCTCCCTGGCCCGTCTCGAATTCGCGCAGCCCGACCTCGCCGGGAAGTGGATGCTGACGAGCGGCCTCGGGGAGATGGGCGGAGCCCAGCCCCTCGCGGTGACGATGCTGGGAGGCGCCGCCCTCATCGTGGACGTCGACCCGCGGGCCCTCGCGCGCCGCCTCGGAAACGGCTACCTCGACGTCGAGGCTCCCTCCCTCGACGACGCCCTCGCGCAGGTTCGGTCGGCGGTTTCGGCGCGTCGGCCCCTTTCCGTCGGGCTTCGGGCCAACGCCGCCGAGGTCTACCCGGAACTCGTGCGCCGCGGCGTGGTCCCCGACGTCGTATCCGACCAAACCGCGGCGCACGACATCGAGGTCGGCTACATTCCCATCGGTCACACCCCCGACTCGGCGGCCGTGGCGCGGGCGTCCAACCGGGACGCGTATCTCACGGAAGTCCGCCAATCGATCGCACTGGAGGCGCGGGCGATCCTCGAGCTCCGCCGTCGCGGGGCGAAGGCGTTCGACTACGGCAACAACTTCCGCACCCAGGCGCGCGACGCGGGCGTCGCCGACGCCTTCGAGATCCCCGGGTACGTCCCGGCGTACATCCGCCCGCTCTTCGCCGTCGGGAGCGGACCGTTCCGTTGGGTCGCGCTCTCGGGCGACCCGGCCGACATCGCGCGCATCGACCGGATGGTCCTCACCGAGTTCTCCTCCCGGGCCGACCTCTGCCGATGGATCCGGCTCGCGGGCGAACGGGTCCACTTTCAGGGACTCCCCGCCCGGATCTGCTACATGGGGTACGGGGAGCGCGAACGGTTCGGCCACCTGGTCAACGACCTGGTCCGCTCCGGCGCGCTCGCCGCGCCCGTCGCCATCGGGCGTGACCACCACGATACGGGCAGCGTCGCGAGCCCGTACCGCGAGACGGAGCGGATGAAGGACGGCTCGGACGCCATCGCCGACTGGCCGATCCTCAACGCGCTGCTGAACGCGGTCTCGGGCGCCTCCTGGGTCTCGGTGCATCATGGAGGCGGCACGGGGATTGGCAACTCGATCCATGCCGGCCTGGTCATCGTGGCGGACGGTACGGCGCACGCGGACCGCCGGATCGGCCGCGTCCTGAACAACGACCCGGGCCTCGGGGTCGCCCGCCACCTCGACGCCGGGTACGAAAGCTCGGCCGCGGTCGCCCAAGGGGGTCGATTCTGGATCCCCGGAACGACCCCGCCTCCGGCGACGGGACGATGACCGGCGGTCCCCCTGCCACGCCGTAGCACACCGTCCCGACTCCCTCCGACCCCCCGAGACGGGGGTTTATGGCGCCCATCCGGGCTCGATTCCCTCGGAAGCGCCTCGAACGGCGCCCCAGGGAAGAAACGAATGCAGCGAAACGGACGAACGATGGGCACGTGGGCGACGCTCGGCGTGGTCGCGGCGATGGTTCTGGTGATCCCGGTCCTCGCGGCGACCGCGGGCGCCGCCCCCGTCGCTCCGGCTGGACCGACGACCGCCGCGATCGCGGCCGGGTCGGCAAGCCAGCAGTGGGCGTACGGCGGCCAGAAGTGGGTGAACGTGAGCGTGCAGGTCGGGAACGCATCGTACCAGTCGCACGCGTTCTTCGGCTGGCAGGTCATCTACACCGCGACGAACACCAGCAACTCGACGGTCGAGCTCGAGGCGCAGCGGACGATGGCAGCGGACTTGTTCGCCCAGTTCAACGGCTCGCACGTCTCCGGGAACCTCTCGGTCCGCGGGCACGAGTCGGAGACCGGCTTCGCGAACCTGAGCACGACCGCCCAGGTGTACGAGAACGGGACCCCGACGAGCGCCGTCGGCCTGACGAACGCCTCGACCCAGGCGTCGGCGAACCTGTCGGAAGCGTATTCGCTCACGGTCGCGGGCCACACGGCGTCCGGCCACCTGAGCGTCCAGGGCAGCTCGCAGAGCGCCGTGGCGTTCAACCCGTCGTTCGGCCTGGTGCCCTGGAACGTCGCTCCGAACACCACCTGGAACTCGTCGGCGATGTACGCCGCGAGCGGCTCGTGGTCGATCGTCTACCAATGGGCGAATGTCGGCCTCTTCGGCAACACCGCGAACGGGTCCGGCAACCCGACCGGTAGCATCAGCGGAACCGGCAACGTCTCGCTGAGCGGCGCCGATCTCGGCAACATCACCCTCGCGAACGGGCGCACGGTCCCCGTGATCGCGATCGTGGTCGCCGGACCGTTCGACGACGTGGACGGCTTCATCCTGGTGCCGCACGCCTTCGCGATCTTCGGCGCCGGCGCCCACGCCTGGGCGCACGGCTCGCTCGCGGCGGAGGACGTCGCGACGGACCGGCTCGACCTCGCGCTCGACGCGTCCCACCACCACGCGCAGGTCCTCGCGTCGGCGTCGAGCTACCAGGGCACGGACGACAGCCTCGCCCCGAGCGGGTCGGCCGCCCTCACGACGCAATCGGCGGCCCCGAGCCCGTCGTCGGCGCTCGTCCAGGGACAGCCGGAGACGGTCCCGGCGGCGCAGCACGCCGCGGCCTGCCTCCAGACCGGCTGCAGCGGCGCGAACGGCGCGGCGGGTTCGATCCTGCCGCTCCTCGTGGTCGGCCTCGTCGCCGTCGCGGTCGTCGGCACCGTGGGCGTGGTCGAGTACCGCGCGTGGTCCCGCCGGAAGTCCGGCGGCCAGCTTGTCGGCGGCTACAGCCAGCAGGTGCCCGCGTCGGTCCAGGGGATCCCGCCTCCCCCCTCCGGCCCGACGCCCCCGAACCCCCCGAGCGGCGGAGCGTAGGTTCGGGTAGCCCGGACCGGGGACGAGCGTCCCCGGCCCTCCAACCCTTTCCGTCCCCGACGGGGCGAACCGAGTTCAACCGGTATCGGGGTGGTGCTTCTCCACGAGGTCGAGCACCGCGCGGTCGGCGTCGAACTCGAGGCGGGCGCGGGCGGCGTCGAACGGAACCCACTCGGCCCGGTCAAACAGATGTTCGGGGCGAACCGGACGGACGGTCGAGTGCACGACGAAGTAGACGACGGTTTTCACGACGCTTCGGTCCTTCTTCGGCTGATAGAATCGGTAGGTGACCTGCCCGATCTCCGGACCAAGTTGGAGTCCCGTGAGCCCCGTCTCCTCCTCCAGCTCCCGGACGGCGGCGGTCTCGACCGACTCGCCCGCCTCCACGTGCCCCTTGGGGAAGCACCAGCGGTCCTCGTCGGTCAGATGGAGCAGCAGGACTTCGCGGCGGGCCGTGTCGACGACCGCGGCGCCGGCGGCCAGCTCGGCCCGGGCCGGCCGGTCGTTCCGGAACTCCTGGGTCGTCCTTCGCATGGCGGCGGTCTCGATACGCACCACTCGCAGGCGGGAGTTTAACGGCTCGCGCGGACGCGCGCCGCCGAGCCCTTAAGGCCCGGAGCGGTTCGGCGGGCGCGGATGCTGGACCCGGAGGAGGTCTACCACGACCTCGCCTCGCTCGTCCGGTCGAAGGCGCGGAAGAACGGCGACCGACC
>DAIQBL010000057.1:0-6319 GCA_036781185.1 Thermoplasmatota archaeon | reverse complement strand
CTGTGGCCGTCGTACGCTCCGCTCCGGGACGGTCTGGGCGTGGGAACCGAATGGCTCGTGGACGCCGAGGGCCCCGAGATCGACCTCCCCGGCCCGGTCCGACCCTGGATCGAGCTTGAAGTCGGCCGGGGCGCCGTCGCCACGCCCGAGCTCACGGGAGGAGACCCGGCGGCGATCCTCTACACGAGCGGCACGACCGGTCCGCCGAAAGGGGCGGTGATCCCGCACGAGAAGTACCTCCGGACGCCCCGGGAGATCGGGGCCCGGAGTCGGCTCACGCCGGAATCGGTCCTCTTCACGGCCCTTCCGCTGTTCCACTGCAACGCGCAGGAGATGACGACCCTCACGGCGCTCGAGTACGACCTGACGGCCGCCTTCGAGGAGCGGTTCCACGCAAGCACGTTCTGGGAGTCCGCGGCGTCGTACGGCGCGACGCACGTCTCCTTGCTGATCTCGATGATCAACGTGCTGTTCAAGCAACCCGAACGGCCGACGGACCGGACGCATACGGTCCGGACCGCGCTCACGGCGGGCACGACGAAGGACGTCTGGCCGGAGTTCGAGCGCCGGTTCGGGCTCTCGATCCTCGAGTTGTACGGAATGACCGAGTGCGGCTGCACGACGCTGATGAATCCGCCCGACCGAGTTCGCGTCGGTTCGGTGGGGACGCCGCTCGGCTTCGTCGAGGCGGACGTCGTCGACGACGACGACCGGCCGGTCGGAGCCGACGTGCGCGGCGAGCTCGTCGTCCGACCGACCGCGCCCTACACGATGTTCCTCGGCTACCGCAACAAACCTGAGAAGACGGTGGAGGCGACGCGGAACCTCTGGTTCCATACCGGCGACTACGTCACGCGGGACCCGGACGGCTACTACTTCTTCATCGACCGGAAGAAGGACGTCATCCGGCGCCGGGGCGAGAACTTGGCCCCCTACGACGTCGAGACGGTCCTGAACCGGCATCCGGCGGTGTTCGAGTCGGTCGTGATCGGGGTCCCGTCACCGCTCGGCGAGGAGGACGTGAAGGCGTTCGTGCAGCTGAAGCCGGGCGCGACGGCGAACGCCGACGAGCTGTTCCGGTTCTGCATCGCCGAGCTCCCGTTCTTCATGGTCCCCCGGTACATCGAATTCCTCGACGAGATCCCCAAGACCGCGAACCAGAAGGCCCAGCGATACGTCCTGCGCCAGCGCGCCGGAGGCCCGCACCACGACCGCGAGACGCTCGGAATCCAGCTCAAGCGGCCGTAGCGCCCCGGCGCCCGGTGTCCGCATCGTGCTCGATGCGAACGCGCTCTTCTGGCCGTTCACCCACGGCACCCGGATCACCGAGGAGGTCGAGCGGCTGTTCCCCGCCGGGGCCCGCGTGCTCGTCGCCGAGTCGGGTCGGGCGGAGCTCGACGGCCTGGTCCAGCGGGGTGTGCGGCACGCGCGGGCGGCCCGCGAGCTCGCGGAGCGCTACGAGGTCTTCCCCGTCCCGGGTCGGGGCGACTCCGGGCTCCTCGCGGCCGCGGCGGGCTCGAACACCGTCGTCGCCACGGCGGACCGGGCGCTTCAGGCGCGCCTTCGTGCCCGAGGCGTTGCCGTGCTCGTGCCGCGCGACCGCGCGCGTCTCGAGCTGAAACTTCCCTCGCCGGAGGGTCCGAGCCGGGCAACCGTTAAGCCCCGCGCCCCGCTCCGCCGCCGTCCTCGGGCGGAGGCGTGACCGGATGCGCGACGACGACCTACTGCTGAGCACCCCGAACCTCGAGTTCGGCAGCGGGGTCATCGGCGTCTGCGACGTCTGCGGGAAGCGCCAGGCCGTCATCGTGCTCCAGAAGGAGCGGTTCAAGCTCTGCGTCATCGACTTCCTCAACAAGACCTGGGCGACATCGAAATCGAAGCCCGGCGCCCCGCTGCCCCCGTACCGGAGCGAGCGCGTTACGTTCCCGACGGACGCGGTCGCCTCCGGCTCCGCGTCCGCGGTCGTGCTTCGGCCCACGAAGGTCGTCCGGCACCCGGTGATCCTGATCACGCCCGAGGTCTACGGCATCACGACCTCGCTCCTCGATGCGGCGGTCCATTTCGCCCGCGAGGGGTTCGAGGTCATGCTCCCGGACATCGGGAAGACCTCGCTCTTCGGACCGATGGACCACCTCAGCACCCGCCTCGCCCTGCGGACCAAGGGCGGGCTCGCCGTCACCTCGCCCCGGGTCGCGAAGCTGACGGCGTACTACGCCGACGCGCTCACTTACCTGCGGGGCCGCGAGATGGTCGACCCGGACCGCTCGGCCGTGTTCGGACTCTCGTTCGGCGGATCGATCGCCCTCGCCGTCGCCGGGCTCGACCAGAAGCTCACCGCGGTCGCCGTCGCGTATCCGGCCCCGGTGGCGCCCCCCGAGGCGCTGCAGCTCGTCACGGCCCACGTGTACTTCGTCGCGGGTCGGCGGGACCGCACCGCGGCCGCGGCTCGCGCCCAGCTCGAGAAGGTGCTCCCGAAGCAGGTCGAGTTCGAGAGCGTCACCGAGGTCGGCCGCGATTTCCTGGCGCGCGACATTCGCGGGTACGACCAGAACCGGGCCGAGGCGAGCTGGGGCCACATCGTCGCGTTCCTGAAGCGGCAGCTGATGCCGCCGCCTCCGAGGCCTCCGGCGCCTCCGACGAAGCCGGTCGCCGCCGCCCTTCCCGCGTCGGCGCCCCGGGCGGCCCCGGCCGCGACCTAGAACTCGGTCGGGATCGTCGACGCCGTCGCGATCAGGAGCCCGGAGGCCCGGGTGAATCGGAGGACCTTGGCCAAGTTGCCGCGCACCTTGACCTTCCCGGAGACCACGGCCTTCACGGGGTCGAGTCGGCCCTCGAGGATCTCGCGCCAATCGCCGGGCGTGGCCTCGAAGACGAACTCGCTCGGGATGTCCCGGCTGTCCTCGATGTACCGCGCCGACCGGCAGGTGCCGTGCGTCAGGTCGAGATGGACCCCCGGCGGGACGGACTCCCCGGTCGAAACGATCCGCAACAGGACGTCCCCCTCCCAGGCCTTCGCCGCCTCGGCGTACTCCCCGTTCGCGTTCACGGCGGCCTCGAACAACCGGGCCCACTCCGGCGAGGGAAACTTCGGCATCCCCGGGACCTCTACCCGGTCGGGTACTCGTAGAACCCGCGTCCCGTCTTCCGGCCGAGGTGGCCGGCGTCGACGAGGCGACGCAGCGTCGCCGCCGGGCGGTACTTCGGGTCACCGGTCCCCCGGACGAGCGTCTCGGCGACCTCGAGCGTGACGTCGAGGCCGATCAGGTCGGCGAGCTCGAACGGCCCCATCGGCAGCCCGGCTCCGCTCTTCATCGCGAGGTCGATGTCGCGGGAGGAGGCGAGCCCCTCCTCGAGCGCGAAGCACGCCTCGTTCAGGACCGGGAGAAGGATCCGGTTCACGACGAACCCGGGCGACTCCTTCACCCGGATCGGCACGAGCGGGTAGCGGTGGTTCCGGAGCCCCTGCAGGAAGTCGATCGTCTCCTGGACGACGTCGTCCCGCGTGTCGACCCCCCCGGCGACCTCGACGAGGGGCAAGGTCCCGGGGGGATTGAAGAAGTGGGTCACGAGCGTCTGGCGGACGTGGGCGAGGCCCCGCGCGAGGCGCGTGATCGAGAGCGAGGAGGTGTTCGATCCGATTACCGCGTGGTCGGGCAGCGCTCGGTCGAGCTGCTCGAGGACCGGACGCTTGACCTCGTCGCGCTCGAAGACCGCCTCGACCGCGAAGTCGACGTCGCGGAACTCGGTCCAGTCGGTGGTTCCGTGGACCCGGGCGACGACCTCGCGGCCGCGCTCCGCGGTCACCTTCGGGGCGAGTCGCGTCCTCAGCCGGGCCGTCTGCTCCGGCGTCAGCACGACATCGAGCTCCGCGAGGCGGGCGACCTCGCGGTCCGCCCGCGTGGCGTGGAAGACGACGACCTCGTCGATGAGCGAACGGACCCGGCCCAGGCCCCGGTCGACCGCCGCCCGGTCGACGTCCGTCAGAACGACCGGGATCCCGTTGAACGCGAGCAGTTCCGCGATCGCGGCGCCCATCGTCCCGGCCCCGACGACCCCCGCCTTCGCGACCCGCATCGACGCCTCTCGGCCGG
Organism: Thermoplasmatota archaeon; assembly: GCA_036781185.1. Lineage (GTDB taxonomy): Archaea > Thermoplasmatota > Thermoplasmata > Lutacidiplasmatales > UBA184 > Lutacidiplasma. The sequence goes on along the minus strand of DAIQBL010000057.1, from coordinate 2,228 downwards.
CGAGCGCGGACCCGCTACTTAACGGGCGGGCGGGTTCGGAGGCCGAACCTTTAAGGAGCGCACCGACGTCGGCCGCTCCGCGCGGGGATGGCCCAGCCCGGTAAGGCGCAGGATTGCTAATCCTGTGGTGATTTCACCTCGGGGGTTCAAACGGGCGCCGGGACCTTCCGGCGCCCGGAGATTCCCCCTCCCCGCGTCCTAGTTCCGCGGGCGTCGCGGCGAGGACGGAGCCCGCTCGGGGTCCGGTCCCGTTACCTCGTACCGGTCCCCGACCCGGGCCACCCCCACCACCGCACCGGGCGCGGGAAGCTCGCCGGGCACGATCGCGAGGATGCGAACACTCTCCGCGCCCTCGACGATGGCGAGGCGGTGGGGATTGGGCCAGCCCGCCGCGGGGGCGAGCAGCTCGGTCGCCGCGAGGACCGTCGCCTTCGCCGGGATCGTCCCCGAAACGAGTTCGCTCGAACCGCACCGCGGACACGGCCCGCCGGGCGGGAGGAATCGCCCGTGGCAATGCTCGCAGCGCACGATCGCGATCGTCGCCTCCGAGCTCATGCCGCTCCCACGCCGGTGTTGCCGAGGATCGTGACGAAGTTGTGCGAGCCGAGGCCCCCGATCGACTGCGCGAGACCGCGGCGGGGCCGTTTCGCGAGCGCCATCCGCCCGGATTCCCCCCGGAGCTGGCGGGCGACCTCCGCGATCTGGACCAGGCCGGACGCCCCCACCGGGTGACCCCGACCCAGGATCCCGCCGGATGGGTTCACCGGAAACCGGCCGTCCGGCGCGGTCGACCCGTCCCGGAACCAGGCCGCGCCTTCCCCCGCTCCGGTGGCCCCGATGTCCTCGAGGTCGATGACCGCGAACGGGGCGAACGCGTCATGGAGCTCGGCAAAGTCGAGCTCCTTGCGCGTCTGGTGCGCCGACTCGTACGCGCGCTTCGCGGCGAGGCGCGTCGCGCGGAAGCTGGTGAGCTCCGGGCGCTCGACGAGCTCGACGTGGTCGGTGGATTGTCCCAATCCGAGCACGCCGGCAGGTCCCGTGGCGCGCTCGAGCACGACCGCCGCGGCCCCATCGGACACCGCCGAGCAGTGCAGGAGCCGCAGCGGAAGGGCGATCGGCCGGCTCGCCCGGACCTCGTCCGCGGTCACGGCGGTGGAGAATTGGGCGTTCGGATTTCGGCTGGCGGCCGCGCGGGCCGCGACCGAGACCACGTCGAACGCGTCCTCGCCGAGCTCGTAGCGCGTCAGATAGCGGCTCGCCACGAGCGCGGCGAGCGCCGGCATCGTCGCGCCGTGGGCGATCTCGGAGGCCGCGAGCGACCGGGCGAGGACCTTCGCGACCTCGGCGTTGGAGAGGTTGGTCATCTTCTCCCCCGCGACGACCAGCGCGCGTTCGTAGCCGCCGCCGGCGACGAGTCCGACCGCGGCTTGGAATGCGGCGGCGCCGCTCGCGCTCGCGGCCTCGATCCGGAACCCCGCCCCGGAGTCGAGCCCGAGCTGGTCCGCAAGCTTCGCCGCCGTGTTCTCCACCCCGGAGAACGAGCCGCCGGCCATGTGGCCGACGACGAGGAGGTCGACCGGCTTGCGGCCGATCCCGTCGAGCGCCTCGCGTCCGGCCTCGGCCAAGAGTTCCAGCAACGACTCCGGTCGCTTCCCGAACCGGCCGACGCCGGTCGAGGTGACGGCGACCTTCATGGCGCCGGTGGGCCGGCGCCCGGCTCGGTCAGGTCGGCGACGATCGTCAGGAACCGGCTGAGGGGCATCCCGGCTCCCCAACGCAGCACCCCGTTTCCCTCCTTCGTCGACTCCACCGGAGGAAGCCAGCGGTTCAGGACCCGATACCGGCCCGTCGACGGGCCCACCCCACCCGCGTACACCCGCCAGGGTTCGCCGTGACCCCGCCCGACCCGGCGGTACGCATACAGGATCACGAGTCCGACCCGCGCCACGGCGATCCGATGCTGCTCGAGCTGCAGGGCCGCGCGCCCGCTGGCAGCGCTGAATCGGATCGTGTCGGAGGCCGACGCCTTGACCTCCAGCGGGAAGGCGAACTCGGACCGGAGCGCGACGAGGTCGAACCCGAAGGAGCCCGCCGCGCGGACGACGAGGAAGGGGGCGCGTCGGAACGCCTCGAGCCTGGGGCGGTCGGACGGCGGAAGGGATTTCGCGTAGTGGGCGAGCGCCTCCGGGTCCGCCTGCAGGAGCTCCTTCAGTTCCCGCTCGTACGCC
>DAIQBL010000056.1:4211-11319 GCA_036781185.1 Thermoplasmatota archaeon | reverse complement strand
GCGGCCAGCCCATTGATGAGGGCGGCGCCGACGAACATGGCCTTGGCGCCCGAGCCGAATACCCGGTAGACGACCGAGAGCAGGTAGAAATAGCTGGGTCCGGGATGATTCCAGCCGTTGTGGTCGAAGGGGCCCAGCTGCTGGCGCCACTGGAGGGCCTGGCGGGTGTGGAGGTCGATGAGGGCGAGATCATCGGGAAGGAAGATGTGCTGCCCGGGGGCGAGCACCAGACGGCCCACGATGACGGCGAACGTCACGTTCCTTCGGCCGAACGTCGACGTCACCGCGCAGAACATCACGTTCTCCCCCAGCAGCGACATGGGCGCCTGCGGGGTCGACACGCCGACGGCCCTCGGGTTCACGACGTTCGCCGGGTCGCACTACGACGACTCGGCCGGGTTCTTCGTGATCTCCCCGACGGTCAGCTGCACGATCACCGGCGTGTCCACGACGACCGCCGGCTTCGGGATCGTTTCCTCGAGCACGCCGTACGGCCTGCCAATCGACAACTTCGGGGGAGTCACCTTCGTCCTGTCGGTTCCCTCCCAGGCCTACACGGGAAACGTCACGATCCTGCTGGCCCTCAGCGAGTGAGCCTCCCGGCGGGTCGCCGGGAGGTGGCCCACCCGTCGGCGGCGGCCGGTGGGGTCGGCGGCTTGGTGACTCGGGGCCGGCGGGTTCGTGGCTGGATCAGGGGCACGCCCCGGGGCATCGGAACGCTGCCGTCGGTGCGGCCCGGCTCGGGGGCGCCGTAGAGCGCGTCCACCGTCGCGGGATGGTCCTTCAGCCAGGCGAGCCCCTCGACGTACGCCGCGAACCCCTCGAGGCTCGTGAACAGCGGGATGCCGAGCTCGACCGCCCGCCGGCGGAGGACGTACTCGTCCTCGAGCATCTGCTCGAGCTTCGCCTGGGTGAGCGACGACGGGAGATTGAGCATCAGGTCGATCTTCCCGGAGTCGAGGGCGTCGACCACGTTCGGCTTCCGGTCGGGTTCGCTCACCTTGTGCAGGACCTGGACGGGTTTCGCGCCGCGCGCCGAGAGGAAGGCGGCCGTGTCCTCCGTCGCCGCGAGCTTGTAGCCGAGGGAACGGAGCCCGAGGGCGACCGGGAGAAGCTGCTCCTTCAGCTGTACGCCGCCGACCGAGAGGAACGCGGTGCCGCCGGAGGGGACGAGCTTCACCCCCGTGGCCACGAGCGCCTTGACGAGGGCGTCGGCGAACGTCGGACCAAAACATGCGACTTCGCCCGTCGACTGCATCTCGACGCCGAGCAACGGGTCCGAGCCCGCGAGCTGGAGGAACGAGAACTGCGGGACCTTCACGCCCCACCGGTTCGGGGGCAAGGCGGCCACGCCGGTCTGGGTGAGCGGCCGGCCGAGCATCGCCCGGGCCGCCTCCCGGAGCAGCGGCACGCCCGTCGCCTTCGTGAGGAACGGAAGGGAGCGGCTCGCCCGCAGGTTGAGCTCGATGATCTGGAACTCGTCGCCCTTCACGAGGAACTGCACGTTGAACGGGCCCCGGATCGCCAGGGCGCGGGCCATCTTCCCGGCCGCCTCGACGAGCCGGGCCTGCATCTCGGGCGGGGTGTGGCGGGGCGGCAGGCAGAAGATCGCGTCGCCGGAGTGGACGCCCGCCTGCTCGACGTGCTCGAGGATCCCCCCGACGAGCACGTCGGTCCCGTCGGAGATCGCGTCGAGCTCGACCTCGTCGGCGCCCTCGACGAACTTCGTGATCACGACCGGGTACTGGGGGGAGAGCCGCACCGCTTCGGCGAGGAACCTCGCCAGGTCGTGGGAGCCGTAGATGACCCGCATCGCCTGGCCGGACAGGACGTAGGACGGGCGGACGAGGACCGGGTAGCCGACCTCGTCGGCGAACATCGCCGCCTCCTCGACGGTGGTGAACGCCCGCCAGGCGGGCTGCGGGATCCCGAGCTTCTCGAGCAGCCGGGCGAACCTCGCGCGGTCCTCGGCGGTGTCGATCGACGCCGGGGCGGTGCCGAGGATCGGGACGCCGCACGCGTCGAGGAGCGGCGTCAGGTTCTGGGCGAGCTGGCTCCCGACGCAGGTGACGACGCCCGCGAACGACTCGAACTCGAACAGGTCGCGGACCCGCTCGAGCGTGATCTCCTCGAAGTAGAGCCGGTCGGACCGGTCGTAGTCGGTGGAGACGGTCTCGGGGTTGCTGTTCAACAGCGCGACCGCCGGGATCCCCTCCGCCTTCAATCCCTCGACGAGGTTCATCGTCGACCAGTCGAACTCGACGGAGGAGCCGATCCGGTACGGGCCCGCCCCGAGGACGAGCATGCTGCCGCCGGGGACCGGACCGACGTCGTCGGCGTCGGCCCGGTAGGTGACGTACAGGTAGTTCGTGGCGGAGGGCCACTCCCCCGCGAGCGTGTCGACCATCCGGATCCGGGGTCGCAGTCCCTCCGAGATCCGGCGCTGCCGAACCCTCTCCTCGTCGTCCTTCGTCGCCCGCGCGATCGCGCGGTCGGAGAAGCCGAGTTCCTTCGCGGCCCGAAGGAGCCCGAGCGGGACGTCGGCGACGCCCCGGTGGCGGCGGAGCTCGGCATCCGCCTTCTCGACCTCGGCGAGCTCGTCGACGAACCACCGGTCGATCCAGCTCGTGGAGGCGATCGTCGCCGGGTCGATGCCCGCCCGGAGGCCCTCGAGGACCCGTTCGAGGATGTCGGGTTTCGGTTCGGCGAGGTCGCGGAGGATCGGTTCCTTGGCTCGCGCCGTCTCCGGGGGGACGAGGTCGGCGCGCGGGTCGCTCATCCGGACGGCCTTGAGGAGCGCCTCGGGGAACGACGCGCCGATCCCCATCACTTCCCCGACGCTCTTCATCGACGGTCCGAGCCGCCGCTCCGCGCGCGGGAACTTGTCGAGGTCCCATCGGGGGAGCTTGACCACGACGTAGTCGAGCGCCGGCTCGAAGCAGGCGCTCGTGACGCCCGTGACCCGGTTCTTCAGCTCGGGGAGCGTGTAGCCGAGCGCGAGCTTCGCGGCGATGTACGCGAGGGGGTACCCGGTCGCCTTGCTCGCGAGCGCGCTCGATCGGCTCAGCCGCGCGTTGACCTCGATCGCGTAGTATTCGTCCCGCGTCGGGTCGAGGCAGAACTGGATGTTGCACTCGCCGACGATCCCGCACTCCTCCACGGCGCGGAGCGCCGCCTGGCGGAGCATCTGGTACTCGTGGTCGTCGAGCGTCTGCGACGGGGCGACGACGACGTTGTCGCCGGTGTGGACCCGCATGGAGAGGACGTTCTCCATGTTGCAGACGGTGAGCGCGTTCCCCGCCCGGTCCCGGACGACCTCGTACTCGAGCTGCTTGAACTCCCCGACGTACCGTTCGAGCAGGATCTGGCCCACCGGGCTCACCCGGAGCCCCCGCGCCGCCACCTCGCGGAGCTCGGCCGGGTCCCGCGCGACCCCGCCGCCCTTGCCGCCGAGGGTGAAGGCGACGCGCACCATCACGGGGTAGCCGAACTCGCCGGCCGCCGCCACCGCCTCATCGACCGAGTAGACGGCCTTGCTCGGGAGCGTCGGGACCTTCGCCCGCTCCATCGCCCGAACGAACTTCGCCCGGTCCTCGGTCGCCCGGATCCCGGCGAGCGGGGTGCCGAGCACCTCGGTCTTGTGGCGGCGGAGCGCGCCGCGGTCGGCGAGCTCGATCCCGCAGTTGAGCGCGCTCTGCCCGCCGAAGCTGAGGAGGATCCCGTCCGGGGCCTCCGCCTCGAGGATCGGCTCGACGAACTCCGGCTGGAGCGGCTGGAAGTACACGCGCCCGTGCTTCGGGGGGTCGGTCTGCAGCGTCGCGATGTTCGGGTTGACGACGATGGCGTAGATCCCCTCCTCCTCGAGGGCCTTGAGGCACTGGCTCCCGGAGTAGTCGAACTCGCCCGCTTCGCCGATCTTGAGCGCCCCGGAGCCGAGGACGACGATCTTGTCGTACCGGTGCATCAGGCCGCCTCCTTCCGGACGAGTTCGGCGAACCGGTCGAAGACGAAGCCGGCCTCCTGCGGACCGGGGTGGCCCTCCGGGTGGCCCTGGAGCGCGAGGACCCGGCCTCGCCGGTCCTTCAGCCCCTCGAGCGTCCCGTCGTCCGGGTTCGTCGCCCAGGCGGAGAGGTCGGTCTTCGCGAGGGACGCCGCGTCGACGGCGTACCCGTGGTTCTCGCTGACGATGTACGCTCGGCCGTCCGGGAAACAGACCGTCTTGTTCTGGCCGCGGTGGCCGAACTTCAGTTTGTACGTCGTCGCGCCGCGGGCGAGCGCCACGAGCTGGTGGCCGAGACAGATCCCGAGCGTCGGCCGGCCGCCGATCGCGGCCGGCCGCAACGACTCGATCGTGGCCTCGAGCTGGTCCGGGTCTCCGGGACCGTTGCCGATGAGTAACCCGCGCACCTTCCGCCCGTCCCAGCGGTCGGGAACCTCGTGGTCGTACGGCAGCCGCAGGACTCCCAGGTTCCGGTCGAGAAGGTTGCGGAGGATGCTCGTCTTGATGCCGCAGTCGAGGGCCCCGACGAGCGGGGCAGAGCTCGGACCGTAGGTGACGGGCGTTCGGACCGCGACCTCCGGGACGAACGCCTCCTCCTCGTACGTGGGGGCGGCCTTCAGCGCCGTTCGGAGCTCGTCGTCCGACGGGCGTTTGTCCCCGCGGCCGACGTCCACCACGCCCCGCAGGACGCCGCGGGAGCGGAGATGCTCCGTCAATCGTCGCGTGTCGACGCCGACGAGGCCGGGGACGCCCTCGTCCCGCAGCCAGGAGTCAAGGCTGCGGTCGCTCTGCCAGTGATTCGCCCGGGTGAGTCCGCGGACGATCGCCGCGCGGACCTGGACTCCAGTCGACTCGAGGAACTTCGGGAGCCCGTGCTCATCCCGCGCGTCGGGCGGCGGCACACCGTAGTTCCCGAGCAGCGGGTAGGTGAAGGTCAGGATCTGGCCGCGGAACGACGGGTCCGTCAGCGACTCGGGGTAGCCGACCATCCCGGTGGTGAACACGACCTCGCCGACCCGTCGACCGGTCGCGCCGAATCCGCGCGCGTCGAATCGCGTCCCGTCCTCGAGAAACAGAGTCCCCGAAAGTTCGGGAACCTCGGCGTGGACCACGGGTGCGATAACCCAAAGTCATCGAGGAGGGCGTCCGCGCTTAAGCGTTGCGTTTCCCGTCGAACGAGAGCACGGATTTCCGTCGGGTCGGGGCCGGTCGTCGTCAAATCCGCGCCGGCCTACAGCGCCCCGTGCCGGGGTTCCCGAGGTTGAAGGAGTCGTACGACCTCGTCATCGTCGGCGGCGGCCACGCCGGCCTCCAGGCCGGGCTGAAGACGGCGCTCCTGCACCACACCGCGGCGGTGCTGGATCGCGGCCCGAAGTACGCCCGCTCGTACTACGCGCCGGTGATGGACAATATCCCCGGGTTCCCCGACGGCGTCTCGGGCCATGCGCTGCTCGACAAGCAGGTCGCCCAGGTCCGGGCCGTCGACGCGAGAGTCGGCTACTTCACGCCGGCGCAGGTCCACGCCGTCCGGAAGGCCGACGGCGGCTTCGACGTCGAGTTCGACTGGCTCGCGCAGCGGAAGACCGTCCGCGGGCGCGGCGTCGTCTTCGCGATGGGCGTCGTCGACCGGATGCTCCAGTTGAACGGCGACATCAAGCCGATCTTCCCGTGGGCGAACCTCGGGATCGTCGACTTCTGCATCCTGTGCGACGGCCATCTCATGGAAGGCAAGTCGATCGGGGTCCTCGGCCACGACCGGTTCGCGGTGTTGACCGCCCTCGACCTGGTCGAGTTCGGCCCCTCGTCGGTAGAGATCCTGACCCATGGCGAGCCGTTCCTCGCGGACATCGGACCGGCGGAACGCGGGCCGCTCGAGCAGCGGCTCGCCGAGCACCACGTCACCCACGTCGCGACGCCGATCGTCAAGTTCGAGGGTCTCCGCGAGAAGCGGTTCGTCGTCGGACTTTCCGATGGCACGACGCGCAGCTACGACAAGGGGTTCTCGGCGCTCGGCTGGTGGGACCTCCACCAGGAGATCCCGAAGTCGCTCGGCGCCACGTTCGACCGGGACGGGTCGGTGCTCGTCGACGACGATTGTCGCCTCCTCGACACCTCGGGGGCACCGATCCCCGGGCTCTACTGTGTCGGGGACCAGAAGTCCGGCTGGAACCAGATCCCCGAGGCTTGGGCGTCCGCCGAACGGGCGGTCATCCACGCCTACGCCGAGTACCTCTAAGGGCCGGTCACCCGGCCGGGACCGCGGCGACCTCGAGGAACCGGGCGAGCTCCGCCAGGTCGCGCGCGACGGCGGCGGCGCCGTTCGCCCGGAACCGCTCGGCGAGACCGTCCTCACCGCCTTCCGCGGGCAGGAGAGCGTAGAACCGAACGCTCGCGCGGGTCGCACACTCCGCGTCGAAGCGGTGGTCGCCGACGTACAGCGCCCGGTCGTACGGGACGCCCATGTCGTGGAGGAGGAGGCGCAGCGCCTCCGGGTCCGGCTTCGCGGGGCCCGGCGAGCTCCGGGTCCTCAGATAGGGGAAGTAGTCAATCAGCCCGGTTCGCTTCAAGGCCGCTCGGCAGAACTCGGAGGAGCTCCGGGTGAGAACGCCGAGGCGAAATCCGCGCTGGGTCAGCGTGCCGAGGAGCTCGACGGCGCCGTCGCGCACGGCCGTCTTCGGAAGCGCCTCCATCTCGATCTCCTCAATCGTCCGATTGACGGCGGCCTCGAACCGGAACCGGTTCCCCTCCGGGATCCCCGCACCCTCGAGCTCGGTGAGGGAGCTCGAGACGATCTCGACGATCGTCTCCTCGGGATGGAGGTGCCCGGGCACGACGCCCGCCTGCTCGGCGAGCCGGATCGCCTCCCGACGCATCCGGCGGAAGTCGTGGTTCGAGAGGATGAGCGTCCCGTCGAGGTCGAAGACGACGCCGAGCAACGGCTCGAGGAACGGCGGCGGGGAACCATCCGAGGCGTCCATGGCCTCTCCGGAGTCCGACCACCGTGGGCGGGCTCGTAAGCGTTTGCGTCGACTCGCAGCGGGGGTCGAGGGGCCGCCGGCTACGCCGGAAGGGGCGCGCCGCAGCTCTTGCAGTGCGTGGCCATCGGCG
>DAIQBL010000056.1:0-4111 GCA_036781185.1 Thermoplasmatota archaeon | reverse complement strand
GCCGGCTACGCCGGAAGGGGCGCGCCGCAGCTCTTGCAGTGCGTGGCCATCGGCGCGTTGAGATTGCCGCAGTAGGCGCATTTCGGCATCGCGGCGCGGCGGGCGGCGATCACCGCGCCGGTCGGGGGGCCCGTGGGGCCGGCGCCGGCCCCAGGCGGTGGCGGCGGCGCCGTCGCCTTCGCCTGGTTGACCGCCGCGGCCCAGCCCTGAGGGTCCGGGGTCCGGAAAAAGATCGACCGCTGGAGGAGGTCGAGTTCGAGGCGGAGCCCCGCCGGACCGGGCGAAACGCGCGCGGCCCGGCACCGCCAGAGGGGAATGCGGCGGATCCCCTCCTCGAGCGTCGGAGGCCCCGCCCCCGGGGCGCCGGGAGGCCCGACCGGCACTGGCCCCTCGAAGATCACGGCGCGGTTGGTCAGCGTGAGCGTGCCGGGGCGCGGTCCCGGGCCGCCCACCCAGACCACCTGGGCAGAGCGGATGACGGTCTCCCCGGGTTGCAACTCGACCATCCGTTCCCGGATCCCCCCGATGGGGTCGGGAAAAACCGGGACCGATAAAGTCGAGCGGGGCCCGGGCCGCCCCTCGGAGCCCGCGCCGTCCGGATGGCGGAATGGTCGAAACCCAGATGAACGCGGCCCCTTCCTCCCCCGTCGTGGCCGTGCTGAGCGAGCCGATGATGGCGCTTGTGCGCCAGCAGCGGCTCGGGTTCGTGGCGTCGGTCGCGGCGGACGGGTCGCCGAACGTCTCCCCGAAAGGGTCGCTCACCGTCTGGGACGACCACCACCTGATCTTTGCTGACGTCGACTCCCCGCACACCGTGCGGAACCTGAAGGTGAACCCGCGCACGGAGGTGAACGTCGTCGACCCGTTCTCCCGGAAAGGGTACCGCTTCGCCGGGAAGGCGACGGTGTTCCACGCCGGACCGCTCTACTTCCAGGCGCTCGACCGGTACAAGGCGGAGGGGGCGGACATCCGACGGGTCCGCGCCGTCGTCCTCATCGAGGTGCTGCACGCCGCTCCCCTCGTCTCCCCGGCGTACGCCTCCGGGTTCAGCGAGGAGGAGGTCCGACGCCTCTGGGAGGAGTACCACTCGAAGAGCGCGAACAAGACGGTGCTCGACCTCACGCCGCCGTCCGACTTCTGACAGAACTGCGGAGGTGGCGACGGGGCAGGTTCGGTCGCCGTCGGAATCCCCGAGGTCCCCGCGATGAGCGGGGACGTGAGCGTCTTCGCCTCCAGCACGTTTGCGACGGCGGTCCTGGCCGTCGAGGTCGCCTTCGCCATCGCCCTGGTCCTCGGAAAGTTTCTGGTCCGGCGAGGGCACGTCCGGGCCCACGCCTACCTGCAGAGCGTCATCGTCCTCGGGAACCTCCCGCTCGTCGCAATCTGGATGCTCCCGGCGTACCTCGCGTTCGTCCTGCCCGGGCTTCCCGGTGAGATCGCCCAGCCGTTCTACCTGTTCCCGACGCTGATGCTCGCCGCCGGCGGAGCGGTGGAAGCGCTCGGCCTCTACGTCATCCTGGTCGCCGGGACGAACGTCGTTCCCGAGCGGTTCCGGTTCCGCCGCTACAAGCTGTGGATGGGAACCGTCCTCGCCCTCTGGTGGGCCGTCTTCCTCGCCGGCGTTGCGACGTACTACTTCTGGTTCGTGATGCCGAGCGCCTCGTAGCCCTCGGTCGGACTAGCCGAGCCGGACCCGGCGAAGGGCGAGGCCCCAGGCGACGACCTGGTCGAGCATCTTCGCCACCATCGCCTCCTTGGACGGGTCCGGCCGGAAGTCGTGGAAGTTCACGAAGTCGGTCGCGAGGTAGAACGACACCTGGGCCCGGACGGTCGCGACCTGGAGCTCGGACATGACGAGCCGGAGCGTCTCGACGGCGCGGACTCCGCCCGCCGAGCCGTAGCTCACGAACCCGGCGACCTTGTTGTTCCACTCCTTGTAGAGGAAGTCGATCGCGTTCTTCAGCGCCCCCGACGTGCTGTGGTTGTACTCGGGCGTGACGAACACGAACGCATCGAACGTCTCGATCTTCGCCGCCCATCGCTTCGTGTGGTCCTCGGCGTACCGGCCGACGGACGGCGGGATCGCCTCGTCGAGGTGGGGGAGCGGGAACGCCTTCAGGTCGACGAGCTCGAACGTGGCGTCCCGGCGCTGCTTCGCGATGTCGTACACCCAGTTCGCGACCGGTTCCCCGAGGCGGCCGGGCCGGGTGCTGCCGAGGATGATGGCGACGCGGAGAGGTCCGTCGACGTGCGAGGGTTCAGTGACCGTCATGGGTTCCCAGCTCGGAATCCCCCCGCCCCGCCTTAAGGCGAAACTAACGCGAACGCCACTAGGCTAAGCGAGCTTCATTCGGAGGCGCTTCGGCGAGCCGGACCCCCCAGAGGGGGATCCGCAGGAGTCCTACGGGCGGCCGGTCGGGGGGAGCTTCTCGAGCTTCCCCGTGCGTCCGAGGGAGACCTGCGGGCGGCCGCGGTAATCCGAAACCCAGGCCTCGATGAGGCGGATCCGGTCTCCCTCGCCGACCAGGTCCACCTCGGAGCCCCACAGCACGAGCGCGATCTCCCCGGTCGCATCCTTCAGCCGGCCGTTGCGGACCTTCTTCCGTCCCCCGTCCCGGGTCGGGATCTCGCGGGTCGGTTCGAGGCCGACGACCGTGGCCTCCAGCGTGGCCATTCGCGAGGGACGGAGGTCGGTGATGAATGTCGCCGGCGGGGCGCTCTCGGGCATGGCCGGGGAGAGTCCGGAGGCGGATAGGTGTTCCTTTCGGGCCGGGGGGAAGGGCGCCAGAGGTAATCCCCCGACCTCCGTTCCCCACGAAGGGTTGGAATGCCGCCCGCTCGTCCGGCCCGTTCGCTCGATGCGGAAGCGGTCCACGAGTCCCACCGCCGACTCCGGGCGGAACTGTTCTGGTTCCGTCTCCTCCGACCCGATGCCTCGGTACCGAGCGCCGCGACCTCCCTTCGCCACGCGATGGGACGCGTTCGCAACCTGGACGTGGCCATCCGGGAGCTCCCGAGATGGATCCGGTCGGGAGATTCGACCGACCGAACGTCCGAGCTTCGACGCGTGCGGGCCGCTCTTCGAGCGGAATCGCGCCGGCGACGCGCTCAGCTCCGAACGATGGTTCGGGAGCATCCCGACGACCTCGGTGCCTGGACCGCCGGTTGGTCCCCGCCGGTCTCCCGCGCCCTGGGACGCGCGAGGGTCGACGTCCTCCTCCGACTCGAGCGAGCCCATCGCCGCGCCCTGACGCGACCGACCCGGCGGCGCCTCCATCGGGTCCGGAAGCGGATCCGTGAGCTGGGTCTGCTCAACGCGGTCGCGGGAGGGGGGGGCCCGGCGAGCGTCCCGCGACTCGGACCCCAACTTCGCCGGCTGGCGCACGACCTCGGTCGCCTGAACGACCGGGCGACGTTGATTCGGTGGCTCTCTCGTCGGAGGGACGGCCCGGAGTCCAAGAAGCTCGTGAAGGATCTCCGACTGGCCGAACGCCGAGCCCGGCGGGCGGCGGTGGCCCATCTTCGAAGGATCCGCCCCGCGGATTGGCCGCGATGGGCAGCACCGCCGAGCTCGAAGACGAGCCGCGGGCGGTAGGCGCCGCCCCGTCCGGGCCGACCGTTCCCGTACGGACCTCGGGCGTCGGTCAGGGTCGCGCGGGCGCGCCGAGCGACTGGATCGAGTCCGGCTCGACGGAAAACCGGACGCGCCCCCGGAGCTTCGGAACGGTCGCGACGACCGGGGACGGAATCCGCAGCGTCACGATGAGGCCGTCGGTCGCGACCTCGACCGTGACCCCATGCGGGCTCGGTCGGGCGCTCCGGACGGTTCCCTCCCACGCCGGGGCCGTCCCGGGCATCGCCGGGTAAGTCGGGCTGGCAAACGCGACCCCTTCGGGGCCCGCGCAATCCCGCAACCAGGTCCGGAACGAGCCGGCCGACCCGCCTTGCAGCGACTCCGCACCGAAGACGTTCTCGAAGCCGACGAACCGGGCCGCGAAGGGGTCGGCAGGGGCGCGGAGGAGCGTCGCGGCGTCGCACTGCTCCCGGACCTGGCCGGCGCGGAGGACGAGGAACGAGTCGGCGACCGAGAAGGCGAGGGCCGGGTCGTGGG
>DAIQBL010000055.1:0-11532 GCA_036781185.1 Thermoplasmatota archaeon | reverse complement strand
TCGCGCGGTCCGAGCGAGCTCTGGGCGTTCTGCCAGTACCTCGGGGAGCACGGCACGGGCCTGCTCGACCGGACGCGACCGTACTACCAGATGGCGTACCTTTCGGACGCGAAGCAGTTTGTCGTCGGAAGCGAGCCGTTCGACAGCACCCGCTCCGACTGGCGGACGCTCCCGAACGGCCACTACCTGTGCGCCCAGGCGATCCACGGGCTCGTCGCCGTGACGACGGGGGTCCTCCCCGCCCCGTCCGCGCCCCCTCGGGCTGTTCGGTGACTTTCTCGGACGCCTTTATCGACACCTCCGGCCTCCCGCACCGGCCGATGGTGGCCGTCCGACTCGACGCGATGCTGAAGGAGTTCGTGCCCCGGCGGGCGCTGACGAGTTCGGCGAAGTCGGTCCGGGCGATGATCGAGGAGCTCGAGACGAACTACCCGAAGGTCCGGTTCCGCCTGCGCGACGAGACCGGGCAGCTCCGGCGGTACGTGAAGGTGTTCGTCAACGGCGACGAGGTCGACCGGCGCACGGGGCTGTCGACCCCGCTCGCGCCGAGCGACACGGTCGACATCCTGCACTCGATCCAAGGGGGATAACGGAAGATGGCGAAGGGAAAGGTGGCGGTCTGGGTCGGAACGCGGAAAGGCGCCTACAGCCTCACGAGCGACGCGAAGCGCCGCAAGTGGGCGGTCAAGGGACCGTTCCATGCCGGGAACGACGTGTTCCACGTGGCGGCCGACCCGCGCGACCCGAAATTCGTCTACGCCCTCGCCAACAACGGCTGGTTCGGCCCTCGAGTGTTCCGCTCCTCGAACTCGGGCGCGAAGTGGAACGAGGTCGCACCGCCGATGATGTCGCTGCTCAAGGACCGCAAGAAGAACGAGATGGGCGGCTCCGAGGCCGGCCCGATCGTCAACCTCTGGCACCTCACGCCGGGGCCCGAGGACGAGCCGGGCTCCTGGTTCCTGGGCGTTGATCCGGGGATGTTGTTCCGGTCCGACGACCGCGCCGCGAGCTGGGCCCCCCTCGACGGCCTGAACAAGCACCCGACCCGCCCGAAATGGAACCCGGGGGCGGGGGGAATGTGCCTGCACTCGATCCTCCTCGACCCGACCCGGCCGAAGCGGATGTACATCGGGATCTCGGCGGCGGGCGTCTTCCGCAGCGATGACGGCGGCGAGAGCTGGACGCCGAAGAACCACGGCGTCGAGGTGAGCTTCCAGCCGGACAAGAATCCCGAGGTCGGCCAATGCGTCCACAAGATCGCGCTCGACCCGGCGAACCCGAACACGGTCTATCGGCAGGATCACGACGGCATCCACGTCAGCCACGACGCGGCCGACACGTGGAAGCGCGTCGGCAAGGTGCTCGATACCGACTTCGGCTTCGTCGTCACGGCCCCGAAGGAGATGCCCGGGGAAGCGTTCTTCGCGCCGCTCGAGGGGATGTCCCGACTCGGTCCCGGCGGCCAGCTCCAGGTGTACAAGTGGTCGGAGAAGACCCGGAAGTTCACCCCGACCGTCAAGGGAAGGCCGTTCCCGGGCGACCTCGGCACCCACCGGGACGCGATGGACTCCGACTGGCTCAACCCCTCCGGGATCTACCTCGGCACGACGACCGGCCAGCTGCTCGTCTCGCCCGACGGCGCGAAGAGCTGGAATGAAGTCCCGTACCGGTTCCCCGGGATCCATTCGGTGACCGTCGCCCCCGCGGCGTAGGCGGGTCCGCCTCCCGATGCCACCGGCGGCGTCGGGGGGCGGCTCGTTCGAGCTGGTCAGCGGACCGGACCTCGGCGGGGGGTTCCTCCACCAGCTGACGGTCGAGCGGTTCTCGGGCGTGAACCGGTTCGTCTACCACGCCCAGGACGGCGGTGCGGACGCGAACGGACCGCCGAAGGGGAACCCCGAGCCGTTCGGCTGGCGGCTCTCCGGCACGATGTGCCCAATCGGGGGCCGGACGTGCTGGCACCGCGAATTCACCCTCCCCATCGAGGAGTCGCTCCGGGTCCGAACGGCGTACAACCGGACCCGGTTCGTGATGGACGCGATGCTCGGGCACGAGTACGGTGGGGTCCCCCGGCCGTTCGAAGCCGCCATCGAAGAGCTCGTCGACCGGCTGGGCGCCGTCGAGGGGCTCCCGTGGTACGTCGGAGGATCGGCCGGACTCTGGCTTCGGGGCGCTCCGGTCGTCCCCCACGATATCGACCTCGGCACGACCCCGGAGGCGGTCGCCCGGATCGGGGAGGCGCTGAAGGATTTCGTGACGGAGCCCGCGGCCCCCACCGAGTGGGGAGGGCGCCCGATGCTTGCGGCCCGCGCGTTCGTCGGCACCGTCCGAAACGGGGTCTTGGTCGAGTGGGGCGTTCCCGCGGGACCGGGGGAGTGGGGGCGCGAGAACGAATGGACGGCAGTCGGCCACCGAGATCGTCCCGATCCCGTCGAGTGGCGGTCGCGGTCCGTACCCGTCCTCCGTCCCGAGTGGACCCTCGTTCGGTGGGCGGAGACCGGCCGTACGGACCAGCTCGCCATCGGCGTCGCCTGGTTACGGCAGTACGGCGTCGACCGGGGGATCCTCGATCGAGCCCTGGAAGCCTCGACCCTGCGCCTGGAGGCGCGGCGGGATCTGGCCCGCCGGATCGGACCGGGATGACCCGTGCCGCGTGCCGTTGAAGGCTCAGGTTCATAGCCGAGGCCGAGCGCCTCGAATCCGATGGCCGCGGTTCTCCTCCCGACGCTCGAGCACCTGACCCCCCACGACCTCGTCACCTACTCGCGGTGCCCGCACGAGATGGAGCTCCACCGATCGGAGCGCGCGTCCCAGCTCAACGGGACCCCCGCCACCCCGAGGACGCCGATCGGGACGCGGCCCGAGGCGCGGTCGCCCCTGTTCTCCCCTCCCGTTCACTCGGTTCAGGTGTTCGAGGGCCGGATCGACTTCGGGCCGCTCGACCGGCTCGTCTACGTCGACGCCGGCGAGAGAGGTTTGCCTGTCTTGTTCGCTCCCGAGCACACCGAGCCGGAACCGAAGCTGTCGGGCCGGAACGGAACGCTGGTCGACGAGGAGCTGGGGTTCGCGGGCCGGCCGGACCTCGTCGTCCGGCGCGTCGACGGCGACCTCATCCCGGTCGAATACAAGGCGACGCACCTGTTCCATGACCTGCACGGCTTCCACGGCCGCACGTTCGACACGATCCAAGCGATTGCCGAATGTCGCCTCGTGCACGCCGCGACCGGCCGGCGACCGAGCCACGGCGTCGTCCTCTACGGAGACACGGGCGGCGACGGCGGTCGCGAGGGCTGGGTTGAGGTCGCCTATGGCGAGAGCGAGGAGCACTGGCTCCGGGCGGCGCTCGTCCAGATCCGGTCCGACCGAGTTCGGGCACCCGTCCCGGCCGAACGGAATTGTGCCACGTGCGAGCCGAACGGTCTGGGTCGTTGCAGCTACGCGGCGCGCCGGTACGACCCGAGCATCCGCGCGCACGCCGCCGAATAGGTCCCGGAGCCGGCGCGCTCGGGAGAAATAGGCGCGCGGCCCTCGTCGGCGGGAGCGAACGTACGGCGTCGCGGACGGGGGTTCGGAAGGCCCGCGTGGCCGTCGTCAGCCACACCTTTTCCCCCCGGGTCGGAGGAAGCGAGCGGTACCACCGGTTCGGTGCCCGGGCGGTCTCCGAGTTCGCGAACGTCGCCGTGTTCACGTCCCGCGAGAGCCTCCGAGGGGCACCGGACCCGAAACCGGACCCGTCGTTCGCGGTGGAGTACCTGCCCTCGGTCCGGCTCGCTACCGAAGACTTCGTTTCGCCGATCCGGCTGTGGAGGGCCCTTCGGAAGTTTGACCCCGACCTCGTCTGGGGGAACCACCCCTCGCCGACCGCCGACGTCGGGGCCTTGTTCGCCCTCGCGAACGGCCGTCCCTGGATCGCAACGTACCACGCGGACGTCGGGAGCGACCGGTGGTGGAAGCGGCTGTACCTTCGGGCCGAAACGGCGTTCCTCCGGAAGGCGTGCCGCGTGCTCGTCACGAGCGAGCGGTACGCGGAGCTCCTCCGGGTCCGGGGTGTTCCGGCGCAACGGCTCGTCGTCGCCCCCCCGGGCCCGTACATCGGGGACGGCTCTCCCCCCGCGACGAACGCCACGTTCGACCCAGCGTTACCCCCCCGATTCCTCTTCGTCGGAGCCCTGGACGCCGGACATCGGTACAAGCGGCTCGACCTGCTTCTCGCGGCGATCGCCGAGCTTCGGGCGGCGGGTCGCCCCGTGAGCCTCGACGTGGTCGGGGACGGGGAGTTGCGCAAGGAGTGGGAGGCCCGCGCGAAGCATCTGGGACTGGCCGAATGCGTCCGTTTCCGCGGTCGACTTTCCGACGATGACCTCGCCGAGTCGTTCGCTGCGGCGACCGCGCTCGTGCTACCGGCGGTCACCGAGGCGGAGGGGTTCGGGTCGGTCGCGGTCGAGGCAATTCAGTACGGCTGTCCCGTCGTGACCAGCACCCGAGTGTCAGTCGGAGACCGCCTTGAGTCCGCCGGAGCGGGAATTCGGTTCGACGCGGACCGGCCCGAGACGCTTGCCCCTGTGCTCCGGAGGACCCTCGATGAACCGGGGCTCCGCGAGCGGCTGGCTCAGAACTCTCGCGCTCTCGCACCGCGATTTGCCTGGAGCGAGGTCGGTCCCCGGATCGCCGCGCCGATCGCGGAGATTCTCACGGGACGAGGCTCGCCCGGAGGCCGACCCTGACGGCCGGCCCCTCGGCGAAATCGGTCCGGGTCGGGGGGGGTCCAATCGATCTCCTCCGATACGGCGGAGGGTGGGCGGTCTCGTCCACGCGGGCCCTCGTCCGAGCACCCCGGTATCGGTGGTTGCGCTACGTGCTCCTGGCCGGGCTCGTCAGCCGCCTCGTCCTCGCCCCCCTCACCTCGTGGGGGATCGACACCCCGTACTTCGTCGCGAGCGTCGCCCGGATGTTGGAGACGGGGAGTCCGTACGGAGGGAACACGTTCTTCAACCCGCCACTCGGGCCGGTCGTCGAACTGCCGTTCCTCGCCTTCGCGTCGCTGTTCGGAGCTCCGGGATCTTGGATCCAGTTCTCCCCGGGGTTGATGCCCGTTGCGATCCGGACGGGATTGGTGCTCCCGTACCTCCCGAACCCCGGGGCGGTCCTCGCCCTCAAGGCGCCCCTCCTTCTCAGCGATACCGCGGTCGCGCTCCTGCTCTATCACGCCGTGCGGCTCCGCTCGGGGGACCGGGCCGGCACGGTCGCGGCCGCTGCCTGGTTCCTGAACCCCCTCGTCATCTGGGCCTCGGCGGTCCACGGCGAGGTCGACACCCTCGCCGCGCTCTGCGTTCTCGCCGCGGTCCTGGCACTCGAGCGCCGGATGGCGTTCGCCGCGGGAATCCTCCTCGGCCTCGGGGGATTCGCCAAGCTGTACCCGTTCCTCCTCGTTCCTCTCGCCGTCGCGTTCCTGGCCCTCGACGCCGCGCGCGGGGCGGGACTCCGGCCCCGCCTCGCTCCCGTCGCCCGGTTCCTCGGAGGGGTCGGTCTGAGCGCGGTACCGTTCCTGCCCTTGCTCAGCGGCTTTTCCGTCGTCCTGGCCCACCAAGCCGGCAACAACGAGTACGGCGGACTCAGCGTGTTCGTTCTGCTCAATCCCAACATCGTCCCGGTGCCTCTGCACTGGCCGGGCGGATGGACGAATTTGCCCGAATTTGTGGGCGTCGGGGCGCTCGCCGTCGCGGTCGTCGGTGGCGTGGCCGTCTTGCTCTACCGATTCCACCGGGGCAAGATCGCCGTCGGGGATCCCGTCTGGCTCGCGCTCCTTGCGCTCTGGGTCGTGGTCGGGAGCCTGCTCTACGTCATCTCCGTGCAGGCGGAGAACGTCGTCGGGGTCCTGCCCCTCCTGCTCCTCGCACTGCCAGTCCTCGGACGGTGGGGTCGGGGCCTCTACTGGTCCGCGTCCGTCTCCGCATGGGCGCAGTACCTATCGCTCCTCGGGCCGCTCGCGTACTTTTACCCTCTCATCGTCCGGCTCGGGCCGCGAGCGTTGGGGTGGGCCAACGGGTACGTAATCCCGTACTCCGTCGACCGGACCGCGGTCACCCAGGCCGAGCTCTGGACGTTGGTCGGCGTCGTCGGGGGAATCGTCCTGCTCGCCCTGTGGGTCGGCCCGGGGGTCGCGGTGCTACTGGCCCGCCTCCGCCCCCCCACGCCCATCGCACCCGCCGCTCGGCGTGTGGATTCCCCGGCGGCGGAACGCGGCGCGCGCGGACCCTGGCGCGTCGACCGTGCGCCCCGCTCGGCGCGGGTGGCGACGGTGTTCGCGGTGCTGATCGTCGCGGCGATGACGGCCGAGACCGCCGGGACGGCCGTCGTGCTGGGGCCTCCGCATCGGGTCCTGACGGTGGCCGAGGTCGGGTACCAACGCTCGCCGGCCGGTGACTCGCTCGCGCTGCGGCTCACGACCGGACTGAGCGCGGTGCACGTCCATGCCGGGTTGCTGTCGGGCCGGGAGCGGCCGACCGGACCGGTCTACCTGTTTGCCGATGCGGCGTTCCCGACCAACAACTCGAGCTACACCGCGCTCCGCGAGATCGCGGAGCGAGCGGGCCTCGCCCTCACAGCCGCCGGTCTTTCCAACCCGATCGCGATCGTGAACGCGAGCGAACTGGTCGCGGCGGTGGCGGGCCCCCCGGTCGGAATGATCGTGATCCTCGGCGGGGTCGCTCCCGCGGCCATCCTCACCGGTTCCCACCCCGAGCTCGCGGCTTGGCTTTCCTCGGGGGGAACGCTGGTCTGGGCCGGAGGCGTGCTCGGCGGGGAGTCCGGGACGGCCTCCACCAACGGGTTCGGCTGGAGCTCGCCGGGCTGGTCCGGGCAGCTCGAGCTCGCGGGATACCCGGTGACCGATGTGGGGGCGCCCGGAGCCCTCCTCGGGAGTTCCGTGAGTCCGTTCGGCCGGGCGCTCGGGATCGAATACAACGGGACGTCGGCCGGCGCCAACACGACCGCCCTGGCGGCGCACGGAGGGACCGACCTCGGCATCGACTCGGACCCGTCGTCCAACGGGGCATCGCCCCGGACCTCACTCGCCTACCTCCCGTTGGGGATGGGGGGGGTGTTCCTGTTCGGAGGCGGGCTGACCCGACCGGCCGCGGTGACGACGGAAGTCCCGGGCGCGACCCTGACGCTCGCGAACGACCTCGCCGTGATCGTCGGCACCGGCTACGTCCCCGGGCCGGGCGGTGCCACCTCCGAGGAGCTGGACCTAGGTAGTCTCGCGACGCAGACCGTCACGCTCACCCTCCCGCCGAGCGGGGCGTCGCCCCCGGAGGTCGCCGTCGTGACGACTCCGACGTTTCCGACGTTCCTCACGCTCTGGACCTCCGGCGACCTCGCGGCCGGCTGACTCGGACGGGCACTAGCCGACGGGCGGTTGAGCCCGCCGAAGGCGGCTCAGCATCGTTCGCACCCTGGGGATACCGAACGCGGCCACGACCACGGCCGGGACGGCCACCAGCACGGACAGGACCCCTCCCGTTTGCGTGGAGGCGACGAGGCCGGGGAGGGCGACGGTCACCGTGCCCAACCCCGGTGCGACCACGAACCCGCACGCCCAACCGTCGAGGAGGAACGGCACCGAATCGACTCCGCGTCCGGCCGCCCGCCATCCCGAATCGCACGAGACGAGGTCCGCGAGGACGGGGAGTGAGCTGGACGCCGCGAAGTTCGCGGTCACCGAAGGTCCCCCGGGATTCCCGGCGAGCGAACTCGGCGGGACGTCCAAATCGCCCGTGCACGTCCAGGCCGCCCCCGCACTGCCGTTGCACGGGGCGAGGAGAGACTGAGGCGAGGGGGTCAGCACGATCTGGTCGAGGAGCACCGACCGGCTGGCCCCGTACACCGTCACCTTCACCGCTCCGGGTCCTACGGTCATGGTCGTGTTGCTCGCGGACCAGGAGGGGGTCGCATTGGCGAAGGCGACCAGCACGTGCGTGGAACACACGTCGAGCGAGGTGTCGGTCAGCGAGCCGGTCGGACAGGCGGAGACGTACATCGAACCGGTCCCGGAGGCGCGGGCGACCGCCCCGAGGGAAACGGCCGACGGGAGGAGGAAGTTCGTCGTGAACGCCCCGTCGGGGCTGACGACACTGCCCCATCCCTGGGAGTTGTTCGCGCCGACGCCCGCCGTCGTCCACGTCCCGTACGAGGCCCCTGCGTCCCCCTTCACCCAGAGGATCGGCGGATGGAACGGTCCCCCGCCGTTCGCGAGGAGCCACGAGTCGGTCCGGTTCGTCGCCGCGGCTAAGGCCCCCGGCGGAACGGCCGCGACCGCGGCTACCATGCTGAGCCCGCCGCCGTCGTTGTTCAGCGTGGTGGAGGTCGCATTCCCGAGCATTCCGACCCGGGTCCACTCAAAGCCGATCGGCCGCGGAGCGTAGGCGTTCAGCAGGACGGGGAACGGCGCGCCCAATCCGACCCGCAGGGTTCCCTCGCCGGGTCCATAGAACAGATCCACCCAGAGTTGGGTCCCGGGAGGGGCCGGGTGGGCGAGGGGGACCGTCAGAGTGGCGGACCGGTCGGACGTTTCGGCGTACCCGAGGAGGGAGGCGAGCGGGCGGCCCGACTCGAGGCCCGGCCGATGCTCCCAGGGCGCCCAAGTCCCGAACGATGGGAGGCCGCCCTGGGCCATGGCCGCCCAAGCGAGCGGTTCGACCGGCACGACCGAACCGGCCGGGAGCTGCTCGAACACCTCGTCGAGCAGCCCATCCGGGGTCTCGACGAACGGGGCGGAATCGTTCGGGCCGAGAGCGGCGCCCGACGGGGATCCCGGCTCGAAGACGAACGGCGTCGACTCCACCCACCGATCGCCGTTCGGCAGGTAGGCCGCGTCGAGCAGGAGCTCGCGATCCGCCAGTGCGAGGACGGCCGGAGTCCGGAGCGTCAGCGGTCCCGGGGTCGCGTTCGTGGTGGAGAAGAGTTCGGTCTGGCCGTACGTCGTATTGGGCCCGAGGTCGACTTGGGCCCGGAGAGCCTTGGCGAGAAGCGTCGGTTGGTCCCACGCGAAGACGCCCCCCGGTGTGGAGGGCTGCGCCGCGAGGTTCACGGCCCACTCGGTCGTACCGAGGAGGCCGAAGAGGCTCCCCCCATGGGATGTGGCGTTCGCGTACAGACTAGCGTACGCCCAGGCCGCCTGCCGGGTCGCGTTGTTCAGCGGCTCGAGGCCGGGCGGGCCGGGCAGGTAGATCGAGTTTCCCGGCGGGTAGACGACGAGCGGGTTCGTCGGGGACTGGCCGTGACCCACGTACTCGAACGGGTCGGGCGGGAAGAGCGCGACCCGGCCGAGCGGCGGGACCGCCGCATCGAGCGCGTGGGCGGCCGGCACCTCTCCGGGCGGGTCCGGCACGTGGGCCACCCCCTTGTGGAAGTTTCCGGTCGCGAACGGGAGGGCGCTCACGAGCACGACCGCGACGACCGCCGGGACGAGGGCGCCGCGGAGCCCGCGCTCCACCTTCCGCCATCGGATCGCGGGCCGGTCGGAGGCCGGTCCGGGCGCCATTCGGCGGAAGTCCCGCCACCAGTCCCCGAGGGCGTTCGCGAGGAGCAGGGTGAGCGCGGCGGCCGCGATGACGTCGAACTTCGCGGGGTCGTCGTTGACCGAGAAGAACGGCACGTCGCGGATGAGGAGGAGGTAGACAGAACCCGGCAGGATCGTCCCGGTCGACAGGAACAGGAACACCAGGGCGACGACCACGAGGGTGTCGGTGGTCCCGGTCCTCCGGTGGGCGTGCCAGAGCAGCACGCCGAGGAAGACCACGGAGAGCGCCGCGCTGAGGACCAGACCGAGGGCGATCGAGTGGAACTTCCCCCAGGCCGCCGTGTACGCCTGGCCCCAGTACACGTTGGCGGCGAACAAGGTCGCCGGCTGGATCGCCCCTTGCGTGTACCCGAGCACCCACTTGGTCGTCACCGTGCTCTCGGCGAGCACGGAGCTTCGGTTCCCGAGGGTGAGCGCGGGAAGGAGCCAGACGAGGTTCACACCGATCCCCACGGCCAAGGTGAGGGCGAGGGCGGCGAGCCGACGAGCGCCGGTCGCGAGGCGGGCACGCCACCCGAGCGCCCGCGGCCCGAGCGCGATCCGGGCGAGGACACAGGCGGCGACGGTGATCCAAGCGATGCCGAGCAGGTAGAAGATGTGGTACTCGAGGACCCCGACCGCCCCCCAGAGCAGTCCCGCGAAGGCGGCATGCCGGGCGGTCACTCCGGTGGAGGCCGACTCGCTCAGGAGGACGAGGAACGGGGGAACGGCGATGGTCGCGGCGAGGATCAGTTCGTGGCCGGAAACGGTACGGTCGAACACCATCGGGCTTGCGGCGAAGGCGAGGGCGCCCGCGAGGGCCCATGGTCGTTCGACGGAGAGGCGCCGGGCGGAAAGGTACAGGGAAGAGGCGAGCCCCGCCTCGACCAGCAGGAACACCGCGAGCATCCCGGTGCCGAGCGCCCCCAGTCCGGTTCCGAGCGCCCCGAGGATGCCGATCAAGACGAAGTCGTTCGTGAAGAACGGGTTGAACCCGGCCGTTACGGATTCGGGATTCCAGGGGCCGGAGAATGCCGTCAGGTAGTACCGGAGTTCGGCCGGAGTCGTCGGGGTGACGAAATCGCCATCGTAGAACCGACCGCCATACGGCGCGAGGAGCGCGTGGAACACCGCGAGCGAGCCGAGGGCGATGAGCGCGGCGACGACGATTGTCTTCCGGCGCTCCGTCGCCACGACACGGTCGAGGAGCGGCGCCCAGCGCCGCAGCGTCGCGATCAGTGGCCCCGTCCTCCCCCCGCAAAGTCAGGTCGCCCTTCGGATTTGAGGCGAAGGGCCGTCAAGAAGCCCGGCCTCGGCTCGCGGCCCAGCCGGAGACGGGAGGCCGCTGGAGGGGCGCGTTCAACTGGGCGCGTCGGCTTCCGCCGCGAACTCCGAGGTGAACGTCGCAAAGTCGGGTCGCCGGGCGGCAATCGCGGAATTGTACACCTCGGCGGTCCGGTCGACGAGTTCCTCCCATCGGCGGACGCCACCGACCGCCACGGGCTTCGGAGGGCGAGGGACGAACCGGCGCTCCGCCACGCTCAGCAAGACGTCGGCCAGCTCCGCGACATCGCCGGGTCGCACCACGCGGCTCTTCGCGTACCCGTTCAGCTGGCTCACCAGAGTCGGAAGGTCCGTCACGACGACCGGCCGGCCGGCTCCCATCGCCGAGGCGAGGGTTCCGCTCGACCCGGCGGTCTTGAGGTACGGCAGGACCACAAGGTCGCTTTCCGAGAACAGGGTCGCGGAGGTCCCGGCGTCGACGTAGCCGGGGAAGGAGACCTCGGGGGCGCCGAGCCGGGTCGCGAGCTCGCGGAGCGTCGCGGCAAAGTCCCTCGTCAGCCGCGGGTGGTTCGCCCCCGCAATGACCAGTCGGAGGGGCCGGTCGGGAGCGAGCGCCCGGGCACGGGCGTACGCCATCAGGAGCGTTTCGACGCCTTTGTACGGGGCGAGGAAGCAGTAGTAGAGGACCC
>DAIQBL010000054.1:0-11539 GCA_036781185.1 Thermoplasmatota archaeon | reverse complement strand
CACCGCCTCTATTGGGCAGCAACGCGAGATACCGCGCTGGGATATCGGAGGAATTGCACAAGTCGCTGGAATCATGGAGGGCGGTTCGCTCTCTCTCGTAATCGTCGGAGCGACAGCTTCCGCGACGCTAAACGCAGTCGAAAGCGTGTTCCTTGTCGTCGCGGCCGCGTTCCAATCCGCCCTCATCCTCATGGCAGCTATCGTGGGGGCAGCCGCCGAAGGACTCGCTTCCGTTCTCGCACAGATTCCCCCGAGGATTCTTCAAGCGATTGGCATCCTGGCCCTGATTGCGCTCGTTGGCGTCGTGTTGGGGCTGATATTCAGCCCGGAGTTTCGCGAGTCAGTCGCCAGTGGATTGGAGAAAGTCGCCTCGGCCATGGCGAAGTTCGCGGGAATGGTTGTAGAGCTCGCGAAAAGAATCGTAGGCGCGATTTACGCGGTTTTCGTCTGGGTCTGGAACGTCATGTTGCCCCTGACCGCGATCTCGGTGACAGCTGCGGGCGTCATCTTCCGCCGAATCGGTCTCTTGCTAGCCCGGTGCGAGGATAGGGCGAGGGCGTAGCGCGGTCGAGCGTAGGCGGGGTATCGAATCGGCGGAACTGCATTCGCGGCAGCATACCGAGTAGAGCGCACGGGCGAGGTAGTGCAACTTTGGCTGAATTGGTAATACCCCTCGGGGGCAGTGGGCCGGGACGGATTCGAACCGTCGATTCCCGCGTTGTAAGCGCGATGTCCTAACCGCTAGACGACCGGCCCGACCGGACAAGAAGTCGTCGCGGTCAAGTCGGTGTCGGTGGCGACGCCGGCGCGTGAGCGCGATGGCGGACGGTGACCGCTAGGCCCCGTTCGAGTTCCTGCATCAGTCGACCGGGAAGTTCGGCCTCGCCGACCGCCAGCAGGTGACCGCCTCGTACGAGCAGGACGGCGTCGCCGACACGGATGCCCGCGTCGGCGCGTACGACCCCGGGAACGAAGAGGTCCCCCTGAAGCGGGACGGCTTCCGCGACTTCGACCTCTAGCGGATGGGCCGGGAGGATCCGAGATCCACCCGCGACGGTGAGCTGGAACAATCCGCGTTCCTCCCGCCACGTGGCGAGGTCGACCCCGCTCGGGTCGGTCAGGCGTTGGAACCAGGGCCGGCCGTGGAGCCGGACGGGGGGCGCGAACAAACGCGCGGCCGCGTCGCGACCGAATTGGAATGCAGCGATCGCCTCCAACTCTTCGCGCACCACCCCGAGCGGACCGTCGGTGGGCGGTCGAGCGCTCCGGAGCGCCTCCCCGACCGCATCGTGGAGGGATGCGAGTGCTTGCGGCGACGTGGATCGGTGGTCCACCATCGTCCAGGCCGGGCGGAGGGATTCGGGGATCACCGGCCGCAGGAATGAGTATTCGTCCGGGTCGAGGTGGACCACCGCCCGCTCGTACGACCCGGTGAGGACGAGGTGCTCGAGGGCTTCCCGGACGCTGCGGCGCTCGGACTCCTCCCAGTCCCCGGTCACCGGGATGTCGTAGTGACGTGTGGGGGGGACGTCCTCCAACTCGCGAGGGACGGCGCCGAGCGGGGAGGTGACGGAGACCATGTGGACCGACGGAAGGCCCGGAAGCTCGTCGATCGCCGAACGGAACCGCCGGTGCGAGCGGGAGTTCCGGTACGGCTTGGTCTTCGAGCACGGAACGACCAGCAGGACGCGCTTCGAGGGAGGCGGACGGTACCGGGTGAGGAGCCGCTCCTGGTACCGCCGGACTTCCGGACGGCGATGCGACTCCCGAAGGACGTACGTCCGGATCCCCGCCCCCGTTACGGGCGTCCGCTCTTCCAAGAGGCCCGCGAGGTGGCCGTCCGCGTACCGCAGCAACTCCGCGAGGAGCGGCTCGGAGGTAAGCCGCGTCTCGACCCGCTCCCGGAGCCGGCCGGCACGGAGCGCGGCCCGCACGGCTCGCCGCTCCCGCTCGAGGAGCGCAAGGGCGTGCCGGGTCCGGTCGATCGGCTCGTTTGACCGGCACGACGGGCAGTCGCACCATCGCTCCTCCGGCGTTCGGGCCGGCTCGGACGTCCCCGACTCCAGGTCGAAGTACGTGCCCTCGGAGGCCCTCCAGATCGTTTCGGTCGAATCGAGGATGTCGATGCCCACGTACGTCAGCCACGCGAGCCTGTGCGGAAGGGCGATCCGAGGCGTCCAGATCGCCGGGCGGCCTCCGAGTCGCTCCCGGATCTCGCGAACGGCCTTGACGAAGGGCTCGCCCTCCGCGAGGAGGGTCCGAGCGTTGGCGAGAACCAGGAGGTCCGGGCGGGCGGAGACGAGGGCCGACCACTGGAGTTCGTCGAGGGGCCAATGGACGACCCAGGTTCCCGCGCCGGCGGATTCCGCTACGCCGGCCGCGCCCGAAACCTCGGGGGCCGGAATCGAGTAGTCGAGGGACAGGGCGGCCGCGCCGTCGGACAACGCGAGCGCCCGGTGACCGGATTCGGAGGCCACGCCGGTGCGGACGGACGGTCCGTCCGACCCTTCGGCGGCGAGTAGGAGGGGGACGGGGAGCCGGAGAGGTCCGACGGTGACGAGCCCGGCGAGGCTCAACCCGTCCGAATGGTCGACGTGCCTCAGGTCGAGTCCCCCGTCGGTCGCAGCGGTCCGGTCGGATGGCGGTTTCGACCTACTCGGTCGGCTTCGCGGCGCGCCGCGGGCGGCGTGCCGCCGGGGCTGGTCCGGGGAAGAACGCCTCCCATTGGGCGACGAGCGCCTCGCGTCGTTCGGCACCGGCCTCCGAGCGTCCCCGGCGTCCGAGCATCGGGTCGTGGGTCTCCCGGACCTGGCGGAGGAACTCCCCCGGGTTCTCGCTGGCTCGCTCGAACCCGTACAGGATGAGCTGGCGCAAGAAGCTCGACCGGCCTCGCCACCCGATCCGTCGCCGGACGATCGGGTTGAGGTGGCGCTTCGCCATCCGCCAGACGTCGTTCGTGGTCCGGTAGTCACGCGCGGAGAGGCCGATCATCACCTGCGGCATGGTTTCCGGCTTCCCGAGAGCGGTCTTGGACCATTAGGGTTCCCAAGTCGCTGTCCGTCCGAACCGATTCCGTGTCGGACGGGGCGAAACCATCCGATAGCCGCCTCGAATCACCCCAGAATCGACGGCAGGAACAACGCGACGGCGGTTCCCGCGAGGAAGATTGCGCCGAGAGCCATGTGGAGCCGGAACGGCCACACGATCTGCTCCGGGCGGCGCTCCACCCGTACGTCGACCACGGCGGTCAGGATCGCCATCGCGACCACCCCCAGGTAGAACGCTCCGCCGAGGTGGCTGAGGTACCCGAACACGGCGAAGAGCGCGAGGGCGATCGCGTGGAGCACCGGAACCAGGCGAACGGACCGGGCGGCCCCGAGGCGAACGGGGAGCGAGGCGAGGCCCGCGGTCCGATCGGCCTCGATGTCGCCGAGGGAATGGACGGTCTCGAACGCGGTCCCCCACGCGATCAAGGCGGCCACGGCGGCGAACGCCGCCGCGGGTAGGGCGCCCTGCACCGCGATGTAGATCGCGGCCGGCGGGATTCCCTCGACGACGCCGAGGAACACCGTCGTCAGGGCGGTGAACCGCTTCGTGAAGCTGTACCCGAAGACGGCCACTAGCGCGACGGGGGCGAGGAGGAGCGCGAGCGGATTCAGCAGGTACGCCGCGGTCACGAAGACGGCCGAGCTCCCGACGACGACGGAAACGGCGAACGCGAGGGAGTATCGCCCGGTAACCAGCGCGCGGCCCCGGGTTCGGGGATTCTGCCGGTCGTACTCCCGGTCGACGATCCGGTTGAACGCATGGCCGGCGTTCCGCACCGCGACGAAGGCGACCACGATCCACTGCAGCGACCATAGAGAGGGCCGGCCGTTCGAGGCCGTCAGGAAGAAGGCGAGGGCGAACGGGAGGTTGAGCCCGAGATTCTGGATCTCGAGGAACCGGCCGAACTCCTCGGCCCGTCCGCGGGGCGGGTCGCTCACGTCCCCGGACGCTTCGCGAACAGCTGGGCGACCACCGGGTCGGCCTTCGCGAGCGCATCGATCCGGGCGACGACGTCCGGGTCCATCCGGATCTCCTCGGGCCACGGGCGCGGGAACCCGTCGGTCGGGCCCTTGCGGGTGGCGTCGATCCCGACCTTCCCACCGATGTTCGGGACCGGGTTCGAGATTGACAGCTGGTCGACCGGTCCCCGGGCGTGCTCGAAATCCTCCGCAGGATCGGCCTGGAGGCCCACCCGGTAGAGGACCTCGCCGAGGTCGTGCACGTCCACGTCGGCGTCGACGACGATCAGGTAGCGGGTGAACATCATCTGCCCGAGCCCCCAGAGGGCGTGCATCACCTTCCTCGGATGGTCGGGGTACGATTTCCGGATCGAGATGATCCCGACGTTGATGAACAGCCCCTCGACGGGGAGGTTCATGTCGACGATCTCCGGGAGGACGAGGCGGACGACGGGGAGGAACAGCCGCTCGACCGCCTTGCCGAGCACGGCGTCCTCGGTCGGCGGCTTCCCCGTGACGGTGGTGAAGTACACCGGACGGCGGCGGCTCGTCATGTGGGTCACGTGGAACACTGGGAACTCCTCCGGTGCCGAGTAGTAGCCCGTGTGGTCCCCGAACGGCCCCTCGAGGCGCCGTTCGGCCGGGTCGACGTACCCCTCGAGGACGATCTCCGCCTGAGCGGGCACCTCGAGGTCGACGGTCTGGCATCGGACGAGCTCGAGCGGCTCGGAGCGGACGAAGCTCGCGAACACCCAGTTCGAGATTCCCTCCGGCACCGGCGCCAGCCCGCTCAGCACCGTGGCCGGGTCGATGCCGAGGACGGCGGCGACCGGCATCCGTTCCCCGCGGGCCGCCCACTTTCGGTAGTTCGACGCGCCGACCCGGTGGAGCTGAGCATGGAACCCGAGGGTGTCGGGACCGTACTGCTGGAGCCGGTACACCCCCGTGTGCGGCTCCCCCGTTTCGGGGTCCTTCGTCACGACGACCGGGAACGTGATGGTGCGGCCCGCGTCGTGCGGCCAGCACCGAAGGATCGGGAGCGAGTCGAGCTGGATCTCGTCGGTCGCGACCTCCTGGCACGGTCCGCTCGACACCCGCTTCGGTCCGAGGGACCGGACCGTGTCGAGCAGCTCGAGCGTCCCGCTGATGTCCTTCAACGCGGCGACCACGCCGGCCGGGGGGCGGAGCTTCGAGAGCTTCCCGATCCGGTTCGCGGCGTCATCGAGGTTCTCCTCCCCGAGTCCGAGAGCGATTCGGCGCGGCGAGCCGACGACGTTCATCGCGACCGGCATCGTCGCGCCCTCCACGGACTCGAACAAGAGCGCCGGTCCGTCGTGGGCGATCGTCCGGCGCGCGATCTCGGTGAGCTCCAGGTCCCGACGGACCTTCGACTGGATCCGGACGAGGTCGCCCCGTCGTTCGAGCTCGGTGAGAAACTCGCCGAGCGACCGGAACGCCATGCCCGACGTGCGAGCCGAGCTCGCTATTTAACGGCCGGTCGGCCGGACGTGGGTTCATATGGAAACTCCCGGTCTCGGGCCTCGAGATGCAGACCGTCACCCTCGAATTCCAGACGGAGCACCTCGTTCTCCTCGGGCTCCTCCCCCCGACCTTCTTCGAGAAGTACGAGGAGGTCGAGCTTCTCGAGACCCTCCGCCTCGAGCGGGGGTGGCGCCTCCAGCTCTTGCGGCTGCGCCGCCATGGGCCGCTCCGGCCGGACGCGGAGCTCGAGCGGGAATCGCGCCGGATCCGGCGCCTCTACGGCCTCGACAGCTTCGAGGTCGTCGAGCGGCGCCCCCGCACGCGGGACTACATCCTACTGGTGCGGCAGCGGAACCCAGCGTCGCTGCGGACTCTCGTTTCGCTCTCCGCGGGCCGCATCACGCCGACCGCTCCGTTCCGGCTCAACGCCGAGACGACGCTCGCCTCGTTCCACGGCGAGGAGCGGACGCTCCGTCGGGTGCTCGCCCGGCTCCGCACGGAGGAGGTCCCATTCCGAGTCGTGCGGGCGTCGAACCGTCCGGTCGTCTCGGATGCTCCCACCACGCAGCTCACGCCCAAGCAGCGGGACGTGATCGCCCGGGCCTGGGCTCTCGGCTTCTTCGCCGTCCCGCGGCGGATCACGCTCACTCGGCTGGCGCGGACCACCGGACAGAGTCCCCCGGCGCTCGGAAAGATGCTCCGCCGGGCGGAAGGTCACCTCGTCGCTCGCTATCTGGCGGTCGAACTCCCGGGCACGGTCTCCGAGGGCACGGAGACCTAGCGGACGCCGGAGGCCGGACCGTTCCCTCGGATCGCCCGTTCGCAGAGGTTCTAAGAACCTCGACGCTCACGCCCGGATGTGCCCGCACCGCCCCCGCTCCGCGTGGTCGTGGAGCGTCTTCCCGATGCCCCCGACGCGGCGATCCCCGTGCGCGCGACCGAGGGTTCCGCGGGCTTTGACCTCGCGAGCGCGGAGGACGTGCGCCTCGAGCGGGGTCGGGTGACCCTCGTCCGGACCGGCTGGAAGATGCGCGCTCCCGACGGCGCGTTCCTCGAGGTCCGGCCGCGCAGCGGCCTCAGCACGAAAGGGGTCCTGATGGTCAACGCCCCCGGCACGATCGACCGCGACTACGCCGGGGAGGTCAAGGTCCCCCTGACGTTCCTCTTCGAGGGGGGCTACGAGATCCGGCGCGGGGACCGGATCGCCCAGGTCCGACTGGTCGCCGACCGGGCGGCGAACTTCGAGGTCGGCGAGGTCCGACCCGTGGCCTCCCGGGCCGGCGGGTTCGGCAGCACCGGTCGCTAGGCCGGGCGGAACTCGTCGAGCTGCCGCTGCACGGCGTGCGGCGCGGGGGGAGGGACCGTCCCGACCCTGGCCTCGTCCTCGAGTCGTTCGAGCATCTCGTGCATCCGCCGCTCCTTGCCCCGGCTCGACCGGTCGAGCCCGACGTCGCGCGTTCCTTCCGCCACGAGGACGACGACCCGTCCGGCGCGCGCCCGGCCGGTCCGGCCGCGCCGCTGGATGGTCCGGACGAGATCCGGCACCGGTTCGTAGAACACCACGAGGTCGGTGGAGGGGACGTCGAGCCCTTCCTCCGCGACCGAGGTCGCCACGAGGCAGTTGACCTCGCCGGCCCGGAACCGGTCGAGGAGGTGCACCTGGTCCTTCTGGGACATCCCGGCGTCGGCCTCGGTCGAGCTCTGGCCCACGAACCGCGCGGCGCGGACGTTCGGGTCGTGCGTCTCGACGAGCTCCGCCACGACGCGTTCGGCCGTCTGCCGGTACTGGGCGAAGACGATCACCCGGGCCTGCGGAGACCGGTCGAGCTCCTCCCGGACGAGCCGGACGGCTGCGGCGAGCTTCGGGTGCTCGATCTGGACCGCCGAGAGGAGCTCCCGGGCGGCGCGGATGTTCGGGTCGCCGAGGAACAGACGCTGGGCCGGCGACCGCCGGTCGGCGGTCTGCCGCTCGAAGAACTGGCGCACCGCGTCGACCCCTTGCGTCTCCGCGAGCTCGAGGGCATGCAGCGCTTTCATGGCGGCGGCCTGGTGGGTCATCGCCTTCCAGACCCGGGGTCCGGCGCTCTCCCCGCGCGCGCGGGCCTGGGAGATCTCCCGGCGGAGCTGGTTCCCTAAGGCGAGGAGCTCGCGCTTCGAGGCGACCCCCTCGCGGATCAGGTCCATCTTCGCAAGTTCGTCCTCCTGGTGGCGGGCGGCGGTCCGGATCTCGGCCGCGATCCGCTGGACCTCCGGGGGGACGGGGACCGGGACGGTCTCGAACCCGATCGCATGGACGTACGGTCGGACGTCCGGGTCGTCGGCCGTCCGGTACTCGAAATGGGCGATTCCGAGGTTCCGCCACACCTCCCGGATCGGGTCGAGCTGGGAACCGGGAGATGCGGTCAGGGCGAACACCCGGGCCTTAGGACCCGCCCGATTGGCCGATG
Organism: Thermoplasmatota archaeon; assembly: GCA_036781185.1. Classification (GTDB taxonomy): domain Archaea; phylum Thermoplasmatota; class Thermoplasmata; order Lutacidiplasmatales; family UBA184; genus Lutacidiplasma. Next base: position 3,603 of record DAIQBL010000054.1, on the reverse strand, counting down.
CGATCGCCACGTACGGGTAGTCGCCGCGCGCCCGGTGTGCCTCATCGAACACGATGAGGGAGAACGTGTCGAGCGGGAACGTTCCGCTCGCGAGATCGTTCCCCACGACCTGGGGCGTCGCGACGACGACCTGGGGCGGGGCGAGGAGGTCGGCCCGGGCGCCGGGTCCGACAGCGCCGGTGAGGACCACGGGGGGTGGCCCGAGCACGGCCTTGCGGACGCTCTCCGAATGCTGGACGACGAGGGGACGAGTCGGGGCCAGGATCAACACCGAGCGCGTCGGAAACCGACGCAGATACTCGGCGGTCAGCCGGAGCGCGATCGCGGTCTTGCCGAGCCCGGTCGGGAGGACCGCGAGGGTGTTGGACTCCGCGGCGGCCGCCGCGATCTTCGCCTGGTAGGCCCGGTCCTCGAGCGCGCCGGGACGGAGGCGGGGATGGACGACCGTCTCCATCCGATCCCTCCGCCGTCGCACCGTCGCGGAGCTAATTATCCATCCCGAGGGTCGGCCGTTCCGTGCTGGACGGTTGGGTGGTCGCGGTCGTGGTGGTCGCCACGGTGGTGACGATCCTGCTCCAGGGGCTCCCGCTCCTGTTCGCCGCCCAGATGCCCCGGCTCGGGCCGCCCCCGGAGGATCCGGCGTGGCGGACCGGGCCGCTCGTGAGCGTCATCCTCGCGGCCCGCAACGAGGAGGCCGACCTCGGTCCGGCGCTCGACGGCCTGCTCGCTCAGGAGTACGAACCGCTCGAGATCCTCGTCGTCGACGGGGGGTCGACCGACCGGACCCGCGAGGTCGCGCGCGCCCGGTCTCCGAGGGTCCGGCTGATCGAGGAACCGCCGCTTCCGGCCGGCTGGGTCGGCAAGAACTGGGCGTGTCACGTCGGCTACCAGGCGAGCCTCGGTGGCTTCCTGTTGTTCACCGACGCCGACATGCGCTACCACCCGTCGACGGTCGGGGCGACCCTCGCCTGGGCCGAGTCGGAGCACGCGGACCTCGCGACCCTCGCTCCCCGCGTCGAGGCGCGGACGTTCTGGGAGAAGGCGGTCCTGCCCCTCTACATCCAGCTCGTCCTCACGTACTTCCGGACCCCCCGGGTGAACCGGGAGAACTCGACCGCCGCGATGGCGAACGGCCAGTTCACGCTCGTGCGGCGAGCCGCCTACGAGGCGGTCGGGGGTCACGCCGCCGTCCGAGGCGTCGTGCTCGAGGACGTCGCGCTCGCCCGGCGGTTCCGGGCCGCCCGGAAACGGCTTCGCGTGGCGTGGGCCCCGGACCTCCTCGTGACCCGGATGTACCGGGACCGCCGCGAGATGTTCGAGGGCCTGAAGAAGAACGTTCACGACACCCGATTCTCGGCCGCGCGGCAGCTCGTGTTCCTCGCCGGGCTCATCGGTCTCTTCCTGCTGCCCCTCGCCGTCCTCCCGCTCGGCCTCGCTACAGGCTCCGCGATCCTGACGGGCCTCGGCGCGTTCGTCTACGTGGCGTGGTTCGCCAAGCACGCCCTGTTTGCCCGGGCGATCGGCATGAGCGCCGGCTACGGGCTCGTGTTCCCGGTGGCGGTCGGGTTCTATCTCGCCCTCGTCGTCGCCTCGCTGTCGGACGGGATCCGGCGACGGCCCATCGCGTGGAAGGGGCGGGTCTACGCGATGGATGGTACCGGATCGGAACCGACCGGGCCCGCCGGCCCCTGAACTCGGGGACCTAGGGAGCGGCGGGACCCGACCGGCGAGCCCGCAGCACGGCGATTCCGTCGAAGAAGTGGCCCGGCGACTCCCATCCCGCGTACTCCTCCGGAAGTTGCGGCGGACCGTCGTCGGCCGCGATCTCCTCGACGCGCCGGAGGTACTCCGAAAGCTCCGCGCACGCGTCGATCCCGGCCACCGGGCCGTGGCCCGGGACGATGACGCGGGGTGCGATCTTCTCGATCTTTCCGAGGGTCGTCCGCCACCGGGGGAGGTCGGCCGACACGAGGTTCGGGTGGGTGTTGACGGAAACGAGGTCGCCGGCGAACAGCACCTCGCCGTCCGTGACGAACACGATCGAGTCGCTCTCGCTGTGGCCGCCGCCCTCGACGATGGAGACGCCCCGCTTGCCCGGGACCATGTACCGCTCCTCGAAGATCTCGTCCGGCGGCCGGACGCGCACCCGGTCCCGGGAGTCCCGAAGGTCGTGACGGGCCGCGAGCTCGGAGGCGATCTCCCGTCGGCGGAGCGGGTCGGGCTCTGCATCGTGGCGGCTCTGGAGGTCGGCCGTTCGGTTCGGCCAATCCGGGTCCTCCACGGTGGCCACCCAGAGGGGCCCGAGCTCGTTGATCCGGGTGCGGGTCCGTTCCGTCCCGAAGATCGCGCACGAGCCGAACGTGGCGTTGCCGCCCGTGTGGGTCGGGTGCCAGTGGCTGTTCACCACCATCGACGGGTTCCGACCCGTGAGGACGGTCGCCGCCGACCGGAGGTCCGCCGCGGCGGCGGGCGTCCGGAAGGCGTCGAACACGAGCGTCGCGGGTCGAAGGTCGACGATGCCGGCGTTGCTGCCGGCGCCCGAGGCGGGGCCGGCGATGGCGGCCCAGACGCCGTCCGCCACCGCCTCGGCGGTGAACTGCGAGGTTCGGAACGTTGCTAGGCCCTCCAGGTCGAGGAGGACACGCGGCGCATACAAGGTGGGCGTACCGGGCGTACGTCGGCCCGCGAAGCGCTATCAACCGCGGCCCTCTCCCCGCGAACCACCATGTCCGGAACCCTCGAACGGCCGTTCGACTTCGTGATCGGCGGCGCCGAAACGCCCGGGGCCCGGGGCGAGCGCGCGCCGGTGAAGAACCCCGCGTCGAACGCGGAGCTCGCCCAGGTCGCGGTCGGGCACGCGGACGACGCCCGGCACGCGATGGAGGTGGCGCAGACGGCGTTCGAGTCGAGCTGGTGGGCGTCGGACGACGGCGGCCGCCGGGCGAAAGCGCTCGTCAAGCTCGCGGGCCTACTCGAATCCCGGCTCGAGGAGTTCGCGCGGCTCGAGACCCTCAACATGGGCAAGACGCTCAAGGAATCGCGCGGCGACATGGCGTTCGTCGTCCGGACCATCGAGTACGTGGCGGGGCTGGCCGACAAGGTCCAGGGCGAGACGATCTCCGTCCCGGGCGCCCGGCTCGATTACACGCTGCGCGAGCCGCTCGGGGTCACGGTCCACATCGCGCCGTGGAACTACCCGCTCCTCCTCGCCGTCCGCGGGGTCGCCCCCGCGCTCGCCGCCGGCAACGCCGCGGTCCTGAAACCCGCGAGCCTCACCCCGCTCACCGCGATCGCGTTCGGCCGGCTCGCGAAGGAAGCCGGGATTCCGGACGGCATCCTCAACGTCGTGGTCGGGAGCGGGAGCGAGGTCGGCGAGGGCCTCGTCTCCGACGTCCGGTGCCGCTCGGTGACGTTCACGGGAAGCGGCGAGGTCGGGCGCCGTATCGCCGAGATCGCCGCCCGTCGCACGATTCCCGCGACGCTCGAGCTCGGCGGGAAGAGTCCGGTCGTGGTGTTCCCGGACGCGGACCTCGACCGCGCCGCGCGCGGCATCGCCTTCGGGATCTTCGGAAACGCCGGGCAGATGTGCTGGGCCGGTTCCCG
>DAIQBL010000053.1:0-11701 GCA_036781185.1 Thermoplasmatota archaeon | reverse complement strand
GCCGAATGGGGAACCTGCACCCTCTGCGGGGAAGCGTTCCCGCCGGGAGGCGCGAAGTGCCCGACGTGCGGGGCTTCGCAGTCGGTTCAATCCGGGCGAGTGAATGCCCTCGCCCCCCGGACCCGACGGTGGTTCAAGATGGTCCAGGCGCTGCGGGTGGTGGTCGTCGTCGTCGTCATTCTCGGGCTCGCGTGGGCGACGCTGTCTGGCGCGATCTCCGGGCCGCCCACCTACGCCGACCCCCTGACGAGCTCCGGGTGGCAGACGGTCGGGGCGGGCAACTTCACCTATCTGTCCGGCCCCGTCACCGGCGAGGACTACATCCAGGGGAACTACTCCGTCGAGAACCCGCCCGGAGCCCCGCTGACGCTCGAGGTGTTCAACTCGACCGACTTCCCCGATTTCGCGGCGCACGCGCCGGCGATCCCGCTCCTCGTGATCAACGGGTCCGCGGAGCCGTTCGCGTTCGCCGCGCCGTACACGGACACCTACTACTTCGTGTTCGTGAACTCGTTCGCCCCGTCGACGGGGATCGACCTGCACGTGTTCGTGTCGACGGCGTACGAGTCGAACGTCGTCGTCGACTGAGGACCCGAGCGGGGGGCCCCACTCACGGCGAGCCGCGGGCCGACGGACCCACTCGTTTGGCCATCCGGAGGTTCGTGGTCTCGAACCCCCGCTTCCCGTAGAGGGCGCGGGCGGCCGCGTTCCCGGCGAAGACGTGCAAGCCCACCCGATCCGCCCCGCTCCGGACGGCCTCAATCTCGAGCCAGCGAAGGAGATCTTCCCCGAAGCCCTGCCGGCGAAATGGCAGGTCGATCCAGATCCAATCGATCCAGAAGTGCGTCGTGCCGCCTCGGGCTCGAACGCTGTACCACGTTTCGCCGACGACCGCGCCCGTGGCTCGTTCGAGGACCTGGCAGAACCGATACCCCGGGGTCGCGCGGCCTCGCGGCAGCAGTTGCGCCATCTCCTCTCGGCTCGCTTGGAGGGCGCTCGAGGAGGTCCAGACCCCGCGTTGAACCTGCTCGTCGGCGTGACGTCTCACGCTTTGGTCGAACGAGGCCCGGAACGCGGGCTCGTCCATCGCCCGCAAGCTCACCTTGAGTTGGTCCGACTCGTCCTCCGACGGCGGGAGACCCCGCTTGCGATTCCCCCGGCCTGGGCGCCCCATCGCCGTCGGCCCGAGACCGCGCGCGCGTCGGACCTAATCGGCGGCCGCGCCGTCCGTCGAGTGCTTGGCGAGGAACTTCGCCGGAACCTGGTCGGCGAGGTAGACGGTCTTCCCCGCGCGCATGATCACGATCCCTTCGGCCTGCGCCGCGTCCGCGTCGATCGAGAGGATCACGGGCTCCGGGGTCCGGACCACGCCGGCGGCCCGGGCATCCTCCGCGGTCTTCGATAGGTGGACCTTGCGGCGGTCGGACGGCTTCAGACCGACCTCGAGGACGATCGACGCCTCCTCGGGCGTCACCGGGAAGTACAGCTCGGCGGGCACGTTCTCGGTCGGCAGGTCGAGGGCGACCTCGATCGTGTGGCCGTACGTCGCCCGGACCTTGTCGTCCTTCACCTCGTACCGACCCTTCGGGTCGCTCTCGGCGATGGCGACGAGGTGGTGGACGCGGAGCCAGTGGTAGCCCCGATGGCGCGTCTGGATCGCCTGGACGAGCGTCGGCAGCCCGATCCAACCGCGCTCCTCGACCGTGAGGCTGTACTTCTCCGGGAAGTGGCGCAGAACCCCGGTCATCACGCGACCGAGGTGGTCGAGCTCCCGGTCGTTCATCAAGAACCGACCGGAGCCACCGCACACCGGGCAGTTCTCCGCCCGGAAGTACCCGTGCTGGGCGCACTCCTTCAGCATCGGTCGCCGCGCTACGCCTTGATCTTCTCGGCCTTCTTGTCGAAGTCCTGCAGGACGTCGCCGTACGAGTCCGCGAGGTCTTTGAGGACCCGCTTCAGGACGGCTTGGGGCTTCTCGCCCTTCGTCTTGACGAAGAGCGTCGGCCGGTCGAGGAACGGGTGGCCGAAATAGTACCGCGCCTCCACGACGTGTTCCTCCGCCTGGAGCGCCTCGACGAGAGGGACGAGGAGCGTCTCCTCCGCCCTCGGAATTTCGATGCGGAGCGAGTCGTGCTCCTTCTCGACGACTTGAATCTCCATGGGGGCCGAGCGCGCCCACACGGGTACGGCTTTTAAGCGTGGCGACCGCGCCGGTTCTCGACGACGGCGAGCGACACTCCGACGGGGCGGCCGGGCCGATTTTCGGCGATCGGAAAGCCGGGAGATTCCCGTCCGGTCACGGCGGGCTGCCACCGGCCGGCCTCGTTCTCCGGGGCGCGCCGCGGGCTAGCCGAACGACTCCCGGTCGCGCCGAGGCCGGGACGCCGGGCCGGGCATTGGCGCGTCACCGACCGTCGGGATTCCGGGCTCCATCACGGCTATATCCCGCGGGGTTCCCAGCGGGCGCCGATGCGGGTTCTCGTCGTCGGATCCGGGGCCCGAGAGCACGCCATCGCGGCGACGCTCCTCCGGTCCGGCGCGACGATCGTCGCCGCCGGCGCCCGACCGAACGTCGGCATCGACCCCATCGCCCTGGCGACACTCCGCGCCGACCCGACCATCCCGGCCCCCGTCGTCGCGTTCGCGAAGGCCCAGCGGGTCGACTACGCCGTCATCGGCCCGGAAGCTCCGCTCGGCGCGGGGCTTGGGGACGCCCTCCGGTCCGCGGACGTGCCGGTCGTCGGCCCCTCCAAGTCCGGAGCGCGTATTGAGACGTCGAAACAGTTCTGCCGCGAGCTCCTCGCCAAGCACGGGATCAACGCGTCGCCCCGGTTCGTCGCCGTCCACAACGCCGACGAGGTCGACGCCCGCGTCGCGGAATTCCACGTCCCGTTCGTCGTCAAGCCGATCGGATTGATGGGCGGCAAGGGCGTGTGGGTGCAGGGCTCCGACTTCGCGACTCCGCAAGAGGGGGCCTCCTACGCGAAGAAACTGCTCGTCGGGGGCGGGGACGGCGTCCTCCTCGAGGAGAAGGTCGAGGGCGAGGAGTTCAGCCTCATGGCGTTCGTCACCGACTCCGGCGTCTACCCGATGCCCCTGGTGCACGACTACAAGAGGGCGCTCGAAGGGGACACCGGGGCGAACACCGGCGGAATGGGCGCGTTCTCGCAGCGGGACCACCTGCTGCCGTTCGTCTCGCCGACCATGCGGGACCGGGCGCTCGACGTCCTCCGGAAGACCGTCGAGGCGCTGCGCCAGGACGGCATCCCGTACCGCGGGATCCTCTACGGGGGATTCCTGCTCACCGCGTCCGGCCCGGTGCTCATCGAGTTCAACGCCCGGTTCGGCGACCCGGAGTCGCTCAACGTCCTCCCGCTCTACGAGGAGGGCGATTTCGATCGGCTGATGTATGGCGTCGCGACCGGCCGGGTCGACCCGAACCTGCTGACGTTCCGGCTCCGCGCGACCGCCGTAAAGTACATCGTGCCCCCCGGGTACGGCGCGACGCCGAAGGTGGGCGTCGAGGTATCGGTCGACCTTCCGAAGGTGGAGGGCGACGGCGTCCACGTGTTCTTCGGCGACACGGACTCGAAGCGGCCGGGCCGATACGTGCTGGGCTCCTCGCGCGGCTTCGCCCTCGTCGGCGAGGCGAGCGCGATCCACGAGGCGTCGACGCGGGTCGAGCACGCCCTCGCGTTCGTCACGGGCGCGTACTACGTCCGCCACGACATCGCCACGAAGGAGGACCTCGCGAAGCGCACGGAGCACATCCGGGGGCTCTTCGTCCCCGGCGCCAAGCCGTCGCCCCTCCCGCTCTCGGTCGCACCCGCCGAGGCGCCGCCGTCGAGCGCCGCCGGACCCGACCAGGTCCTGTCGACGTAAGTTCGGGGCCAACCGTCAAATAGCGTCCTCCGGTTTTCGAGACGAAATGTTCTGTCCCAAGTGCAAGCGGCTGATGCGCCCGGATAAGCCGGCCGGGGTCTGGCGGTGCGCCGCGTGCGGTGCGAAGGTCCCGCTCGGGGCGTACAAGCAGGTCGGCACCTCGGTCGCCACCGGCCACGCGATGACCGTGATCGAGGGCAAGGTCGAGGCCACGCTCCCGACCGCCGAAGAGGAGTGCCCGAAGTGCGGCCACTCGAAGGCGTACTGGGTCCTGCGACAGACTCGGGGCGCGGACGAGCCCGAGACCCGGATCTTCGAGTGCACGAAGTGCGGCCACAAATGGCGGGAGTACCAGTAGCGGCCCCTACGCCGGTCGACACGGTCGCGACCGTCTTCGCGCCGACGGCGGACGGCCGGAAGGTCCGGCTGCGCGGCTGGGTGGAGAAGACGCGCCACTCCGGCGGGCTCCTGTTCCTGCTCATCCGCGACCGGACCGGCTCGGTCCAGGTCGCCGCGAAGCGCGACGCGCTCGGGCCCGAATCGTTCGAGCGGGCCACGACGCTCCAGGTCGAGGGCGCCCTCGACCTCGAGGGGACCGTGCACGCCGACCCCCGCGCCCCCGGTGGTCGAGAGGTGCGGGCCACGTCGCTCCGGGTCGTGGACGCCGGCCAGCCGTTCCCGATCTTCCGCGACCAGACCGAGGAGTTCCGGCTCGACAAGCGCCACCTCGTGATCCGGTCGCACGAGCACGTCGCGACCTTCCGAGTGAAGGCCGAGCTGCTCGCCGCGTTCCGGAGGTTCCTCGAGGCCGAGGAAGTCCTGGAGATGACGCCCCCGGTGTTGACGGGAAACCCGGCCGAGGGCGGGGCCGAGGCGTTCCAGTTCGACTACTTCGGCCGGACCGGCTACCTCTCCCAGAGCGTCCAGCTCTACCTCGAGGCGCTGCTCGTCCCGAACGAGCGGGTGTACGCGCTCACCCCGTCGTTCCGAGCGGAGAAGTCGCGAACGCCGCGGCACCTCACGGAGTATCTCCATCTCGAGGTGGAGCTCGCCTGGTGCGACCTCGGCCAGCTCGAGGAATTCATCGAGCGGATGATCGCGACGGCGGTCGCCGACGTCGCCGGTCGGCGCGCGAAGGAGCTGAAGGAGCTCGGGCGCGCCCCCGAGGAGCTCGCGAAGATCCGGGCCCCGTTCCCTCGGATCACCTATGCCGAAGCGCTCGAACGCCTCCGGACGAAGGGGTTCGACCTCGCCTGGGGCGCCGACCTCCGGACGGCCGAGGAGGCCGCGCTCACGATGGAGGAGCCGACGCCGATCTTCGTCACCCACTTCCCGCGCGAGCTGAAGGCGTTCTACATGCTGCAGTCGCCGGCCGACCCGAAGACCGTCGAGGCGGCGGACCTCCTCGCCCCGGAAGGGTACGGGGAGATCGTCGGGGCCAGCTGCCGCGAGACGTCGGTGGAGAAGCTGGTGGAGCGGCTGAAGGCGGCAGGGGCCGACCCGGCGGAGTACGACTGGTACCTCGACCTCCGACGGCACGGCAGCGTCCCCCACGCGGGCTTCGGCCTCGGTGTCGAGCGGGTGCTCCGCTGGATGCTCCGCCGCGAGCACATCCGGGAGACGACGCCGTTCCCCCGCACGCCCTCCCGGCACACGCCCTGAATCCGCCCGGACGGCTCCGAAGCTCCCGGCGAGGGGAGAGATTTCATATGGAGAGACGCGCATGAACGCCCGTTCGACTTCGTCGAGGCAACGCGAGTGGCGGTAGAGGGGACTCCGGACCGGGGCGACGCCCGCTCCCCGGCTCCAACGAAGACGAACGGCAAGTCGCCGGTCTCGGTCGAGCGGCTCACGCACCAGGACATCCCGGAGATCTGCGCGCTCTACAAGCGCGTCTGGGAGCAGTTCCGGCCGGAGCTGCCCGCGGAGATGGTGAAGGCGTGGGCGCCGACGCCGCTCGAGTTCACGAGCTGGATGGAAGGGGTGACCTACTTCGCCGCCCGGCGCGACGGCCGGATGATCGGGGCGGTCGGGTGCGAATTGAACGACGGTTCGTGCCGCGTCGTCCACCTCGTGGTCGACCCCGAGGTCCGGCGGCAGGGGATCGGTTCGCAGCTCACGAGCGCCGCCGTCGACTGGGCGAAGCACAACAGCTCGAACGCGGTCTGGGTCGACGCCCTCGCGCGATTCACGGCCGCCGCGGAGATGTTCAAGCGGCTCGGCTTCGCCGAGGCCGGCGTCCTCCACCGCCACCGGTGGAAAGAGGACGTCAGGCTGTTCGAGAAGCTCCTGTAACGTCGGGCTTCGCGGCGAGGCCGCCGGCCGAGGCGCCCCGGCCGCCGTGCACTTGAGCGAGGATTCGGAGGCGCCGGAGCGCCTCTTCCGGATGGCCGTCGACGAACGCCTTCGCTCCGCGCGCCAGCTCCGCCGCCTCGACCTCGACGGCGGTACCCTCCGATCGCTCGCGGACGAGGAACTCGCCGTAGCGGCTGATGTACCCGGGCACGGCGTCCTTCAGCCGGTTCGTGGCCTGCTGGCGGAGCGCCCGGAGCTGCTGCTTCAGCGGGGCGAGCCGCCCGCCGCGGAGCTCGCGCTCGAGGTCGTCGGCGATCTCCCCGGGGTCGACGGGGGGCTGGAGGCCGAGCGCCTGCATGTCGCGGAACAGCGAGACGAGCCGTTCGAGCTCGTCGCGGGCCTGGTCGAGGTGGCGCTCCTTCAGCGCGACGACCCGGTCGACCTGCTGGTACGTCGTCAGCGCCTGCGTGATCTCGCCGGTGCGGGCCGCGTGGAGGACGTCGTCCATCTGGTCGCGCTCGAGGCGGCCGTCGACGGAGTACGCCTCGAGGCGGGAGAGGCGGCTCTTCGTCTGCCGCTCCCATTGCTCCAGGGCGGCGACGACGTTCCTCTGGGCGAGCCGCTCGACGCCGCGCATCACCTCGAGCCATCCGTCCGGGTCCTGGCCGGATTCGGCGGCGGACTCGGCCCACGGCGGGAACTGCGCGATCCGGACGCCGAGGGGTTCCGCCTGCTCCTGCCATTGGCGGAGCCGGGCCCGTCGGCGGCCGAGCTCGCCGCCCGAGGCGGTCGGCTCGCGGGCGGCCGCCGGGGCCGCCGCCGCGCCCGACTTGCCCGGGTCGACCGGGGCTCCGCACACCGGGCACGTGTCCGCGTTCCCCGGCAGCGTGCTACCGCACTCGGCGCACGGGGTTCGGTCAACCGCCAAGGGCCACTCCGCGAGGCGGGATGCAGGGGGTGAGATTTGAACTCACGAACTCCTACGAGACCAGGACCTCAACCTGGCGCCTTTGACCAAGCTGGGCCACCCCTGCGCGACCGCGGCCGCGTACGGCTCCTCGCGCATAACCTTTGCCGAACGAAGGGTCCGGTGGCTCGTGCCCCCTCGGAAGAATGGCGGCTCGGCGAGAAAAAGGCTTGTACCGCCCCCCGCTCCGACTTTCGATGGTCGAGGCGCCCCCGCGGGGTCCGTCCACCCCGAACGGGGCGACGGTGTACATCGGGCCGCGCCCGACGATGAGCTACGTGTTCCAGGTCGTCGCCGAGCTGAATTCGGGCGCCGGCCCGGTCGTCGTCAAGGCACGGGGCGCCGCCATCGCGAAGGCGGTCGACGTGGTCGAGGTCGTCCGGAGGAAGTTCCTCGAGGGCCAAGTCGGGGTCGGCCCGGTGACGATCGGGACCGAACGTCTCACGAACCGAGACGGCCGGGAGGCGAACGTCTCCTCGATCGCGATCCACCTTACCCGCCTGGGCGCGCCGGTGCCGGCGCGGCCGCCCCCGGCGGGACCGCCGTCGTAGGCCGCCGAGCGGTCACCACCCAGGTGCCCGCGAGCAGGTCCCCGAGCCGCTGACGCTCCGCGGTCATGGACATCGTGAGCGCGCCGGCGGCGGTCGGGAGCCCGATGCCGAGGAGGACGAGGAACGTCAGGGCCGTCACGACGGCGATGTCCGGGAGGTAGGAGGTGCCGGTGATCCCGAGCGCCGTGGCGCCGCGGAGGGCCACGAACACGAGGTCCGCGCCGACGACGCCGACCACGACGAGCGGGAGGAGCTTTGGGGCATTGCGCACCATCGCCGGGATCAAGGACGGCCGGTGGAGCGTCCGGTCCGTGACCGCGAGGCCGACGAGCCGCTTTCCGACCGTCGTCCCGAACCACGCTTCGGCGACGACGAAGTAGAGGAACGCCCACGCGGCGTACCCCACGGCGGCGGCGTTGTAGCCGGCGCCCGTCAGCAGGGCAGTCCCCGACCCTTTCGCGGTCAGAACGAGGAGGACCCAGACGACGACCGCCGGGGCGGCGAGAAGGGCCACGTCCGCGGTGGCGGCGAGGAACCTCGTCTCGGCCTTGGCGAACCTCGTCCGCGCGAGTTCCCGGCCGAGGCGGACGAGCCAGCGCGCCGTCCACCAGGCCCGGGCGGAATCGCGCGGTCGACGTTCGGGCGAGAGTACGAGGGCTCGGAGGTTCCGATGGTCGAGGTCGACCCACGCCGGGACCGGGAGCCCGGCCCAGGGCGCATCCAACGGTCCGGGCGGGGTGCCGAGCAGCAGGTGGGCCCGGCGGACCGACCCCTCCGCCGCCTCGCCGGCGAGTCGAACCGCGGCGGCCGGGTCGCCGGCCATCGCGACATCGAGCGAGTTCCGGAGGACGTCCTCCGGCGCGCGGGGGGCTCGGACGACCGCTGAGGACGGATCGCCGCGGGGCGGATGGTGCACCAGACGCTCGAACGCCCAAGCCGAGACGAGAGCGATCAGCCCCGAGAGGTAGAGCAAGTCGAACGGTCCGGCGCCGCCGATGACGTAGAACCCCCCGCCTCCGGGTCCGTACAGGGGCGGTTGGCGGAGGACGTCGGCCCCGACCAGCACGCCGATGGTCGTCGTGGCGTACGCGAGCGGGAGGCCATCGACCGGCCCCCGCCCGATTCCGTGAGCGACGGCGACGGCCACCACGCCGATCCCGATGGGAGCGAGCAGGTAGAACGGAAACTGGGAGGTGATGCCGTAGCCGGGCTCGCTCTGGGTGGTGAGGAAGGTCACCGCGAGGGTCGCCGAGGTGAGCGCGAGCGCGAGCCCGTAGAGGCGGCCCGATGGCCGTTCGCTGAGGATCCACACACCGAGTATGGTGAGTCCGGTCGCGCTCCCGAGGACGACGGCCCACGCGAACGAGGGAACGAAGATGGCGGCGACCAGAGAGGCGGCGGTTTCCAGCACCAGGAGGCCGACAAAGACGCGACCGGCGGACCAGCCGTTGGGGGCCAGGCGCGCGAGGAACAGCCCCGAGAGGACGAGCGGGATGATGCCGCCCGCGACGTTGATCCCGAGCACGTACTGGCCGATGGGCAAGATCGGGAGCTCGCCGAGGAGCCCGAGTACGCCGCCTCCGACGAGCAGCCAGTACGTCGTTCGGCCGAACCCGGCGGCCTTCGCGCGCGCCGGCTCGACCCAGGCGAACAGGTAGAGGAACAGCCAGAGCAGCGGGGTCGCGGCGAGGAACGCGACCTCCTCGATGATGTTGACGGTGACCAGTCCTGGATGGATCATGGCGGAGCGCCCGGCCGCGGCGCGGGCGACCTCGGCGCCAACAGCCGGTCGGCGATATAGCCCGGACCAGCGCGGGCGGAAACGATTATTCCTCGTCCTCGCTCGCCGCGACCATGACGGCCACTCGGACCGAGTCGGACTCGCTCGGCCCGCGCGAGGTGCCGGCCGACGCCTACTACGGCATCCAGACGCTCCGCGCGATGGAGAACTTTCCCGTCAGCGGGCTCACCGGGTCCCCCCACCTCCGGCGCGCTTACGCCCTGATCAAGCTCGCCTGCGCGAGGACGAACCTCGCGCTCGGCGTCCTCGACGCGCGGCGGAGCGCGGCGATCGAGCAGGCGGCGAAAGAGCTCGCGGACGGCCGGTTCGCCGACCAGCTCGTCGTCGACGTGTTCCAGGCCGGGGCCGGGACCTCCTACCACATGAACGTCAACGAGGTGCTCGCGAACCGGGCCCTCGAACTGCTCGGCGAGCCCCGCGGGAAGTACGACGTCGTGAGCCCGAACGACCACGTCAACCGCGGCCAGTCGACGAACGACACGTTCCCCGCCGCCGCGCAGATCGCGACCCTGTTCGCGTTCGCGGAGCTCGTCCCGGCCGTCCAGCTCCTCGCCGCGAGCCTGCGGAAGAAGGGGTCGGAGTTCGCCTCCGCCGCGAAGGCGGGCCGGACGCACCTGAAGGACGCCATGCCGGTGTCGCTCGGCCAGGAGTTCACGGCCTACGCGTCGAGCCTCGAACACCTCCTCGAACTCCTCCCGCCCGTCCGCCACGCCCTCGGGGAGATCCCCCTCGGCGGGAGCGCCGTCGGCAGCGGGATCAACACCGCGCCGGGATTCCGCCACCGAAGTGTCGCAACCCTCGCCGAGCTCAGCGGTCTCTCGCTGAGCGTCGCGCGCGACCCGTTCGAGACGATGCAGAGCCGCTGGCCCATGGGGGCCGCGTCCGCGTGGATGCGGAGCCTCGCGCAAGAGCTCGTTCGGATCGCGAACGACCTGCGACTGCTGTCGAGCGGGCCCTCGACCGGGTTCGACGAGATCCGGCTCCCGGAGATCCAGCCGGGGTCGTCGATCATGCCGGCGAAGGTGAACCCCTCGGCCGCCGAGTGCCTCGACCAGGTGGCGTTCCACGTGATCGGCTCGGACCTCGCGACGTCGCTCGCGGTGCAGGCCGGCCAGCTCGAGATCAACGTGATGATGCCGCTCGCGGCGTTCGAGGTCCTGTTCTCGGCCAAGATCCTGACGAACTACCTCCCCGTCTTCGCGCGCACGTGCGTCGACGGGATCCAGCCGAACTCCCCGGCACTGGAACGCTACCTCCTCGCGTCGACCGCCCTCGCGACGATCCTCACGCCGAAGTTCGGCTACTTGAAGGTCGCCGAGCTGATCCACGAATCGACGCGCTCGGGCGTTCCGGTGCGGGTGCTCCTCGTCAAGCAGGGCCTCGCGACCGAGACCGAGGCGGAGATGCTGCTCGGGAAGTCGGCGCTCCTCGCGTTGACGAAACCCGTCCCCTGAACGCTCCCTGCGGCCGCCGGTAGGTTATCCGTGGGGGGCGGGTCCCCTCTCGAATGGCGTCGGTCGAAGAGGTCGCCGCGGCCCTCGGGAACGACAACTCGGAGGAGTACCGCCGGGCGGTCGACGTCCTCGGCAAGGTCGGGCTGACGGTCTACGAGGCCCGGGCGTACATCGCCCTGGTCGGCCGAGGGGTCGGCGACGCCGCGACACTCGCCCACACGGCCCGGATCCCGCGGACATCGGCCTACAAGGTGCTCGAGTCGCTCGCGGAAAAGGGGTACGCCGCGCCGACGGGCGGAAAGCCGATCCTGTTCCGGCCGAAGCCCCCCCTCGAGGTCGCGGAGTCGCTGAAGGGATCGATCGCGGAGGTGTTCGACACGCTCGAGGCCCTCCACCGCGCCGTCGCCGAGCACGGCGAGCCCCAGCTCGTGTACCTGCTCTCCGGGCGGGAGCGGGTCGTTGGCAAGATCGCCGAGCTCCTCGACCAGTCCATGCAGACGTTCATCCTCACGACCCCGCAGGTTGCCGACGTCCGCGACGCGCTCGCCAAAAAGGTCCTCTCCGCGGTGAAGCGCGGGGTGCAGGTGACGTTCGTTACCGCGCCGGCCCAGAAGGTGCCGGAGGGAGTCCAGTACGTCACGCGGGGCAACCTGCTCGCTACGGAAGTGCTCGCCGACGGCCGACACGCGCTCCTCGCGGCCCCGGGTCTCGACGCGTGCGGGTTCACCGACAACCCGATCCTGACGGCGCA